>NZ_JADNAX010000020.1:0-10120 GCF_015550495.1 Romboutsia sp. 1001713B170207_170306_H8
CCTGGTTGATAGGTCGAAGGTGTAAGTGCAGTAATGTATTTAGCTTATCGATACTAATAGGTCGAGGACTTGACCAATAAATTTAAATGATAAATCAATAAATGATATGTAGTTTTTAGAGTATTAACTCTAAATATATGCGGGTGTAGCTCAATGGTAGAGTTCCGGCCTTCCAAGCCGGCTGTGAGGGTTCGATCCCCTTCACCCGCTCCAAATAAAGATTATGTGGTTATTATAGAAAAGAGGATACACCTGTTCCCATTCCGAACACAGAAGTTAAGCTCTTTAGCGCTGATGGTACTCGGAGGGCAACCTCCCGGGAGAGTAAGACGTAGCCACGTAATCTTTTTTTATTAGAAATAAGCTATTTACTATATAAAATTTTATATAGTGAATAGCTTATTTTTATATGTTTAAAATTATGTGATAGCTATAGGTTTATTATTTATGTAATTTATCAGTATAATAAATATTTATTAAATTAAAAAAATATGTTGTTAAAAGATAATTTATAAATTATACTTACCTTGAGTAAATTAATATAATATTTTCGGAAACGATTCCGGAAATATATATAATTATTTCAGTCAAATCAAAGGGGGATTACTTGTGAATTTATCTCAAATATTAGAATATAATGCTATGAAAAAACTTTCAGAATGTACAAATGAAGAGATTTATTTTGCAATTTTAAAGACTATTAAAAAATTAAGTGAAGAAAAAGTAAATATAAGCAAATCAAAAAAGAAGTTATATTACATATCAGCAGAGTTTTTAATTGGAAAGTTATTATCTAATAACTTAATAAATTTAGGAATATATGGTAAGGTTAAAAAAATATTACTGGATAATGGTAAAAGCTTATCGAAAATAGAAGAGATTGAGATTGAGCCTTCATTGGGTAATGGTGGACTTGGAAGATTAGCTGCATGTTTTCTTGATTCAATATCAACTTTAGGTATTCCAGGAGATGGGATAGGTTTAAATTATCATTTTGGATTATTTAAGCAAATATTTAAAAATAATCTACAAATAGAAGAGAAAAATGAGTGGATTCATAGCATAGGATGGTTAAATAAAACTGATATTACTTATGATATTAAATTTAATGGTTTTAAATTAACTTCAAGAATGTATGATATTAATATTATAGGGTATAACAATATAACTAATAAACTTCATTTATTCGATGTAGAAACAGTAAATGAAGATATAGTAAAGCATGGTATAGATTTTAATAAAAAAGATATTAAAGAAAATCTTACTTTATTTTTATATCCAGATGATAGTGATGTGGAAGGGCGTCTTCTTAGAATTTATCAACAATATTTTATGGTGAGTAATGCTGCAAGATATATACTAGATGAATCTATTGATAGAGGTAGTAATTTATATGACTTATATGATTATGCAGTAATACAAATTAATGATACACATCCAACTATGATTATACCTGAGCTAATTCGCTTATTAGTGGAAAAAGGTTTAGAAATTATTGATGCTATAGAAGTTGTTTCAAAAACATGTGCATATACTAACCATACTATTTTAGCAGAAGCCCTTGAAACATGGCCTGTTGATTATATTGAAAAAGTTGCTCCTCAGATTATGCCAATAATAAAGGAATTAGATAAAATTATAAAAAACAAGTATAAAGATGAATCTGTTTATATTATAGATGAAAATAATATAATTCATATGGCTAATATAGATATACATTATAGTTTTAGTGTAAATGGTGTTGCATCTCTTCATACGGATATACTAAAGAATAATGAATTAAATAATTTTTATAAAATTTATCCAGAAAAATTTAATAATAAGACAAACGGAATAACATTTAGAAGATGGTTAATGCATTGTAATCCACTATTGACCAATTTAATAGAAAATTTAATAGGAGATGGATTTAAAGAAGATGCTGAAAAATTACAAGATCTAATACAATATATAGATAATAAAGAAGTACTAAATAATATATTAGATGTAAAAAGAGAAAATAAAATACAACTTAAAAATTATATAAGAGAGACTCAAAATATTGATTTAGATGAAAATTCTATTTTTGATATACAAATAAAAAGATTACATGAATATAAAAGGCAACAAATGAATGCACTATATATAATTTATAAGTATTTAAAAATAAAAAATGGTATTATACCAAAAACACCTATAACCGTTATATTTGGAGCTAAAGCTGCACCAGCTTATATAATTGCAAAGGATATAATACACTTAATATTATGTTTACAAGAACTTATAAACAATGATAATGATGTAAATAAATATCTAAAAGTTGTAATGATTGAAAATTATAATGTAACAGCTGCAGAAAAACTAATACCAGCATGTGACGTATCAGAACAAATATCATTAGCATCAAAGGAAGCAAGTGGTACTGGAAATATGAAATTTATGTTAAATGGAGCATTAACTTTAGGAACAGAAGATGGTGCTAATGTAGAAATACATAATCTTGTGGGTGATGACAATATCTTTATATTTGGAGAGAAAAGCGACAAAGTAATAGAAATATATAAAGAAGGAAAATATGATCCAATTGATTTTTATGTGAAAGATAAAGAAATAAAAGAAGTAGTAGACTTTATTGTTAGCGATAAATTAATGGAAGTAGGGAATCAAGAAAATCTTATAAGATTATATAAAGAAATAATAAGGAAAGATTGGTTCATGACATTATTAGACTTTAAAGAATATTGTAGAATGAAAGATAAGGTATTTAATGAGTATGAGGATAGAGAAAAATGGGCTAAAAGAATGTTGATTAATATAAGTAAAGCTGGTTATTTTTCATCTGATAGAACTATAGAACAATATAATAAAGATATTTGGAAACTAATATAGATATATATGTCTAAACAGAGATTATTTGATAATATTATGTTTTTATTAAAATTTTTAATAAAGTTAAATAATTTATTGATTTTAATAATACCTGGTGCTACTATCTAATTAAGAGTGGAAAACGTTTCTGAAGCTTCGGAAACGTTTCCGAAAACTTAATTATAAATTTATAATAAGTTTAATTAAATTTAAAATTTAATTGGGGGAGAGTTATTATGGTGAAATTAAAAAAAGTTGTATCAATAGCACTATCAGTAATTATGTCAACTGTAGTATTGACAGGTTGTACATCATCATCTGATAATAAAGCATCAGATGATGGTAAAGGTTCAGTTTACTACTTGAATTTTAAGCCAGAATCAGAGTCTCAATGGAAAAAAATAGCTGAAGATTATGAGAAAGAAACTGGAGTAAATGTTAAGATAGTTACAGCAGCTAGTGGTACTTATGAACAAACTCTTAAGTCTGAGGTGGCAAAAAAAGATGCACCTACATTATTTCAAATAAATGGACCAGTTGGATATGAATCATGGAAAGAATATTGTGCGGATTTAAAGGATACAGAACTTTATAGTCATCTTTTAAATCAAGATATGGCTATTAAAGATGGAGACGGAGTATATGGTATACCTTATGTTGAAGAAGGTTATGGAATAATTTATAATCAAGCAATAATGGATAAATATTTTGCATTAGATGCTGCAAAAGCTAAATCAATAGATGAAATAAATAACTTTGATAAATTAAAAGAAGTTGCAGAAGATATGCAATCTAAGAAAGATGAACTAGGAATAGACGGTGTATTTGCTTCTACATCTTTAACTCCAGGTGAAGACTGGAGATGGCAAACTCATTTAGCAAATCTTCCGATATATTATGAATATAAAGATAAAGATGTAAAAAATTTAGATGAAATTGATTTTACTTATTCAGATAACTTTAAAAACATATTTGATTTATACATAAATAACTCAACTTGTGAGCCAACTTTATTGGGAAGTAAAACAGTCTCAGATTCAATGGCAGAATTTGCTTTAGGCAAAGCTGCTATGGTTCAAAATGGAAACTGGGGATGGTCACAAATAGCTGAAGTTGATGGAAATACAGTTAAAGAAGAATATGTTAAGTTTATGCCTATATATACAGGAGTTGAAGGTGAAGAAAAACAAGGTCTTTGTATAGGAACTGAGAACTACTTCTCTATAAATAGTAAAGCATCAGAAGCAGATCAAAAAGCATCTATAGAATTTGTTGAGTGGCTATTTACTTCTGAAACAGGTAAAAATCATGTAACAAATGAATTAGGATTTATAGCTCCATTTGATACTTTTGAAGATTCTGAAACACCTCAAGATCCATTAGCGAAAGAAGTTATAAGATACTTAAGTAATGATGATTTATATAATGTAGACTGGAACTTTACTACATTTCCAAGTCAAACATTTAAAGATGATTTTGGGGCAGCATTACTTGAATACTGTAATGGAAACATGAAGTGGGAAGATGTTAAAAAATTAGTTATAGATGAATGGGCAAGTGAAAAAGAAGCATCTAAATAAAAGTAGAGTATAAAAATATATTTAATTATTATTTTGAAATTAAATAGAAAAAGCTTATCCAATAAAAAGAATATATAACATTAAACTAAATTTTATGTAAATGTCATATAACTATTTATGGTTTAAGCTTTTTCTTTAAAAATAATTTATTAAGAATATAGAATTTATACTTAATAATAGGGGGGATAGTATGCAAAAGGCATTAAAAAAATATTTTCCAATCTTTCTACTTCCAACACTAATAGCATTTTCTATTGCGTTTATGATTCCTTTCATAACAGGTTTATACCTATCTTTTTGTAATTTTACTACAATAAGTGATGCAAAGTTTGTAGGGATAGATAATTATATAAAAGCATTTTCATCAGGGCAAGGATTTGTAGAATCTTTTGGATTTACCACAATATTTACAATTATATCTATAGTAACAGTAAATGTATTGGCATTTACATTAGCATATTTATTAACTAGAAAAATAAGAGCAACTAATTTTTTTAGAACTGTATTTTTTATGCCTAATTTAATAGGTGGAATAGTTCTTGGATATACTTGGCAATCCATGATAAATGCATTTTTATCTAGCTATGGAACGACACTTGTAGCTAATCAAAAATTCGGTTTTATAGGATTACTTATACTAATGAATTGGCAAATGATAGGATACATGATGATTATTTATATAGCTGGTCTTCAAAGTGTACCATCAGAATTAATTGAATCTGCTAGAATTGATGGAGCAACGAAGTGGCAAACTTTAAGAAATGTAACAATTCCAATGGTAATGCCATCAATTACTATATGTACTTTTCTAACGTTATCAAATAGTTTTAAGTTATATGATCAAAATTTAGCATTAACTAATGGAGCTCCGATGCATAAAACCGAGATGTTAGCTCTTAATATAGTTAATAGCTTCTATGGTAGAAATAACTATGAAGGTGTTGGTCAAGCGAAAGCGGTTATATTCTTTGTAATAGTAGCTGTTATTGCACTTAGTCAGCTATATTTTACTAGAAAGAGGGAGGTAGAGCAATAATGCAAGAAGCTTTAATTAAAAATAAAAACACTAAAAATAAAAGAACTTCATCAAGTAAGAAAAATATTAGCAATAATATCATATTTTTAGTACTTTGTGTATTAGTTGTAGTTTTTTTAGCTCCTATACTATTTATTATAATAAATTCATTTAAAGGAAAATTTTTTATAAGTGACAATCCTTTTTCTTTACCTACAAAAGAGACATTTGTTGGCATTACTAATTATATAAACGGATTAGAAAAGACTGGCTTTTTAGGTGCTATGGGCTGGTCTTTCTTTATAACAACAATGTCAGTAATCGTAATAATATTATTTACTTCCATGACAGCATATTACATAACTAGAGTTAAAAGTAAGATTAATAGTATTATATATTACTTATTTGTTTTTTCAATGATAGTTCCATTTCAAATGGTAATGTTTCCTATGGTGAAATTAGCTGATACTTTACATCTAGCAAATCCGATAGGTATGGTATTACTTTATTTAGGGTTTGGATCAGGTTTATCTGTATTTATGTTTAGTGGTTTTGTGAAATCTATTCCACTGGAAATTGAAGAAGCAGCTACAATAGATGGTTGTAATCTATTACAAACTTATTTTAAGATAGTTCTTCCTATATTAAAGCCAACCACAATAACTGTAGCAATATTGAATGCAATGTGGATATGGAATGATTACTTATTACCATATTTAGTTATAGGTCTATCAACTAAATATAAAACTATACCAGTAGTAATTCAGATGCTAGTAGGATCAAATGGGAATAGAGATATGGGAGCTATGATGGCAATGCTAGTATTGGCAATTATTCCGATTATAATATTCTATTTACTATGTCAAAAACACATAATAGAAGGTGTTGTTGCAGGTGCTGTAAAAGGCTAATGATATAAGTAGGAGGAAAAATTATGAGAAGAAGTGGTATGTTATTACCTATTGCAAGTTTACCATCTAAGTATGGTATAGGTAGTTTTTCAAAAGAAGCTTATGAATTTATAGATATATTAGAAAGTTCTGGTCAAAGTATATGGCAGATACTACCTTTAGGACCAACAGGATATGGAGATTCTCCATATCAATCTTTTTCTACATTTGCAGGAAATCCATACTTTATAGATTTAGATGAATTAGTGAGAGAAGGTCTAATAACAGAAGAAGAATGTAGTATATATGATTGGGGAAGTAGTGATGAACATATAGATTATGAAAAGATATATTTATATAGGTTTGAAATACTAAAAAAAGCTTATAAGCGTAGTAAAATATATAATAGTAAAAGATTTATAGCGTATTGCAATAAAAATAAATGGTGGCTTCATGATTATGCACTATATATGTCTATAAAAGATTTTTTTGGTGGAAAGTCATGGATAGAATGGGATGTTGATATAAGATTAAGAAAAGAGGCTGCTTTACATGAGTATGAAGAAAAATTATCAGATGATATTATATTCTATAAATATTTACAATATTTATTTTCAAAGCAGTGGAATAAATTAAAATCCTATGCCAATAAAAAAAACATATTAATAGTAGGGGATATTCCGATCTATGTAGCATTAGATAGTTCTGATACATGGGCAAATCCGGATTTATTTCAACTAGATAAAGAGTGTATACCTATTGCTGTGGCAGGATGCCCACCAGATGGATTTTCTGAAACCGGACAATTGTGGGGAAATCCATTATATTATTGGGAATATCATAAAAATACAGATTATGAGTGGTGGATAAAAAGAATAGAATATTCTTTTAAGTTGTATGATATTGTAAGGATAGACCATTTCAGAGGATTTGATGAATATTACTCTATACCTTATGGAGAGCGTACAGCTATAAATGGATCTTGGGAAAGGGGACCAGGAATGGAACTGTTTAATAGTATAAGAGAAAAGTTAGGAGATGTAGATATTATTGCTGAAGATCTAGGTTTTTTAACTGATAGCGTAAGGAAACTCTTAAATGACACAGGATATCCGGGAATGAAAGTTTTACAGTTCGCTTTTGACTCAAGAGAAGAGAGTGACTATTTACCTCATAATTATAATAATAATTGTGTTGTCTATACAGGTACTCATGATAATAATACAACTATTGGGTGGTACAAAGAAATTAATAAAAAAGATAAAAATATGTGTATCAATTATATGAATAATAAATATAGTAAAGAAAATGAAATACACTGGGATTTTATATGCTTAGCTATGAGAAGTGTAGCGGATACTTGTATAATACCCGTTCAAGACTATTTGGGTTTAGGAGAAGAAGGTAGAATAAATATACCATCAACTTTAGGGAATAATTGGACATGGAGAATGAAGAAAAATAGTCTATCTAAAAAAACTATAAAGAGAATAAAGATGTTAACTAAATTATATGGAAGATAATAGCTTTGAATATAGCTTATATGATATTATAATAAGATAATTAAAATACAGAGTTGAAGGGATGTGGTTAATATGAAGTCAGCCACAATAAAAGACATAGCTAAAAAGTGTGGAGTAGGAGTTAGTACCGTTTCAAGAGCAATTAACAATCACCCTGAAATAAGTGAAGAAACTAGAAATATGATAATGGAAGTTATAAAAGAGAGTAATTTTATTCCAAATAATAGTGCTAGAAACTTAAAACTTTCAGATACGAAAACGATAGCAGTATTAATAAAAGGTATAGACAACCCATTCTTTCAAAATATGATAAAAGTATTTGAGGAAGAAATACAAAAGAGGAAGTATACCTTTATATTACATAGAGTTGATTCAAATCAAGATGAGGTAGAAGTTGCATTACAATTAATAAAAGAGAAGAGATTAAAAGGGATAGTTTTTTTAGGTGGGTCTTTCTCTCACCAAGAGGATAAATTACAAGAAATAAAAATACCATTCGTATTAAGTACAATAGCTATAGCTGAAGGTGTTGATAAAACATTATACTCATCAGTATCTGTTGATGATATAAATGAGAGCAAGAAGATAGTTGATTTTTTATGTGAAAATGGACATGAGAAAATAGCTATTTTAGCATATGATAGTGGTGATAGAAGTATAAGTAGACTTCGTGTAAAAGGTTATTGTGAAGCTTTAAATAATAGAAATATACCAATAAATGAAAACTTAATAAGATATACACATGATAATATAAATGCTTACACCATGGAAAATGGTTATAATTTAATGAAGGATCTATTAGAAGCGGAAGAAGATTTTACTGCTATTTATGCAATATCAGATAGTATGGCAGTTGGTGCATGTAAAGCTATATTAGAATATGGTAAAAAAATTCCTGATGATTATTCAGTTGTTGGATTTGATGGATTAGATATCTCTTATTACTATAACCCATCAATAACTACTATACGACAACCTGTTGAGAAGATGGCTAAAGAAACTACAAATATATTATTCAATTTAATCAATAAAAAAAGTAAAACTCAACATAAGATATTTGAAGGAGAGTTAATAATTAGAGATTCTACATCTAAACTATAACTAAGTATTTAATAAAATTAATAAAATAATAAGGGAAATAGATTTATGATAAATTTATTTAGGTATGATAATAAGTTTTTTGAAGCTTTAGAAAAGGTTACAAATATAATTACGCTAAATTTTTTGTGTATATTATTTAGTATACCAATAATAACTATAGGGGCATCAATAACCTCTACATATTATGTTGCTATGAAAATAGTAAGAAATGAAGAAGGCTATATTTTTAAGATGTTTATAAAAAGTTTCAAAGAAAATTTTAAGGTTAGTACTGTGGTATGGATAAGTATAATGGTGATTGGATTGATATTAATTTTAGATTTTCGTATATCTAATATGATATCTAATTCAGTTATTAGTAATGTATTTAAATTTATACTTATGGTAGCTAGTACAATAACTATATTTAATTTTACATATATTTTTCCTATTATATCTAAATTTGAGAATAGTATAAAAAACACTATAATAAATGCTGTTTTTATGTCAGTACAAAACTTACCATATACAATTATAATGGTATTGTTAAATTTGATACCTATAATATCTATACTATTTTTTAGAAATTATTTAGGATATATAGTATTTTTTTATTTAGTAATTGGGTACGCTGTTGTATCATGTATAAACTCTTTATTATTAAATAATATATTTAATAAGTATATAAATTAATAAATAGAAAACAAAAAAGTATAGAAGAATCTATGCTTTTTTATTTTTATTAGTTAGTAGAGATTACCTATAAAAATATATTTGAAAATAATTATAAATAATAGAACTATAAATAGTGTTAATAAATTGTGGATAAAAAACTTTATATAAGGTTATAACTGATATGGATGATGTTTATAATGTTAATAAGTGTAAACTAAGTTGTGAACTATTTTTTATAAAAAAATTAGTTAGAAAAATAATTAAAAAAGTGTTGACTAATAAAGAATATGGTGGTAAAGTATTACTTGTCCGAGAGATACGGATGGAAAATAAAACGAAAGAAAATGTTGACAAGATTTAAATAACTTGTTAAGATGAATAAGTCGAAACAATGAACTTTGAAAATTAAACAGTAGGTTAATTTATATAACTAATTCTTATTTAAGAATTAAAACACAAACAACCAAGCCAGATATTCAGATAATGATTAGCTGAGCGATAGACAACTTT
>NZ_JADNAX010000021.1:0-9230 GCF_015550495.1 Romboutsia sp. 1001713B170207_170306_H8
TTACCAACTAGCTAATCAGACGCGGGTCCATCCTATACCGCCGGAGCTTTGATATTTCTATCATGCGATAAAAATATGTCATCTCGTATTAGCGTACCTTTCGGTACGTTATCCGTGTGTATAGGGCAGGTTACCCACGCGTTACTCACCCGTCCGCCGCTCACTTCCGAAGAAGTTCGCTCGACTTGCATGTGTTAGGCACGCCGCCAGCGTTCATCCTGAGCCAGGATCAAACTCTCAAATAAAAGTTGTCCATCGCTCAGCTAATCATTATCTGAATATCTGGCTTGGTTGTTTGTGTTTAATTCTTAAATAAGAATTAGTTATATAAATTAACCTACTGTTTAATTTTCAAAGTTCATTGTTTCGACTTACTTATCTTACCAAGTTTTCATTTCTTAGTCAAGACTTTTTTATTTTTTTCTTAAGTCGTTTGCCCTTTTCTTAAGGACAAGTAATACTATACCACCTTATTTTTATATCGTCAACACTTTTTTTAACTTTTTTTATTTATTTTATAATTATCATTTATTTTATACTATTTCTACATTTTTATTCGCTATTATATATAAATATTAAACTTCTTATATATATTGTATATATTGAATTTACTCTATCCTTAGTCACTTTATTTATATATAGCATAATTTATGTAACTAAGGACATTGACTTTAAATTTAAATATATACAAATTAATCTTCTAGCAACGCATCAATTCGATTTTTATCAAATCCAAGTACATGTTCTCCATTAATAAGTATTACTGGAACAGACATATAGCCCATACTGATTAACTCTCTTTTAGCTGATAAATCTTTTGAAATATTATATTCTATATAATTTTCACCGATTTCTTCAAAATATTCCTTTGCTTTTATACAATTAATACATGTATCACTTGAATATATCTCTATCTTATTCATTTATTCCTCCTATATTTTTGATAACTTTCATTATACTTGTTTTTTTTTATATATTGTATTAGATTATTATTAACTCAATCTTAATAATTTAATAAATATTTTTGATAAAATATAATTATAATACATAAAATTAGGTTATTATACAATATAATCTTATATCTTTTAGGAGGATTTTAGTATGAGCAAAAAAGTATTAATAATGTCCGCGTCTACAGGCGGTGGGCATAATAGAGCTGCTCGAGCTATTAAGGAAGAACTTAGTAATAAAATAATAGATGGTTCTCCAATAGAGTGTGAAATCATAGATAGTTTAAAACTAGTTAATAGTACTATGGATAAAATAATATCTAGAGGCTATGAAAAATCAGCTATATATACACCTAAAGCTTATGGAAGTGTATATAGATTATCTGAAACAACTTTAGCTTCTAAAAATGAATTTAAAGATAATCCACTTACTTCATTTATGGCAAAAAAATTCAGGTCTTTACTTGATAAATCTAAACCTGATTTAATAATAGGTACTCATCCTTTTCCTATGATTGCTCTTAGCACTTTAAAGAAAAATGCCAAAGCATATAAAAATCATGAGAACTCTATTTTACACGATGCTCTACATAAATATTATTGTAATTTATATGTTCCACCACTAATAACAGTTTTAACAGACTATACAACTCATTCTACATGGATACAAAATGAAATTGATTACTACATTGCAGGACACGAATATGTAAAAGAACTCTTAATATATGATGGAGTATCTCCTGAAAAAGTTAAAACATTCGGAATTCCTGTAGAAAAATCTTTCTTATCTAATAGAGATCGTTCTACAGTTTTATCTGAATTTGGTTTAAATCCAGATAAATTTACAGTATTATTAATGGGCGGTAGTTTTGGAGCTGGAAATATAAAAGAAACATTGGAAGAACTTTTAAATATAGATAGAGATTTTCAAATTATAGTTATTACAGGTAGAAATGAAAATTTAAAGGAAAAATTAGAAAAAAAGCTAGAAACACATGTTGATATAATGGATAAAAAAATACTTATTTTAGGATTCACGGATAAAATGAATGATCTTTTAGCTTCTGTAGATGTTTTAGTAAGTAAACCAGGTGGGCTTACTACTACAGAAGCATTGCTTAAAGATTTACCTATGATAATTCCATACTATATTCCAGGTCAAGAAGAAGAAAATTTAGATTTTCTTTCAAATTGTGGTGCAGCTTTAAAGCCCACAAAAAAATTCACTTTAACTGTTTTATTAAAAGTGCTTATTGACGATCCAACTAGACTAGAAATATTAAAAAATAATATAAAGTCTATACAAAAGTCTGATTCTGCACAAAATATAGCAAACTTAGTGGAAAAAATACTTATAAGTAAATAAAGTAAAATAAAAAGGATACTTTTTTAATTAAAGTATCCCTTTTTTTATTTTAAAATCCATATAAATACATGTCATAATCTTCTTATAAAGGCTCATAGAAATCTTCTTCATAGTCATATTGATAGTTTTTATAATTATTCCTAAATACGCTGTCTTTATTTTTAGCTTGCTTTTTTTTCTTTTTACTAATTAACAAGCTTAAATCGTCATCATAGTTATACTTAGATTCTTCTCTGGTTTTTAGGTTTCTTGTTCTTTTTTCCTTCATAGCCTCATGTTCTTCTAAGTTCATAGTTGATTTCATGTAACACCTCTAATTTAAAAATTTAGATAAACTTAAATCAAATTATACATTAGTAATATGCTTCATTCAATAATTCCTATTTAAATTTTTTTAGCAATTTCTAAAAAAAAATGACAAAAAAATCGAGGTTTTTCCCCGATTTTTTATATTTCTCTTCTTCCTTCTAGAGCTTTACTTATAGTAACTTCATCTGCATACTCTAGGTCTCCTCCAACAGGTAATCCATGTGCTATCCTAGTCACCTTTATACCCATAGGCTTAACTAATCTCGCTATATACATAGCTGTAGCTTCTCCTTCTATTGTAGGGTTTGTTGCCATTATTAACTCTTTAACATCCTCACTACCTAATCTTACTATAAGCTCTTTTATTTTTATCATATCAGGTCCTATACCATCCATAGGAGATATTACTCCATTCAATACATGGTATTTTCCCTTAAATTCTCTTGTTCTTTCCATAGCAGCTACATCTCTAGGATCTTCTACTACACAAATTACGCTAGAATCTCTATTTTTATTAGAACACATACTACAAGGATCTGTATCTGTTATATTACAGCAGATTGAGCAGTATTTTATTTCTCTTTTAGCTTCTATTATAGCCTTAGATAAACTTTCCACATCATTTGTTTTCATATTTATAACATGAAATGCCAATCTTTGGGCTGTTTTTCTTCCTATTCCAGGAAGTTTTGAAAACTCTTCTATTAGCCTAGATATAGGCCCTGTATATACTTGCATCAATATCACCTACTAAAATAAACCAGGTATATTCATACCTCCAGTAACTTTACTCATTTGACTAGCTTGCATATCATCTACACTCTTTAATGCTTGATTCACTGCACTCAGTACTAAGTCTTGTAGCATTTCTATATCATCTGGATCTACTACCTCTGGTTTTATAGTTATATCTATTACTTCTTTCTTGCCATTTACTTTAACAGTAACAGCTCCTCCACCAACTGAAGCTTCTACTTCTTTAGATTCTAACTCTTCTTGCATTTTTTGCATATTTTCTTGCATCTTTTGAGCCTGCTTTAATATATTATTCATGTTTCCAGGCATCATTCCACCAAAATTTTTCTTAGCCATATTACTCTTCCTCCTTAAAATTCTTTATTTTTATATTATATCATAAATAAATATTTATTATTTGATCTAATTTTCCTCTATATGATCCTTTACTTCTAACACTTCTGGGCTAACTATATTTTTTAAAATTTCTTCACCCTTATCTTGAGACGTTTCTTTTATAGCTAATTCTACATCTTTTACTTCAGACTTTAAGAATATTTTCACAATAAAACTTCTATTAATTATTTCTCTTATCTTATTTTGTATATATTCTATTGTATCTGGTGAACTTAACCTAGTTTTAGCAAATCCATAATTATCATCAAATATTAAATATAATTGACTATTGTATACATTGAAATCTCTTACATCACCTAAAAGTGCGTATACAGGCATGTTTTTGTCTGCTCTTATACTTTTTAATATATTCTTCCAAGATTGTTCTATTAATTTAACATCCTCACTCTTTACTTGTTCATACTCTATTGCTTCATCCTTATTAGCAGAATCATCAACAATTTGATTATTATTCTCTTTTATTGTGGTAACCGTTATATTACCACTTTCAATTGTTTTTTCTAAGTTTTCTATTCTTTTAATTAATGCTTCTTTACTATTCTCAAACATAGGCTGAGCTATCTTCATCATAGTTACTTCTGCTACAACTCTAGGATTCGATGCTGTTTTTATATTATCTTGAGTAGTTGATAGTATATTTAATATCCTTATTAAATCATTATTGTTTACAGTATTAGCCTGTTTTTTTAATTGTTCAATAATTTCTTCTGGCAAAGAAATTATTTCATCTAAATCATTTGATACTTTACAGATCATTAAATTTCTAAAATGATCTATTAAATCATTAATTAAGTTTCTTATGTCTTTACCCCATATTATAAATTCATTTAAAACTTTAAGTGATTCTTTTGTATTCTGATCTATTATGTACTGTGCTAAATCAAATAATTGTTCTATATTAACAGTTCCTAATAATTCTACTACATCCTTATATTCAATTTTTTCATTTCCAAATGAAATACATTGATCTAATATACTAAGAGCATCTCTAAGGGCTCCTTGTGAATTTCTAGCAATTAAATTAAGTGCTTTTTCTTCAACTTCTATATTTTCTTCTATACATATTTTTTTCATTCTTGATGTAATATCTTTTACTGTAACTCTCTTAAAATCAAATCTTTGACATCTAGATAATATAGTAGCCGGTATCTTATGTGGTTCTGTAGTTGCTAATATAAATATTACATATGAAGGTGGTTCTTCTAGTGTCTTTAATAAAGCATTAAAAGCTCCTTGGGACAACATATGCACCTCATCTATTATATATACCTTATACTTACTTTTAGTAGGAGAATACTTAACGCTCTCCCTAAGTTCTCTTATATCATCAACACTATTGTTAGATGCTGCATCTATCTCTACAACATCCATAATGTTATCACTTAATATATCTTTGCATACTTCACACTCATTACATGGTTCTTGATCTACACCATTTAAACAGTTTACTGCTCTTGCAAATATTTTTGCTGTAGATGTTTTTCCTGTACCTCTAGTTCCAGAAAATAAGTATGCATGACCTATATTATTATTTTCTATTTGATTTCTTAAGGTCCTAGTAATATGTTCTTGACCAACTACATCTTCAAACTTCTGCGGTCGATAAACTCTATACAATGCTTTATGCATCTTTCTCTCTCCTTAATATAAAATCATTCATTTATAATTTTTCCATCATATTCAATTATTATATCATTTTTTTTAAATAAAAAAATCCCTGTTAAAGGGATTTACTTTTATATATTATTAAATGCTGTACACCAGCTATTGACTTAAACTCACAGACGTTACCTAAACAGTTAGCTCGGCTTAGGCTCCCCCACGGCACACGAAAGTGATCACTTACCGCTGCTTCATTCCTGATCTGACGGAGTTCATGAGCTCTCGTTGCGTAGGACCTAAGTGTCAACACCACTTATTTAGGGCTGCTCTACAAATTTTAAGCCTCTAGCTGGAATTCAACCCTGCTATAGCGGATTGCAGGTTACAGGGCACCGCTACCTCCCCATCTAGTACAGCAAAATTACAACCATATTTATTAACTTCTTGGCGGAGAGAGTGGGATTCGAACCCACGATACGCTTTTAACACGTATACTCACTTTCCAGGCGAGCGCCTTCGACCGACTCGACCATCTCTCCATATTATCTTTTACGTAAGTCTTTAAAGAACTTTTGTAAAATGATCGAACAATCTTCTTTCATTACTCCAAACGTAACTTCTATATTATTAAAATCAAAATAATCTATTTTAAATTCATGTTGTTTTTCTATATATGAATTTTTTATATGCTTAGTTCCTATTATAAGTTTCTTTATTCTAGAATTAACTATAGCTCCACTACACATTATACACGGTTCCATCGTAACATACAAGTCACAATTCATAAGTCTCCAACCACCTAATTTCTCTGAAGCTTGTTTTATTGCTAAAATTTCAGCATGAGCTGTACTATCTTTCAATTCTTCAGTTAAATTATGCGCTCTAGCTATTATTTCACCATCTTTCACTATAATAGCTCCTATTGGAGTTTCACCTTTAGTATATGCTTTATTTGCCTCTTTTAATGCTTCTTTCATATAGAATAATTTTTCCATATTTCCTCCTAGAACTTATAACAAGTTTATATTAGCATATTTTCTTTTATAATTCAACTTAAATTTATTATTATTATAATACTGCTATAAATAAAAAGAGAGCTAAATTAGCTCCCTTTCTTTTATATTAAAGTTTAATTTTTTATTTTATAACATCTACACCCATATATGGTCTTAATGCTTCTGGTATTACAACAGTTCCATCTTCTTGTTGGTAGTTTTCTAATATTGCAGCTAAACATCTTCCTACCGCTAATCCTGAACCATTTAATGTATGTACATATTCAGCTTTAGATTTTTTATCTCTCTTGAATCTTATACCAGCTCTTCTAGCTTGGAAATCTTCAAAGTTTGAGCAAGAAGATATTTCAACATATCTATTATAACTTGGCATCCATACTTCTAAATCATATTTAAATGCAGCTGTAAATCCTAGGTCTCCTGTACATATTTTAACTACTCTATATGGTAGTCCTAACATTTGTAATATTTTTTCTGCATCATTAGTTAATTTTTCTAATTCATCATATGAATTTTCTGGAGCAACAAATTTAACTAATTCAACTTTATTAAATTGATGTTGTCTTACTAATCCTCTAGTATCTCTTCCTGCTGAACCTGCTTCAGATCTAAAGCATGGTGTATATGCACAATATTTTATAGGTAATTGATCAACTGTTAGTATTTCATCTCTATGTATATTTGTTACAGGTACTTCTGCTGTTGGTATTAAGAAATAATCCACACCCTCAACTTTAAACATATCTTCTTCGAACTTTGGTAATTGCCCAGTTCCTATAAAGCTAGATCTATTAGCCATAAAAGGAGGTAATACTTCTGTATATCCATTTTCTTCTGTATGAGTATTTAAGAAGAAGTTTATTAATGCTCTTTCAAGTCTAGCGCCTAAACCTTTGTATAGTGTAAATCTTGATCCAGTTATTTTACCTGCAGTTTCAAAGTCTAATATTCCTAATCCTGTACCTATATCCCAGTGAGCTTTTTGTTCAAAATTAAACTTAGTAGGTTCTCCCCAAGTTCTTATTTGAACATTATCTTCATCAGTTGTTCCTTGTGGAACTTCAGGATTTGGCACATTTGGTATTCTCATTAAGTTATATTCTATTTCATTAGATACAGTTCTAACTTTTTCATCTAATTCTTTTATCTTATCAGATAACTCTTTTAATCTTGCTTTATCTGCGGTTACATCCTTACCTTCTTTTATTAATTGAGGTATTTTTTTAGACTCAACATTCATTTCATTTTTCATTACTTCTACTTCTTTAAGTAGATCTCTTCTCTTATCATCTAATTCTACTACTATATCAAGGTTGAATTCTTTTTCACCTCTTCTGTCCATTGCTTTTTTAATATCTTCTAAATTTTCTCTAATTCTTCTTATATCTAACATTTTACCCTCCTAATTTTTATATATCTCTTAAATATATTTTATTTAGTTAATTAAAAATTTTTATACTAGCATTATTTACATTTTCCGGAAATTTTATTATAAATAATCTATTTATTTTCTAGATTGGCTTACTATACCAGTAAATTTGGTAATAAAAAAAGACCTTCTACTCCCTATAAAAGGGACGAAAGTCTTTTATCCGCGTTGCCACCCTAATTAATCATGTACAAAATACACAATTCTCTCAATCCTGTAACGTAGGTCATACGTCTAATCTTACTATAATTTCCGATTAGAAGCTCTGGAATGGATTCAAAAACCATTGTTATGAGTTCTCACCAACCACTCATTCTCTGAATACAAATATGTCTTTTACTATTTTCCTTCATAGCTTGTAACTAATTGTTTTATTTGATAAACATTATATTATATATATTAACAACTTTCAATACTATTATTCGATTTTGTTTTCTTTTTTATGTTTATTGAAAATTAATAGATATTATTAGTTAGATAACATACCTTTTTCGTCTAATATTTCTATAATTTCGTCTAATATTTCTTTTTTTGCAACTTCTATTGTGTGACTATGATCATATTTTGTTAAAGAGGATAGTTGCCTAAACTCATCATTTTTAACTTTTTCCATGAATTCTTTTATATCTCTAAGAGATGATATATTTAATTCAGCCCTTATTTCTCCATATATAGGATGATTTACAATAACATCTTTAACTATTCCGCCCATATCAACTATTACCTTTAACTCGTCAAATAGTTCTTCATTATTATTATGATTTTTACATTGTATTTTACCTTCTATTTTTTTACTTTGATTAAATACTATATATCCTTGAGGAGTGGCTACAATTTCTTTTCCACTAGCTCTTATAAGTGCTATATCTTGAACTATTATTTGCCTACTTACACTTAGCAGATCTGCTAGTTCACTTCCCTTTATAGGCTTATTAGATTTTTCTATTATATCTAGAAGTTTCTCTCTTCTTTCATTTAAATTCATAATACACCTCATATTCCTCTAAAACCAATTTTTAGTAGTTTCTAAGTTGAAATTATTATAGTTTATACTTTAAATAATATTTTATAATTTATAATTAAATAAATCAATAACGATACTTTTAAATTTTTTATATAACAAAAAAGATTACGTGGCTACGTCTTACTCTCCCGGGAGGTTGCCCTCCGAGTACCATCAGCGCTAAAGAGCTTAACTTCTGTGTTCGGAATGGGAACAGGTGTATCCTCTTTGCTATAATAACCACATAATCTTTCGATTAACTTATATTAAGTTTTAGAGTTAATACTCTAAAAACTGCATATCATTTATGATATATCATTTAAGTTTTGGTCAAGTCCTCGACCTATTAGTATCGATAAGCTAAATACATTACTGCACTTACACCTTCGACCTATCAACCAGG
>NZ_JADNAX010000022.1:0-5434 GCF_015550495.1 Romboutsia sp. 1001713B170207_170306_H8
TTACCAACTAGCTAATCAGACGCGGGTCCATCCTATACCGCCGGAGCTTTGATATTTCTACCATGCGATAAAAATATATCATCTCGTATTAGCGTACCTTTCGGTACGTTATCCGTGTGTATAGGGTAGGTTACCCACGCGTTACTCACCCGTCCGCCGCTCACTTCCGAAGAAGTTCGCTCGACTTGCATGTGTTAGGCACGCCGCCAGCGTTCATCCTGAGCCAGGATCAAACTCTCAAATAAAAGTTGTCCATCGCTCAGCTAATCATTATCTGAATATCTGGCTTGGTTGTTTGTGTTTTAATTCTTAAATAAGAATTAGTTATATAAATTAACCTACTGTTTAATTTTCAAAGTTCTTAATCTATTTTGTTTCTGTCCTTATCTCTTGGACAAGTAATACTATATCAAGTTTGAAACATATAGTCAATACTTTTTTTATATTTTTTTAATAAAAAAATACTTTTTTCTACTTATTTTTATCTATCCACATTATTAACATTGTAATTATATGTATTTTGTGCGATATGTATATTTGTTATCCACATTATTAAGATACTTATCAACATATATTAATTAAAAAAAGCTTCATAAATGTATATATTTTTAATTAATATTATTAAATCTAATATTTAATATATACATTTATTTAAATTTTATACTTTAATATAATCATATATTAATTATTTAACTACAGGCATCTCTCCAAACATATATTCATTTTTCAATATAATGTCATTTAGCTTTAAACTTTCTTGAACATCTATTATCCTTTGATTATAGGACCCCCTAAACCTCAAACTTATGTCTTTCTTATCTATTTCAAACTTCCCATCTACTAAAACATCTATTTCTTTTAATAATTTTCTTCTCTCTCTATACATATTATTACTCTTGTCTAATAGTTCTTCAAAAGTAAAACCCGTATAGGCCCATACATCTAAATTGTTAACCTTAGCTTCTTTAGCTATTATTGCTAATGGTTCTGGTTGTAAAAAAGGCTCACCACCGGATAAAGTTATACCTCTTTGTAGGTTTAAATTTTTTATTTCATATATAATATCTCCAGTATCTATTTCATAACCACCTTTTATGTTATGAGTTTGAGAATTATGACATCCTATACAATCATGAATACACCCCTGACTCCAAATAACCACTCTTAATCCTGGCCCATCCACTATGCTATCAAATATAGTAGGCGCTGCTACTCTTAATTTCATAGAATCACCTTCACTTTTTGATTATGTGTGTTTTACCCTATCACGTACCTCTGCTCTTTTTGCATTATTAAATCTATCTATAGTTCCTACTAAATACCCGGTTATTCTTCTTATTCTCTCAAATCTAACTTGGCTTTCATTCCTTCCACACGCAGGGCATATATCACCGTTTATAATCCCTGTATATCCACATATAGGGTCTCTATCAACAGGATGATTTATACTGCCATATCCAATACCTAATTCTTTCATTGCTCTTATAATAGTCTCAAAAGCTTCTAAATTATTTGTTGGATCACCATCTACTTCTACATATGTTATATGTCCTCCATTAGTAAGTGCGTGGTATGGAGCTTCGATACTTATTTTGTCAAATGCGCTTATTTTGTAATATACAGGAACATGAAATGAGTTAGTATAGTAATCTCTATCTGTTATACCTTTAATTTCTCCATACAGTTTTTTATCTATGGCTGTAAACCTTCCAGATAATCCTTCTGCTGGTGTTCCAATAAGAGAAAAGTTTAATCCATACTTCTTACTAGCTTCATCCATTCTATTCCTCATATATGTAACTATTTTTAACCCTAATTCTTGAGAATATTTATTTTCACCATGATGCTTACCTACAAGACCGACTAAACACTCTGCTAACCCTATAAAACCTATTGTTAAAGTACCTTGCTTTATAACATCAATTAATTTATCCTCTGGTAGTAGATTATCTGATCCTAACCATATTCCTTGCCCCATTAAGAACGGAAAGTTTTTCACCTTTTTATTACCTTGAATTATCATTCTATCTAATAGTTGATCTATTACTAAATCTATTTTTTGATCTAAATCTTTAAAAAATCCATCTATATCTACTTTTTTATTATTAACTATTCCATGCTTTATCCCTAACCTTGGTAAATTTATAGTAGTAAAAGATATATTTCCCCTTCCACTAACTACTTCATCTCCACATAAATTACCTAATACCCTAGTTCTACACCCCATATACGTAACTTCAGTTTCTGGATTATCTGGTTTATAAAACTTTGCATTAAATGGAGCATCTATAAAACTAAAATTAGGAAATAATCTTTTTGCAGATACTCTACAAGATAGCTTAAATAAATCATAATTAGGATCTCCTGGGTTTAAATTTATCCCTTCTTTAACTTTGAATATTAATATAGGAAATATAGGTGTTTCTCCATTTCCTAATCCTTTTTCTAAGGATAATAATAAATTCTTACTTACCATTCTACCTTCTTCTGATATATCAGTACCGAAGTTTATACTAGAAAATGGTACTTGTGCTCCAGCCCTTGAGTGCATTGTATTTAAGTTATGTATAAATCCTTCCATAGACTGATATGTTTGTCTATCTGTCTCTTTTAATGCTTCTTCGTATGCAAATTCTTGAATATTTTTAACTGTCTCTTCATCTATATTAAACTTTTCTTTTAAAACTTCTTTTTCTTTATTTATATAAATTTTACTTTGATTTATTTTAAGTTTAAAATTTTGTTTTTCTAAATTAGAAATAATATCCTTTATATATTCTATATTACCTATACCCTCATATAATTTTAATGCTTTATATATATTTGTAATATAAAATTTCTTAAAAGTTTTAGCTACTCCCTTAGATAAATTATAATCAAAAAACGGTATACTTTGCCCTCCATGCTGATCATTTTGGTTACTTTGAATTGCTATTGCTGCTAAGGCACCATAGCTCATAATATCATTTGGCTCTCTTAAAAATCCATGTCCTGTTGAAAATCCATCTTTAAAAAGTTTATCTAAATCAATTTGACAACATGTTAACGTTCCCATGCTAAAAAAATCCATATCATGTATATGTATATCTCCATTTTCATGAGCACATGAGTGATCTAATTTTAATATATTATCCTTACAAAATGCCTTAGATACAATACTTCCATAGTGAAGCATCATTCCCATAGATGTATCACCATTAATATTAGCATTTTCTCTTTTTATATCAACATCATCAGATTCTTCAAATGTAATTTCTTCTATCTCTTTCATTAGCCGAGTATTAAAATTTCTTATTCTATCTCTCTCATTTCTATTCATTATATATTCTTCACTTATTCTAAAATATCCATTTTCTATAAGATCTTTAACTACTAAATCATATATATCTGCTACTTTTATAATGGAATCTATATGTTCAGATTCTAATAATTTTATTACATCACTAGTTATTTTTTCCGATATTTGATTATTTAGAGTCTTATTTTCTTTATTAGCTACTTTATCCACTGCCAAAGATATAGATTTTGTTATGCTATCTTTATTAAAAGGTACAACTCTTCCATCCCTTTTCTCTATATATTTAATCATAAAACCCCTCCTTTAATTACTATATATTGTATCACAACTCAATCATAACTACTATATATTGTATATATTAAATATTAGTTATTTATATTAAAAGCTTATATTCAATTTTATATTATATATAGTAAAACAATTTAATTTATAGTTTTTACTACTTTTATCATATTCAGTATAAAAGTTTTAGTAAAATGTACTATAACATTAACTTATTTAGCCAATATTATTAAATCATTTTATTAAAACAGGAATTTTTTTATTTGCTAAATTTCTATATGATTTTTCTGAATTTTCATATAACATTAATGTATAGAATTTTTAAGGGGGAGATCTTATGTTATCTAACAGATTATCTATTATAACTCCATCGGTAACAGTGGGAATTAGTACGAAGGTTAAGGAGTTAAAAGATTCAGGTAAGAAAATTATAAATCTAAGTATCGGTGAACCTGATTTTAACGTTCCTGAAAAAGCAAAACACTCTGGTATTGAATCTTTGAATAACGATGAAACTAAATATAACCTAGTTCCAGGTATAACAATTTTAAGAGAAGAAATATGTAAAAAACTTTTAGATGAAAATAATTGTGATTATTCATTAGATGAAATAGTTGTTTCTAGTGGTGCTAAAAATGCTATTACAAATGCTTTGTTAGCTGTTACTGATCCAGGAGATGAAGTATTATTACCAAAGCCATATTGGGTTAGTTATTCTGAAATGACTAAAATAGTTAATGCAATTCCAGTACCTATGAATACAGATAAAAGTAATGATTTTAAGTTAACCGGTGACATATTAAAAAAATATATTACAAATAAAACTAAGTTGCTCATTTTAACAAATCCATCAAACCCAACGGGTGCTGTTTACACAAAAGAGGAACTTTTAGATATAGCTAATATTTGTTTAGAAAATAATATATATATTCTAGCCGATGAAATATATGAAAAAATATGTTATACAGATAAATTTGTATCTATAGCATCATTAAGCAAAGAAATAAAGGATATAACCATAACCATAAATGGATTTGCAAAGTCTGCAGCTATGACCGGTATCAGATTAGGATATTCTGCATCAAATAAAGAAATTGCTAAAGGAATATGTGCTATTCAAGGTCATCTAGTTTCTCATCCATGTTTAACATCTCAATATATAGGATATGCTGCTTTAAGAGATTGTAAAAAAGATTTAGATAATATGGTTGATATATATAAATATCGACGAGATTTAATTGTATCAAAGTTAGACTCCATGACTAACATAGGATATATTTATCCCGAAGGTGCTTTTTATATATTTATAGATTTATCTAAAATAAAAGATAATTTTAATTTTAGCGAAAGCTTTTCTGTTGAATTTTGTGAAGAGTTTTTAAATAAACATAATGTTGCTATAGTACCTGGCCTAGCATTTGGTATAGATGACTATGTACGTATATCATACGCTTGTGATGAAAAAGACTTTTTAGAAGGTTTAAATCGATTAAACGATTTTATCTCTGAAATAATGGTGTCTTGCCCTAATTCTGCTTTATAGTATGGTATAAGTATAGAATGTAACTATTTTACTTTATTTATAAATTATGAGTATCTCAATACTATTAAACTTAAAAGAGTATAGGAAAGTTATTTCAACTTTTACTATACTCTTAAACATAAAAAAGATTACGTGGCTACGTCTTACTCTCCCGGGAGGTTGCCCTCCGAGTACCATCAGCGCTAAAGAGCTTAACTTCTGTGTTCGGAATGGGAACAGGTGTATCCTCTTTGCTATAATAACCACATAATCTTTCGATTAACTTATATTAAGTTTTAGAGTTAATACTCTAAAAACTGCATATCATTTAT
>NZ_JADNAX010000023.1:0-4836 GCF_015550495.1 Romboutsia sp. 1001713B170207_170306_H8
GACCGAACTGTCTCACGACGTTCTGAACCCAGCTCGCGTGCCACTTTAATGGGCGAACAGCCCAACCCTTGGGACCTTCTCCAGCCCCAGGATGTGACGAGCCGACATCGAGGTGCCAAACCCCTCCGTCGATATGAGCTCTTGGGAGGGATCAGCCTGTTATCCCCGGAGTACCTTTTATCCTTTGAGCGATGTCCCTTCCATACGGAAACACCGGATCACTATGCTCTAGTTTCCTACCTGATCGACTTGTAAGTCTCCCAGTCAAGCGCCCTTATGCCATTACACTCTGCGGACGGTTACCAATCGTCCTGAGGGCACCTTTAGAAGCCTCCGTTACTATTTTGGAGGCGACCACCCCAGTCAAACTACCCACCAAACAGTGTCCTCGCAACTACGAGTTAGAACTCAAATAATCAAAGGGCCGTATTTCAACAGCGACTCCACACAAACTGGCGTCTGCGCTTCAAAGTCTCCGGCCTATCCTACACATCAATTACCCAAATTCAATGTTAAGCTATAGTAAAGGTTCACGGGGTCTTTTCGTCCCATCGCGGGTAATCGGCATCTTCACCGATACTACAATTTCACTGAGCTCACGGTTGAGACAGTGTCCAGATCATTACACCATTCGTGCAGGTCGGAACTTACCCGACAAGGAATTTCGCTACCTTAGGACCGTTATAGTTACGGCCGCCGTTTACTGGGGCTTCAATTCAATGCTTCTCTTGCGATGACATCTCCTCTTAACCTTCCAGCACCGGGCAGGTGTCAGGCTGTATACATTATCTTTCAATTTCGCACAGCCCTGTGTTTTTGTTAAACAGTTGCCTGGACCTATTCTCTGCGCCCAACTCTCGTTGGGACCCTTTATCCCGAAGTTACAGGGTCAATTTGCCTAGTTCCTTAACCGTGAATCACTCAAGCGCCTTAGTATATTCAACCCGACTACGTGTGTCCGTTTGCGGTACGGGTACCTTAAGGATTAAGTTTAGCGGATTTTCTTGGGAGTATGATTACACGCACTATTGGATTGTTCCGAAGAACGCTCCATACTATCAGGTTCGACTCTTATCCCGGATTTGCCTGGGATGATCAGCATCTACACCCTTCAACGGACTATTCCGTCAGTCCGCGGCGCTGTCACGCCTCCGTCTCCACGTCACTCCTTAAGGTAGTACAGGAATATTAACCTGTTCTGCCATCGGCCTCACCGTTCGGCTGAGCCTTAGGACCCGACTAACCCTGATCCGATTAGCGTTGATCAGGAAACCTTAGTCTTTCGGCGAGGGGGTTTCTCACCCCCTTTATCGTTACTTATACCTACATTTGCTTTTCCACACGCTCCAGCAAAGCTCACGCTTCACCTTCGACGCTGAGTGGAATGCTCCCCTACCGATCATTACTGACCCCATAGCTTCGGTAAAACACTTGATGCCCGATTATTATCCACGCCAAACTCCTCGACTAGTGAGCTGTTACGCACTCTTTAAATGAATGGCTGCTTCCAAGCCAACATCCTAGCTGTCTTAGCAATCTGACTTCGTTAGTTCAACTTAGTGTTTATTTCGGGACCTTAGCTGATGGTCTGGATTCTTCTCCTTTAGGACATGGACCTTAGCACCCATGCCCTCACTCCTGTGATAGAACTAATGCGCATTCGGAGTTTATCAAGACTTGATAGGCGGTGAAGCCCTCGCATCTTATCAGTCGCTCTACCTCACATTAGTAACTCACAAGGCTGCACCTAAATGCATTTCGGGGAGTACGAGCTATCTCCAAGTTTGATTAGCCTTTCACCCCCACCCTCAGTTCATCCGGAAGCTTTTCAACGCTTATCGGTTCGGTCCTCCAGTTAGTGTTACCTAACCTTCAACCTGACCAAGGGTAGATCACTTGGTTTCGCGTCTACTCCTTCCGACTCGACGCCCTGTTCAGACTCGCTTTCGCTTCGGCTGCACATCTCAAGATGCTTAACCTTGCCGGAAAAAGTAACTCGTAGGTTCATTATGCAAAAGGCACGCCGTCACTGCTTACGCAGCTCCGACCGCTTGTAGGCGCACGGTTTCAGGGACTATTTCACTCTTCTGTTCGAAGTGCTTTTCACCTTTCCTTCACAGTACTGGTTCGCTATCGGTCTCTCGGGAGTATTTAGCCTTACCGGATGGTCCCGGCAGATTCACGCAAGATTTCTCGTGTCCCGCGCTACTCAGGATACCACTACGCTTAATCTGACTTCATATACAGGACTATCACCGTCTATGGTTCCACTTTCCAGAGGATTCTATTCATCAGATGTCTTGCGATATCGTGGTCCTACAACCCCACACATGCCGTAACATGGGTGGTTTGGGCTGTTCCCCGTTCGCTCGCCACTACTAGGGGAATCATTATTATTTTCTTTTCCTGCAGGTACTAAGATGTTTCAGTTCCCTGCGTTAGCCTCCATCAAAGATGGATGACATTCCTTCAGAATGCCGGGTTGTCCCATTCGGAAATCTCTGGATCAAAGGTTATTTGCACCTACCCAGAGCTTATCGCAGCTTATCACGTCCTTCATCGCCTCCGAGAGCCAAGGCATCCGCCATGCGCCCTTGCTTACTTTCTTTCAAACTTACTTAACCGATGATGGAGAATGGAATTTCGAAAATGCTTCTGCATTCTCAACAGCCATGTACCATATCTGTTACGTACGGTTCGATATATACTTTTAGCTCTTTACTAAATTTTACTTTTTGTACATCATGTCAAAGATCGTTTCTCTTGTTCAGAGATGGTGGAGAATAACGGATTCGAACCGTTGACCCTCTGCGTGCAAGGCAGATGCTCTAGCCAGCTGAGCTAATCCCCCAAGAGTTATTGACTGTTACAATTGACAATGGACAATGAAAACAGACAACTTTTGTTCGGAGTAGTCCCAGGCAGAGTTGAACTGCCGACCTCTACATTATCAGTGTAGCGCTCTAACCAACTGAGCTATAGGACTAGTTCAACCTTGTCTACCTGATATGTTAGACTCGGCTTCTTTATTTCTCTTGTTTATCTCTATCTATACTTCTATAGATGGTTGATCTATATGTTATAAATAAACAAGTACCAGTAGTACAATTATAGAACCGATGAAAGTCATTGTAACGGCATCGCTCCAGAAAGGAGGTGTTCCAGCCGCACCTTCCGGTACGGCTACCTTGTTACGACTTAGCCCCAATTACCAGTTTTACCCTAGGACGCTCCTTGCGGTTACGTACTTCAGGTACCCCCGGCTTTCATGGCTTGACGGGCGGTGTGTACAAGGCCCGGGAACGTATTCACCGCGCCATGGCTGATGCGCGATTACTAGCGAATCCAGCTTCACGAAGTCGGGTTGCAGACTTCGATCCGAACTGAGAGAGGCTTTTGGGATTAGCATCCTGTCACCAGGTAGCGGCCTTCTGTACCCCCCATTGTAACACGTGTGTAGCCCCGGACGTAAGGGCCGTGCTGATTTGACGTCATCCCCACCTTCCTCACATCTTACGACGGCAGTCTCTCCAGAGTCCTCAGCATGACCTGTTAGTAACTGAAGATAAGGGTTGCGCTCGTTATGGCACTTAAGCCGACACCTCACGGCACGAGCTGACGACAACCATGCAGCACCTTCACATTTGTCTTACGACTATACTGTTTCCAATATATTCAAATGCAATTTAAGCCCGGGTAAGGTTCCTCGCGTATCATCGAATTAAACCACATGTTCCTCCGCTTGTGCGGGCCCCCGTCAATTCCTTTGAGTTTCACCGTTGCCGGCGTACTCCCCAGGTGGAATACTTAATGCTTTCGCTTGGCCGCTTACTGTATATCGCAAACAGCGAGTATTCATCGTTTACTGTGTGGACTACCAGGGTATCTAATCCTGTTTGATACCCACACTTTCGAGCATCAGTGTCAGTTGCAGTCCAGTGAGCTGCCTTCGCAATCGGAGTTCTTCGTGATATCTAAGCATTTCACCGCTACACCACGAATTCCGCCCACCTCTACTGTACTCAAGACAGCCAGTATCAACTGCAATTTTACGGTTGAGCCGCAAACTTTCACAACTGACTTAACTGTCCACCTACGCTCCCTTTAAACCCAATAAATCCGGATAACGCTCGGATCCTCCGTATTACCGCGGCTGCTGGCACGGAGTTAGCCGATCCTTATTCATATGGTACATACAAAAATCCACACGTGGACCACTTTATTCCCATATAAAAGAAGTTTACAACCCATAGGGCAGTCATCCTTCACGCTACTTGGCTGGTTCAGACTCTCGTCCATTGACCAATATTCCTCACTGCTGCCTCCCGTAGGAGTTTGGACCGTGTCTCAGTTCCAATGTGGGGGACCTTCCTCTCAGAACCCCTATCCATCGAAGGTTTGGTGGGCCGTTACCCCACCAACTGCCTAATGGAACGCATCCCCATCGATAACCGAAATTCTTTAATAATCAAACCATGCGGTTCTATTATGCCATCGGGTATTAATCTTTCTTTCGAAAGGCTATCCCCGAGTTATCGGCAGGTTGGATACGTGTTACTCACCCGTGCGCCGGTCGCCATCTCCAGTTTGCAAGCAAACTGGAATGCTGCCCCTCGACTTGCATGTGTTAAGCCTGTAGCTAGCGTTCATCCTGAGCCAGGATCAAACTCTTCATTGTAAAAGTATTGTTATCATTCCTATGAAAGAATGGTATTTGCTCTGTTCAGGATGCCGTACAATTTATTGACTTCATTAATACCTGTCATCAGATACATACTGCTATGTATCCAACAAGCATTGACGGTTCTATTTTTTCTTGTACTACTTGTATTGTTT
>NZ_JADNAX010000024.1:0-4225 GCF_015550495.1 Romboutsia sp. 1001713B170207_170306_H8
CTTTGGTAAAAGTTGGTCGTGAAGATTTGATGATAACCCCGGAGCTGCAAGCAAGGATTGACAAGGCAAGGGAAGAAATCAAATCCGGAAAGTGTGTTACCCTCAAAAGCAGTGAGGATATTGACGCTTATTTCGATAGTCTATGATGTACACAATTAGGGTTTCCGACGGGGTGGATAAGGTGATTGCCAAATGGAAGAAATCAAACCCCAATTTGTTCAAGAAGTATAAGAAAATCTACAAAGAATTGTTAGAGCACCCTAAGACTGGGCTTGGGCATCCCGAAGCGTTAAGGGGCGGTGGGGATATTACATGGTCTCGACACATTACCGCCCATGACCGGATAATCTATGACATTTACGAGGAAGTGGTAGAGGTCTACATCTTGGAGGTAGAGGGGCATTACAACGATAAATGATAAAACTGTTATGGTCGAATATTGTGTTTACTGGTTAGAGAACGGCGAGCCTATGCACGAGGTGTTCTCTTCTCTTGCCGCCGCCGAGATGTACTCATGTGCGATAAGAGGGAAAGAAAACATTGAATGGGTGGAGGTGTCCGAAGAAGAAACCATTGATTTGGACGAACTGGAAGACATGTTCCCGGATGACTTCTGCGGCGTGTAATCCCCTTGGGTAGAAATGGGGTAGAATTTGTTAGGCTGTGGGGGATTTTCTAACACGCCGGGGCTTTTTGCTGGGCGGTTGGCGTGGATGTATTCCCATGCGGCATGTGTATATATAGCAAGAAGTGTCCTTGTCGGACAATTCTTGCTTTTCTCGCTTTGCTCAAAAAGATTTTAAGATTACCTTTGTGGCATGGAACTAAGACGGAACGAAAAGATTACATTCCGGTGTACCGAACTTGAAAAGGACGCACTTGCGGAGCAGGCAGCCCGGTGCAGTCTAAGCGTATCGGAATACTGCCGGAGTTTGTCCCTTGGGGGGCGCCCAAGGGAGAGGTATACCGAGGAGGAACGGCAGCTTCTCCGGGACATAGCCCAGTTGAAAGGAACGCTCCAACGGCTGAACAACTACTTCGGTGGTCGCCAGTACCGGGAAGTGTTCGAGGAGAACCGGGCACTAATTACAGAGCTCAAAAAAATACTCTCACGATGATAGGGAAAGGGAAAAGCATATCACATGGTGTGGCGGCATTGGAGTACGACCTCGCCAAAGAGATAAACGGGCAGGCAGTAGCCACCGAGATAGCCCGGCATGAACTTTATGGGTGTACTGGTGCGGAAATGGTGCAGGAAATGAAACCGTATCACATTGATTTTCCGAACGTAAAAAACAACTGCCTACGTTTCGAGGTCAGCCCCTCGATAGAGGAAAGCGCCACCTTTACGGATGCGGACTGGGCGGAACTTGGTAACGACTTCATGCAGCGCATGGGGTTGGCGAACCACCAGTACATCATCATCCGGCACAGCGGTACGGAGAGCAAGAAAGAGCAAGCCCACCTGCACATACTGGCAAACCGGGTTTCCCTTTCCGGGGAACTGTACCGGGACAACTGGATAGGGAAAAAGGCAACGGAAGCCGCCAATGCCATAGCCAAGGAACGGAACTTTGTACAGTCGCAGGACATTGGCAAAGTCAACAAAGCGGAAATCAAGGAAGCCATGGACGGCGTATTGAAGAAGATGCAGGGCTTTGACTTTACCAAATTCAAGGAAGAACTTGGTAAGAGAGGTTTTAAAGTCCGGGAAGCCAGGGCAAGCACCGGGAAACTTAACGGCTACTATGTCACAGCCCGAAGCGGTACGGAGTATAAGGCAAGCGAGATAGGGAAAGGCTACACTCTCGCCCATATCGAGCGGACACAAAGCAAACTGAAGTGCAACTCAATGAACATATCTCATGGAAACAAACTCACACCCGGAAGCGGCAGCTTCCAACGTTAAGCAGGGACAGTACAGCCCCCGGAAAAGAAAAGATACAACGCCAAGGGTAAACCCGCAGCTTGCGGTAGAACTGGTGTATCAAGAACTAAAGCGTGTTGAAGTCTATACGAAGCGCATAGAGGACGCAACAGCCCGAAAGGTACAAATAGACGGGAAAAGCCTTGAAAGTGCCGAAAATCGCCTAAAAAACGTGTTGGCGGACTTTGAACGGCAGGGGTACAGAATGAAAAACGGCGGTTATGTGGACAAACGAATTTCGTTCTACTCAATCCTTTGTGCTGTTATCTCCCTATTGTTCGCTTGTTTCATGTGCTATCTTTGGACGGATGCAGCCAAAGACCGGGACAACTACAAGCAGTATTATGAATACTACCAAGAGCAGGCAAGGGAACAAAAGGGGAATAAATAAACATCTAACTTTACGAATTATGGGAACAACGGAACACGAAGAACCCCGGTTCTTCTTCATACTGAACAAGGGTGCGAAGTCCGGCGGCGAAATCACCCATGCCGTCCTAAACGGTAGTATCGTTTCGAAGCCGGCAGGCTGGGACGCCTTTCATGGGCTTGCACTGGCGAGAGAGAAACTAAGCAGCGAGGAAATACAACAGCAGATGAAAGAACTTGGTGTAGAAATGGAAATCGTTCCTCTGATTTGACAAGATTACCCGGCTGAAACACTCCGGGTAATCTTGTTACTTATCCTTGATTTTCCCTTTAAGGGCGTTTATAATCCACCCTTTCGGATTGTTCTTTTCTCGTGATTTTCCGTTTAGGAGAGCCAGTTCTCCGATAAGGTCGGTTATCTTTTCTTGTGCCGTTATGAATGTCTCTTTGTTCCGGTTTATCTCTTCCGATGTGAAGCCGCAGGAATAACGGAGGTACTCGTACACATGGCTGTCTATCTGATATCGTGCTGTAACCTTTGCCTGCAAATCTTTCCCTTCCAGTTCTTCATCCCTGAACTGTGGTTGATAGACCGGGTAGAACCTAAACCCGGTCACCTTGCTACGTTTGTTGTTTGGGTTTTCACGCACTTTCACGTAGTTGAAAGTGTATGGGCAGCTCTCATCAAGCGCAGCCTTTGCTGGTTTCAAAACTCTTTCCTCAAAATGATCTATTCTGTCTTTTCCGTTCTTGTCCTTGTATTTGTCCGCAGGTATGCCAAGACGGTCTTTCAAGTTTTCAAGGGATATATCCAAAGGGTACACCTGCCCACTCATTAACATGTAAAACCTAAGGGAATACCCAGTAGGTAGCGCAAGAGCCTTGTTTAACTCAAATTCTCTGTACCCCTTGGCGAACTTGGTAAACACATCCCAAAGGTCGTTAGACACACGAAAGGTTATAATGCCAGTGCGTTTTTTATATTTTGGGTTAGATATAAATCCGCACTTCCACCATTCCTCGTCATCTTCGTAAGTAAAAAAACGTCCTGCCAAAGAATCGAGTGCGGCTATGATTTCATTGTAATCACGTCCGGAAAAAATAACGTCAGATACATGCATTTGTGCATCAACATCCCAAAGTCCATGCTCAAACTTGCGTTTCGTGCCTGCATAATCTTTCAGTTTTACTCCCTTTAGTTCAGCTTGGCACGCTTCCAGTATGCGAAGAACTATTCTTTGTTCGTGTATGGACATGTCTTGCTGTTTTGACCATGTATATACCCATGAAACAACAACATCTTTATTCTTGGTAATAGGTAGTTTCTTTTTCATAAACGATTGATTTGCTGCAAATATACACAATCCCCACATTAAAACAAAAAAAGAGGGGTAAAACTCCCAAAGTGTGGGGACTAATTTACTTTTAAACTCCCAAAGTGTGGGGACTAAACTCCCAAAGTGTGGGGAAACACATGTTCTAATCCCTTTATTTATGGGCGTTTGCGAAGAAGTGATAGAGCATATTACAGACGATGCTTATAACAGACAAGGGAAATTTATAGAGCTAAGTGGTTGATTTACTGTCGGAAAAAGAAAAACGATAGGGAAAAAGAGCAAAGCAAAACCAACCAACGGGCGGTAGGATTGGAAACGGGTTTTTATGGCGTGTACACGTTTGTGTACAAAATGTTTGTATTTTATTGAAATATAGCTATCTTTGTGCTGAATTTAAAAGCAAACAGATATGGAAGCATTATCAGTAAGAGAATACCGTAACAACCTCGCAGCGTCTTTCACCAAAGCTGACAATGGCGAGCAGGTACTAATTCGCAGGAAAAACGAGATTTACGCTTTGGTAAAAGTTGGTCGTGAAGATTTGATGATAACCCCGGAGCTGCAAGCAAGGATTGACAAGGCAAGGGAAGAA
>NZ_JADNAX010000025.1:0-2489 GCF_015550495.1 Romboutsia sp. 1001713B170207_170306_H8
GGGGGGTGGGGGGGGGGGCGGTTATTGAAGCTTTTTCCTGCGTGTTAAAGTATATTAATTTGGTTGCAATATCGGTAACAATGGTTACATTTGTATCACAATCAAAAAAGTTTAAGATATATGCAAGTAATTCCATTGAGCAAATTTCGGACGAATCAGACAGCGACCCTTCTTCGTGCTATTCAGGGAGAATCCGTCTTTCTGACTTCACGTATCGGTGATTTTAAACTGGTGCCAGTGTCCGTAGAAAAATAGCCACTCGAATAAGAGAGGGCTTGAATGAAGTGAAACGAATCGAAGCTGGTGAACAGCCAGCCAAGAGCGCAAACGCATTTCTTGATGAGCTTTGAAGTAAAGACCACCCCACATTTTGAGAGGGAAGCGAAAATCCTTGCAAAAAGGTATAAGTCTTTTAAAGCTGACATGAAGGATTTTGTCGAGTCATTGGAAAAGAACCCCATGCAGGGGGATGAACTGAGCCCTGGTATCCGTAAAATAAGACTTGCCATTGTTTCTAAGGGGAAGGGTAAGTCTGGGGGAGCACGTGTTATCACATACACGATTTGTGCATCGGAGAGTGAAGGTCGTGTTTATCTTGTGGATGTCTATGATAAGTCAGACTTCTCTACCGTAAGTGTATCTATTCTTAAAAAAATCATATCTGAACAGGGTATCCTTTGACCAGTCAGCGTTAGTGAAGCGAACAGTGTTTTTTCTCTTTTCAGTCTGCAAAGGTAACTCCACACTCCGAAGCCGTCAAGGGCTTCGCAAGTTCGGATCTGAAAAAATCCTGAACAGCTTCGCTGTGCGGTTTTTTCCGCTCGAACCCTTGACCGCTCTCCGTGTTCCGTTGTGGGAATGGCAGGGAAAAAAGAAAAAATGTGTGGCTATGCAGTGTGTTAGTGCTGTGTGTATTCCCATGCGGCATGTGTATATATAGCAAGAAGTGTCCTTGTCGGACATTCTTGCCTTTCTCGCTTTGCTCAAAAGGATTTTAAGATTACCTTTGCGACATGGAAGTAAATCGAACGGAGAAGATAACATTCCGCTGCACGGCACTTGAAAAGGCGGCACTTGCGGAACAGGCAGCCCGATGCGGTATCAGCACATCGGAATACTGCCGTACGCTCGCACTGGGCGGACGACCCAAAGAGAGGTACACGGAAGAAGAAAGGGAACTGTTTCGGGAGATAGCCCGACTGAAAGGGACACTCCAGCGTCTGAACAACTACTTCGGTGGGCGCCAGTACAGGGAAGTGTTCGAGGAGAACCAGGCACTAATCAATGAACTTAAAAAGATACTTTCACGATGATAGCAAAAGGAAAGAGCATATCTCATGGCACGGCAGCACTGGAGTACGACCTTGCCAAAGAGATAAACGGGGAGGCAGCAGCCACCGAGATACACCGCCATGAGCTTTTCGGCTGCACAGGCGAAGAGATGGTGCAGGAGATGAAACCTTACTTTGTTGATTTTCCGAACGTAAAGAATAACTGCCTTCGGTTTGAGGTTAGCCCTTCAGTGGAAGAAAGTGCAGGCATGACCGATGCGGACTGGGCGAAGCTCGGCAACGACTTCATGCAGCGCATGGGCTTGATGAATCACCAGTACATCATCGTGAAGCACAGCGGAACGGAGAAGAACAGCAGACAAGCCCACCTGCATATACTGGCAAACCGTGTGTCGTTATCGGGGGAACTCTACAAAGACAATTGGATAGGGAAGAGAGCCACAGAAGCCGCCAACAGCATAGCCAGAGAACGGAATTTGGTACAGTCAAAGGACATAGGCAAAGTCAACAGGGAAGAGATAAAACAGGCTATGGACGGTATCCTTGCAAGGATGCAGGGATTTGACCTTGCCGAATTCAGCCGTGAACTCGAAAAACTGGGCTTCAGGGTAAGGGAAGCCCGTGCGAGTACCGGCAAACTTAACGGCTACTATGTAACGAGCCGGAGCGGAACGGAATACAAGGCAAGCGAGATAGGGAAAGGCTATACGCTTGCCCACATCGAAAAGACACAGAAAAACTTAAAGTATAACTCAATCAGCAGGAATTATGGAAACACCCTCAAACCCAAAGACGGAGGATTACACCTATAAGCAGGGACAGTACAGCCCCCGAAAGAGAAAGGACACCACGCCCAAAGTAAATCCGCAACTTGCGGTAGAGCTGGTGTTTCAAGAATTGAAGCGCGTGGAAGCCTATACAAAGCGCATAGAGGACGCAACAGCCAAGAAGGTGGAAATAGACAGGGGAAGCCTTGAAAGTGCCGAAAATCGCCTGAAAAACGTATTGGCGGACTTTGAACGGCAGGGAAACAGAATGAAAAATGGCAGCTATGTGGACAAGAAAGTTTCAATGTACTCAATCCTTTGTGCTTTTTTCTCCCTATTGTTCGCCTGTCTGATGTGTTATCTGTGGGTGGATGCAGCCAAGGACAGGGACAATTACAAGAGGTATTATGAGTATTTTCAAGAAATGGAT
>NZ_JADNAX010000025.1:2513-3936 GCF_015550495.1 Romboutsia sp. 1001713B170207_170306_H8
GTAGTATTCTCCGCTTTTTTGTTTATAATATATTTTATCATTTGGCTATATTGCATGAAAACCAGTTATTTTTCCGTCATCAACAATACCTGAACTATTTTTTGAACACCACCCTACCATTTCGTATTTGTGTTTATAGATACTGCCATATTTAATCATTCCTGTGGCTTTTATATTATCACATTTGTTCCCTGAAAAGTTAAAAGAACCGTATTCATCAGGAGTCCAAGTTGTTGCAGGGTTTGAAGATACTGATGTACTTTGTATCGTCACACTGGAAGGTTTTGGACCGTCATAAGATAAAATCATAGTGGTTTGCGATGAAGCGACAGCACTACTATGACTACCATATATCGGAAAGGTCATAGTAGATCTTGTGTTGCTTAAGGCTTTTGGTGCATTGTCTTCACTTTGTTGAGTTGGTTCAAAATTATCAAACTCAATACCATTACTCATGTACTCCAAGAAACTTTTAGTCTTTTCGTAATCCATTTCTAAAAGTTCTTTGTTACGCTGTTCTATACTAACAGTCGTGTCAAGTTCCCAACCATAAGAATCGAACAAATTCATCAATGTTTCGATTTTAGCTTTTTCTTTATCGGAATAACCGTTGTTGTTTATGTCCTCTTCATTGGTACATGACCCTAAGAATAACACAAAAGAAAAAGCAGTAGCTAATGATAATAAAAACTTTTTCATATTAGTATACATTTAAAGTTTAGATATGGCAAATTTAAGAAATTATTTGTTATGTTGTCCTCTTTCTGTTAGATTTCTTTTAGTTTTCTCTTAATAGCGCCGATAACATATCCTTTGGGGTTTTCTGCCAGTCGTGCGCCTTTCTTCAATTCTCCCAAGAACCCCATAAAATCGGGAATACGGTTTTGTCCCTCGATAAGGGTTTTCTTGTTTTTGTTGATTTCATCAGACTTGAAGTCAAAGGAGAATTTAAGGTAGTCATATACGTTGTTTTCCAGCTGGAGCCGTGCTGTAACTTTAGCCATGCGCGCTTGTTCCTGCAGCGCAGGGTCTTCTCTGTTTTCATAAAATACAGGGAAGAAAGTCCAGCCAATAATTTTTTTTCCAGCTTTTTCCTCCTTAGCTACGAACGAATAAGGAGAAGATTCGTCGAGTTCTTTTTTGGCTACATCGATAACCTTTCTGCGAAAGTCGTTTACTTTTTCATACTTTCCTTGCAAATAGAATCGTTCACGAAGCCCATCAGGTCCTTCTAATAGCACAAATAAGGGCTTTGTTTGTCCAGACATTAGTTCATAGAACCGCATAGCATAAGCACTTTTAAATTTCATGGCGGTAATAAGTTCATACTTCTTAAATCCTTTGGTAAAATCAAGCAAGCACCTCCAAATATTATCGAAAACATAGAACTTTACAGAGCCACTATTCTTCTTTATTTCAGGTG
>NZ_JADNAX010000026.1:0-3245 GCF_015550495.1 Romboutsia sp. 1001713B170207_170306_H8
CCTATAACACCTGCTACATTTGGACTCATAGCATGCATTAATAAGAAGTTTGAAGGATTTTCTTCTTGCCCAACCTTTTGAACAACTCTTGATGCCATTGGTACTGCTGAAACTCCTGCTGCACCTATCATTGGGTTAACTTTTCCTTTAGTTAATTTACACATTAACTTTCCGCCTAAAACTCCTGCTGCTGTACCTACTGAGAATGCAGCAAGTCCCATTGCTATTATACCTAAAGTTTGAGCACTTAATAATGTATCTGCATTAGTTGTTGCTCCAACTGATAATCCAAGTAATATAGTTACTATATACATTAAAGAACTTTGAGCAGTTTCTACTAATTTAGGAACTAATCCTGATTCTTTTATTAAGTTACCAAACATTAACATACCTACAAGTGGTGCTGCTGTTGGTAATAATCCTATAACTATTATCATAACTACTATTGGGAATATTATCTTTTCTTTTTTAGTAACAACTCTAGTTTGTTCCATTTTTATAGCTCTTTCTTCCTTAGTAGTTAAAGCTTTTATTATTGGTGGTTGTATAACTGGTACTAGTGCCATATAAGAATAAGCAGCTAGCGCTATTGTACCTAATAATTCTGGAGCTAGCGCACCAGTTAATTGTATAGCTGTTGGTCCATCTGCACCACCTATTATACCTATAGATGCTGCTTGTGGTCCTGTAAATCCAAGAGCTATCGCTCCTAAGAATGCAAAGAATACACCAAATTGTGCAGCTCCTCCAAGTAACATTGTCTTAGGATTAGCTATCATTGGACCGAAATCTGTTCCAGCTCCGATACATAAGAATATAAGTGGTGGATAAATACCAAGTTTAACACCTTGATATAGATAGTAGAATAATCCACCTTTATCACCATCATGTGCAGCTTTCATTAAATCAACACCTGGCATATTTGCAAGTAACATACCAGTTGCTATTGGTATAAGTAAGTATGGTTCATAACCTTTGCTAATAGCTAAGTATAAGAAAAAGCATGCTAAAGCTATGACTATTACTTGTTTAATGTTCATTTGTGCGAACCCTGATTCCATTACGAAATCCATTAACATTTGACCCATGTCATCTTCCTCCTCTAGCTTTTTGATACTATGCTATTTTTAATATTACATCTCCAAGATTTACGTTTTGTCCTTTTTCAACATGTATAGTTGATATAGTTCCATCAACTGGAGCTATTATTTCATTTTCCATTTTCATTGCCTCAAGTATAGCTACTACGTCACCTTTTTTAACTGCTTGTCCTTCTTTAACTAATATGTTGAACATGCTTCCTGGCATTGGAGCAGTTATATCTTCACCAGCACCATTTGAAACTGGAGCTGCTTTAGGAGCTGGAGCAGCAGTTTGAACTGGCTTTTGTCCTGGCTGTACTTCTTCTACTTCAACTTGATATACTTTTCCGTTTAATGTTATGTTATAAGCTTTTATACTCATTTTAATCTCCCTTTCATTTCATAAAAATAATTTTATAATTTCGATTTTAATTTTTTATATTTTTTATAATCATGTTAGTGTAAGTTAATTATTACTTTACTCTTTTTATACTTCTTATATGAAGGTTTGGATTTAACTTTCCATTTCCAGCCATTATAGATGCTGTTAAGCAAGCTACTAATCTTTCTTCTTCGTCATTATCATCTACCACTGTATTTGTAGTAACCGGTTTAACTTCTTCTTTTTTATTTTCTTTAAATAAAACTTTAAATGAGCTAAGTACTACAGCTATTAAAGCTAAAGTTAAAAGAACGATTGTCATACTTGATATTGTGATAGATATACCATCCATAAATGTTATATTCATATTTACCACCTATTCTCTACATAGTTACTGTTATATATTGTATAGCATTTTCATCAACTTCTTCAGTTGTAGCACATTCATTGTACTTAGATTCTAAGAACTTTGGAGCTACTTGAGGGAATAATGCATAAGCTAATACATCTTCATCAGTCTTAGCTAATTCACCAGCTTCTTTTTTCATAGCTTCAAATTCAGGAGCTATTAAATCAGCAGGTCTTACAGTTATTACTTCATCATCTCCAATTATTTTCTTTTTAATTTCTTCATCTATTGATGCAGGAGCCTTACCATATAATCCTTTTACATAGTCTTTTATTTCTTTTGGAACTAACTTATATCTTTCTCCTGTTAAAACATTGAATAAAGCTTGTGTTCCAACCATTTGACTTAAAGGTGTTACAAGTGGTGGGTATCCTAAGTCTTTTCTAACTCTTGGTACTTCGTTAAGTACATCTTCATATTTATCTTCAGCATTTTGTTGCTTCATTTGAGATAAAAGGTTAGATAACATTCCTCCCGGAACTTGGTACTTTAATGTTTGAGGATCTGTTAGTAAAACCTTTGCATCAAGTACGCCTTCGGCCATATACTTATCTCTTATTGGCTTAAAGTACTCTGCAACTTCAAGTAAAGCTTCCATATTTAATTCTGGATTTCTATCCATTTCAGCAAAAGCTATTGCTAAAGATTCAGTTGGAGGCTGAGAAGTACCACCAGATAATGGAGATATTGCTGTATCGATTATATCTATACCTGCCTCAACAGCTTTCATATATAACATTTCAGCTATACCACCTGTACAATGAGTATGTAGCTCTAAAGGCAAATCAGTTGCTTCTTTTAATTTCTTTATTAAGTCATATGCATTGTATGGTGTAAGTACCCCTGCCATATCTTTTATACATATAGAATCAGCACCCATATTTTCCATAGTTTTAACTAATTCAACATAGTACTCAGTAGTATGTACTGGACTTGTTGTATAAGATATTGCACATTGACAGTGTCCATTATATTTCTTTATGGCTTTCATTGATGCTTCTAAGTTTCTAACATCATTTAATGCATCGAATACTCTTATTATATCAATTCCATTTTTTATAGATAATTCTATAAATTTTTCTACTGTATCATCAGCGTAGTTTCTATAACCTAAAAGATTTTGTCCTCTAAGTAGCATTTGTAACTTTGTATTTTTAACATGCTTTCTTATAAGTCTTAATCTTTCCCATGGATCTTCATTTAAGAATCTTATACAAGAGTCAAATGTTGCTCCACCCCAAACTTCCATTGAGTAGTATCCTACTTTATCCATCGTTTCTAAAATAGGTATCATTTCATCTGTTTTTAACCTAGTTGCCATTAAAGATTGATGTCCGTCTCTTAAAGCAGTTTCAGTTATTTTTAACTTACT
>NZ_JADNAX010000027.1:0-3104 GCF_015550495.1 Romboutsia sp. 1001713B170207_170306_H8
AATACGAGTAGAATAGATCAAGTTGAAAGTAAAAATGAGGAACAAGATTCAAGACTTCTTGATATTGAGGAGAAGAACAAAGTTCAAGATGTATATATACAAGGTTTATTTAATGAAAATAAAGATGGAAGGCTAACTATAGAGGGTGAAGGAAATTCTTTAAAGTTAGAAGGTAGCAAAGAAGGTTTGGTTGACGTTAATAAAGTTGTAGGTAATACATTAGTTAATGTAGGAATACAAACTGATAATCAATTCCAATATAAGACTCATGAAGCGTTTACTGGTTATACAGTTGTTGCTAATAAACCTGGTGAATATATCGAGGTAGACTATACAAGTTCTCCAACTGGCTGGCATTATATAAAAACCCCATATATAGACGTATCATTATTTAAACCATCTACTACTTATACGATTGTATTTGATAAAATAGTGGGTGTTAGGATAGTAAAAATTTGTAATGGTCAAGCTAATGTAGCATTGTGTAATGAGGTAACAATTAACGGGAATAGAGCAGTATTTACAACGTATAGTGATATATCAAACGCGGTAAAAGATACTGGATTGTTTGTATATTGCTTACCTACAACTGATATAGGTAAAAAGATTGTAGGTAATTATTATATATTGGAGGGTGATTATTCTAACAAACCACTACCACAAACTCGTTTCAATGGAATGCAATCAACATTCGAGAACCAATTAGTAACGCAAGAAATGGTTGATAGTGGAGAAGAACTTGCAGAGAATTTAGGTAAGTATAAATGTGAAGTTGAGGTAAGAGGTAAGAATTTATGTAGTTCACAAAATGTTAATAATTTTTATTATAATTCACCATGGAGCAATAAAATCGATGTAATATCTAAAGTTATAGATAAAGATAGTAGAATGACAGAATTAATAGAAGTTAAACCTAATACTTCATATGCGTTTGATGCTCTTAATTCTAATAGGAATGGAGTTCACTTCTTTAAGACAGATAACGAGGATGAATTACCTTATAATGGATTATCTGCCCCAAATAAAACATTTACAACAGATAATGATTGTAAGTATGTAAGACTATATATTGGTAATGCTGTAGACGTATCTAATATACAAATAGTAGAAGGAACACAAACAACTTCATACGAACCATACTATAAACGTAAAGCAACAGTTTATCTAAATAGTCCACTACATAAAACTGATGAGATAGTTTACATTGATGGTGAGTTGAAACATTATCACAAGATGGGTAGTTATTTATTAAAACATAACGATGATATAAGATTGTATGATAATACTTTGACTAATTGTAATAGATACGGTTTAGCAATGACAGGTTATAAATTTAAAACTACTGGTGAAGGCTGTTGTGATAAACTCCCATATATTCAAAACAATTCCGAAGATGTAGCACACGTGAGAATTGATGGTACTAAACCGTATGGAGCATTAACATTTTGGCTACCTAAAGAATACGGTTCAACAGTTGATGAACTAAAAACCTATATGAAGAATAATAACATTGAATATAATTTAATTCTAGAACTAGCAGAACCTTACTATGAAACAATAGACACAGATAGATTGTTACTAGAAATACCCAATAATGCAACTGTAAGCGTTAAGAGTGTAGTTCCAGTTAAGTCTATGGCTGCTAGCTATACTAATGGAATACCTAACGTATATGGTTTACAAGAAACAAATCAAGTTCAAGATGATTTGATAAATATATCACTTTTAGCGACTGATGAAATGTATACGATGTTAGAACCTATATTAGAATCAATACCACAAGTAATTAATAACGAAAGGACGATGAGTAAAATGGTAGATATGTACGTAGCTATGGTTATAAGAGGACTTAAAACAATAGAGGATGTTCCTGCGAGATATAGAAAAGAAGTACAAGATATATTAAATAAATTAGAAAAGTAAAACTTGTTACAGGTGAGTATTTAGTAGACAATAGATACATATTGAGACACAAATGATACAAATTGCGACACAAATATAAGTTTTTTCCGAAAGGCTAGATAGAAAAATCTAGTCTTTTTTAATACAAAAAATTAAATAAAAAGAAAGGAATAATATAATGACAAATTTAGAACAAGTACAAAATGAGGACATAGAAATATTAACTGTAGACAGTAGAGAAGTTGCTGAAATGATGGATATAAGACACACTGAATTATTAAGAAAGATAGATAGTGTAAATGATGATTTTAACGAACGCAAAATTGCGTCGGTTAAATATTGGATAGAAAGTACGTATAAAGATGCCAAAGGTGAAAAAAGGCGTTGTTATGAAATAACAAAGCGTGGGTGTGAATTTATAGCTCATAAGACTACTGGTACTAAAGGAAATATATTCACTCATTTATATATGGAAAAATTTGAAGAGTTAGAGCAAATAGTTAACGGCTCTAAAAATATAACTGCTAATGATGTAAATAATATTATTTCAAATAAAATTGATAGAGCCATAGCTATGATAGATAACAAATATGCTGATTACATAAGACCTTTAGCGGTCGATAAAGCAAGAATAACTAAATACATAAAGCAAAGATTAGGAATAAAAAAAGCTGATGAAGATTTCTATTTAGTCAAAGAGAGAGTATTAATACTACTAGATGCTGAGAAATGGGAAGATGTTCCTGTAAATAGATTAAAGGATGCCTTCAAATTAATTGATGAAAGTATAGATGTAATGATTAAAGGAAGAAATCTTAGACAAATTAATTGGTTCTAAGAAAAATATAAAAATTAAGGAGGTTATTATGAATGAAGAATTAGTAAGAAAAGAACTAGATACACATGAAAGGAGAATTAATAATCATTCTGAAAGGATTGATAAATTAGAGCAATCTAATGCTGAACTAAAGGTACATATACAAAATTTATGTAGTAACTTAGAAAATCTTACGAGTGCAATAAAATGGCTCTTGGGATTAGGAGTAGGAAGTCTAGTAGGCTTCTTTTTTTATGCGATTCAAAACAATATATTTTAGGAGGCGATTAGTATGAAAATAAACTGGGAGGTAAGATTTAAGAACCCTTTATTTGTAGCACAATTAGGAATGAGTGTATTAGTTCCTATATTAGCCTATGCAAAC
>NZ_JADNAX010000028.1:0-2913 GCF_015550495.1 Romboutsia sp. 1001713B170207_170306_H8
TTGGTCAAGTCCTCGACCTATTAGTATCGATAAGCTAAATACATTACTGCACTTACACCTTCGACCTATCAACCAGGTAGTCTTCCTGGGGTCTTACCCTTACGGTGGGAAATCTTATCTTGAAGTCGGCTTCGCGCTTAGATGCTTTCAGCGCTTATCCATTCCGCACTTAGCTACCCAGCTATGCCCTTGGCAGAACAACTGGTACACCAGAGGTGCGTCCATCCCGGTCCTCTCGTACTAAGGACAGGTCTCCTCAAATTTCCTACGCCTGCGACGGATAGGGACCGAACTGTCTCACGACGTTCTGAACCCAGCTCGCGTACCACTTTAATGGGCGAACAGCCCAACCCTTGGGACCTACTACAGCCCCAGGATGTGATGAGCCGACATCGAGGTGCCAAACCTCCCCGTCGATGTGGACTCTTGGGGGAGATAAGCCTGTTATCCCCAGGGTAGCTTTTATCCGTTGAGCGATGGCCCTTCCATGCGGAACCACCGGATCACTAAGTCCGACTTTCGTCCTTGCTCGACCTGTATGTCTTGCAATCAAGCTCTCTTGTGCCTTTACACTCTACGTACGATTTCCGACCGTACTGAGAGAACCTTTGAGCGCCTCCGTTACTTTTTGGGAGGCGACCGCCCCAGTCAAACTGCCCACCTGACAGTGTCCCAAGACCAGATTCATGGCCTATGGTTAGAGTCCCAGTACTACAAGGGTGGTATCCCAAGGATGACTCCACGCAAACTGGCGTTCACGCTTCATAGTCTCCCACCTATCCTGTACATGTAGTACCAAGACCCAATGTCAAGCTACAGTAAAGCTCCATGGGGTCTTTCCGTCCTGTCGCAGGTAACCGGCATCTTCACCGGTATTACAATTTCACCCAGTCTGTTGTTGAGACAGTGCCCAAATCGTTACGCCTTTCGTGCGGGTCGGAACTTACCCGACAAGGAATTTCGCTACCTTAGGACCGTTATAGTTACGGCCGCCGTTTACTGGGGCTTAAGTTCACTGCTTCGATTGCTCTAACAGATCCCCTTAACCTTCCAGCACCGGGCAGGCGTCAGCTCCTATACATCGTCTTGCGACTTAGCAGAAACCTGTGTTTTTGGTAAACAGTCGCTTGGGCCTATTCTCTGCGGCCTGTCATAGACAGGCACCCCTTCTCCCGAAGTTACGGGGTCATTTTGCCGAGTTCCTTAACAACAGTTCTCTGGCTGGCCTTAGGATACTCTCCTCACCCACCTGTGTCGGTTTGCGGTACAGGCACCTTTAACCTCGATAGAGACTTTTCTCGACAGTGTGAAATCAGCTACTTCGCTACTAAATTTCGCTCCGCATCACATCCTAGCATTATTCCTACGGATTTGCCTGTAGGAACTGCCTCAATGCTTGCCCGTACATAACCAACAGTACGGTTAGCTTATCCTTCTGTGTCATCCCATTTCTCAAACGGTTATTGGTGGTACAGGAATATCAACCTGTTGTCCATCACCTACGCCTTTCGGCCTCGGCTTAGGTCCTGACTAACCCAGGGCGGACGAACCTTCCCCTGGAAACCTTGGGTTTACGGCCTGTGGGATTCTCACCCACATCTCGCTACTCATGCCAACATTCTCACTCGTATACTGTCCACATGTCCTTACGGTCATGCTTCAACCTGCATACGAAGCTCCCCTACCCATCATAATGATGCCGTAGCTTCGGTAGTACGTTTTAGCCCCGGAAATTTTCGGCGCAGGATCACTCGACCAGTGAGCTATTACGCACTCTTTAAATGAGTGGCTGCTTCTAAGCCAACATCCTGGTTGTCTGTGCAATCCCACATCCTTTACCACTTAACGTACATTTAGGGACCTTAGCTGACGATCTGGGCTGTTGCCCTTTTGACTATGAATCTTATCACCCACAGTCTGACTCCCAAGTATAAGAATACGGCATTCGGAGTTTGATAGTCTTCGGTAAGTGCAATACCCCCTAGGACATTCAGTGCTCTACCTCCGCTTCTCTCAACCTTGAGGCTAGCCCTAAAGCTATTTCGGGGAGAACCAGCTATCTCCGGGCTCGATTGGAATTTCACCGCTATCCACAAGTCATCCCCGAGCTTTTCAACGCTCGTGGGTTCGGTCCTCCACGAAATTTTACTTTCGCTTCAACCTGCTCATGGATAGGTCGCCCGGTTTCGGGTCTACGCCAAGTAACTTAAATCGCCCATTTAAGACTCGCTTTCGCTACGGCTCCACACCTTAAGTGCTTAACCTTGCTACTTAACGTAACTCGTTGGCCCGTTCTACAAAAAGTACGCGGTCACACAAGTAATGTGCTCCCACAGCTTGTAAGTACAGGGTTTCAGGTTCTATTTCACTCCCCTCCCGGGGTTCTTTTCACCTTTCCCTCACGGTACTATGCGCTATCGGTCACTAGGTAGTATTTAGGCTTGGAGGATGGTCCCTCCTGCTTCCCACAGGGTTTCACGTGTCCCGTGGTACTCTGGATCACATCTAAAGTCTTCTCGTTTCAGCTACGGGGCTATTACCCTTTATAGCGGAGCTTTCCAACTCTCTTCACTTACGATACCTCTTCGTTTATGACGTGTCCGCAACCCCAACAAAGCAAGCTTTATTGGTTTGGCCTGTTCCGCGTTCGCTCGCCGCTACTTACGGAATCGATTTTTCTTTCTCTTCCTCCAGGTACTTAGATGTTTCAGTTCCCCGGGTTCCCCTCGCTAAGCTATGTATTCACTTAACGATACTTAGACATTACTCTAAGTGAGTTTCCTCATTCGGAAATCTTCGGATCAAAGTTTACGTGCAACTCCCCGAAGCTTATCGCAGCTTATCACGTCCTTCATCGGCTCCTAGTGCCAAGGCATCCGCCCTGCACCCTTAATAACTTGACCAGTTATTAAA
>NZ_JADNAX010000029.1:0-2879 GCF_015550495.1 Romboutsia sp. 1001713B170207_170306_H8
GACGAAAGAATGATTCAGGAATTGCCGGAACAATTTACCAGACGAATACAATGAATATGGATACAATAAAGGAAATAGATGTAAAGAGTGTAATGACCAAATCCTCTCTGCCGGTGGGAGGATATTCGGTCAACCCTTATGTAGGGTGTCCCCACGCCTGCAGGTATTGCTACGCATCGTTCATGAAACGGTTCACCGGGCACACCGAGCCGTGGGGTACGTTTTTAGATGTAAAAAACTGGAAGCCGATAACGAATCCTCATAAATACGACGGTGAACGTGTTGTAATAGGGTCTGTGACGGACGGTTACAATCCGTATGAAGAAGAATTCCACCGTACCCGAAGGCTGCTCGAAGAGCTGCGAGGAAGCGATGCCGAGATTATGATATGCACAAAGTCCGATCTTGTCCTTCGCGATCTCGACCTGTTGAAGAGTTTTCCCAAAGTGACTGTGTCATGGTCTGTCAATACGCTCGACGAGCAGTTCTGCGCAGATATGGACAACGCCGTAAGCATTGAACGCCGTCTGAAAGCGATGCGTCAGACATACGAGGCAGGTATCCGCACCGTATGCTTCGTCTCGCCCATATTCCCCAGAATAACAGACGTAAAGGCAATAATAGAGGAGGTAAAAGATTATGCTGATTTAATCTGGCTTGAAAACCTGAATTTACGCGGGCAGTTCAAAGGCGGGATAATGACGTATATCCGTGAGAAGTATCCTGACCTCATACCGCTTTACGAGGAAATTTACAATAAAAAAAGGCTTGAATACTGGCAGGCATTGGAGCAGGACATTTCAAATTACGCCAAGGAGCAGGGCTTCCCGTATCGTATAAACGATCTGCCATACGGACGCTCGGAAAAAGGCAAACCTGTCATCGTAAACTACTTCTACCACGAAAAAATACGATTGACAAAATGAGGCTATGCCGGACTGATGCAGAAAAGTTGTAGCGCGGATAAAAGCACCATGTATGTGGATAATATCCGGCAATCTTCCGAGCGTATGCGGGAGATGCTCAACACGCTGCTGGATTTCTTCCGTCTGGACAACGGCAAGGAGCAACCCAACCTTTCCCCTTGCAGGATTTCCGCAATCACGCATATTCTTGAAACGGAGTTCATGCCCATTGCCATGAACAAGGGGCTGACTTTGATAGTGGAGAGCCACACCGATGCGGTGGTTTTGACCGACAAGGAACGTATCCTGCAAATCGGCAACAACTTGTTGTCAAACGCCATCAAGTTCACGGATAACGGTAGTGTATCATTGGCAGCGGATTATGATAACGGTTTGCTGAAACTTATCGTTGAAGATACCGGTACGGGCATGACCGAAGATGAGCAACAACGAGTATTCGGTGCATTTGAACGTCTTTCAAATGCCGCCGCAAAAGACGGCTTCGGATTAGGCTTCCTGCAACCAGCCGTTATCCAACAGCCGGGTTAAATGCGTCCTCCCTATCTCGGCCGTCCCTTGCAGGACGACACAGCGGTCTTTCTCCTGGAGCTTTCTTAATTCCTCCAGTGAAGCCGCCATTTTCTCCGCCATTGTTGCCATAACCGTTTTTATTTAGATTCTGATTATTTTCGTGCAAATACTCGTTTTTAGACACGTGTAAATACTCGTTTTTAATTATGTGCATTTACTCGTATTTGTTGCAAAAATACAATATTTGTTCCGATAATCAGCTACTAATGAAGTCTTTTTTTACTTGTTGTATCGTCGAAACGGCCTTTCCCGTGAGCTTCGCCACGTTCCGGATCGAGTAGCCTTTCTTTAACAAGGCGATCGCCTCCCGGTATTCCTCTTTCCTCTGTTCGGCCGTTTTCCGGCTTCCCGGCTTCCGTCCCAGCCTGCCCCCTTTCTGGATGTACAACTCCCGTCCGCTATTAAGGCGGTCGATGATCCCCTGGCGTTCGATCGCGGCCAGTTCCCCCAACAGGGTAGTGATCAGAGAGGACAAGGGGTTTACCGTCTTGTCCGGCCGTAACGTTTCCAGGTTCAGGTTTTGAATATACACGCATATTTTATGCGTGTGCAGCGTATCGAGTGACTTTAGGATCTCCAGGGTTGAACGCCCCAGGCGTGAGATCTCGGTCAGCAACAACATATCCACCCGGTTCTGCGGATCTGTGCAGTATTCCAGGCAACGGCTTAAAACCGGGCGTTCGATATTGGCCTTTCGTCCGCTTATCTTTTCCTCAAAGACCGCCGTCACCTCGTACCCCCGTCCGGCTGCGAACCTCTCCAGATCGACAACCTGCCGTTCGGTCGATTGCCTGGCCGACTGCGAGCTTACACGTGAATAGATAACCACATTCATAAGACAAGGGATATTATAACAGGTCAGTTATCACAGCCGCCGGAATATCCAGCTTTGAGAAAGCGAACATCTTTTTCCCCAGATCCTTTAACGAGGCTCCGATATGGTACACGTCCGTTTCATCAACGATCAGGAAACGGTCGTGACTGTCCCGGTACGTCCTGATGTCGATAGGTGGGTACTGGCTGTTATGCCTGTCAAGATCAAGTTGGAGTTGCTGCGTGATACGCTGTGTGTAAATGGTGGCCGAGACACCGACGCTGCGTTTACTCAACATGAGCAAGACCGTTTCGTCCACATAGTTGTCGATAAGCACGATCGAACGCCTGGCCGACTTTACCAGATCGGTGGCGAACTTGTACGCATCGAAAATCTGGCCGTTATAAAAAATGCCTTCGACCGGGGGCAAGGCAGTACGCACAAAAAAATCTATCTTCTCGGTATGTTGAGCGACAGTCCTTTCAAGTTCTGACAAACGTTTATTAATGGAATACCCCTTTAAAAGATAATCCTTTAATACACTATTCGCCCATTTCCTAAAAAGGGTT
>NZ_JADNAX010000002.1:0-383931 GCF_015550495.1 Romboutsia sp. 1001713B170207_170306_H8
AGGTTACCCACGCGTTACTCACCCGTCCGCCGCTCACTTCCGAAGAAGTTCGCTCGACTTGCATGTGTTAGGCACGCCGCCAGCGTTCATCCTGAGCCAGGATCAAACTCTCAAATAAAATTCACTTTCGTTCATTTCGCCATCGTCCATTCTCTACGAGAATATCCCGATGCTCAAAAGTTGTCCATCGCTCAGCTAATCATTATCTGAATATCTGGCTTGGTTGTTTGTGTTTTAATTCTTAAATAAGAATTAGTTATATAAATTAACCTACTGTTTAATTTTCAAAGTTCTTAATTTTGTCTTCTTATCTTTCAGACAAGTTATACTTTATCATTTTTGTATTTTTTAGTCAATAGTTTTTTAATATTTTTTTAATTTATTATATTTTTTACCTTGCTTTAATATTATATATCATTTTTCCTTATTTATTCATACTAAAAATTATTATATTAATTTGGATAAATAAGCCTATTTAAAACTAGACTTATTTATCCATTAGTATGTATCTAATTACTGCATTCAATATCAAAATATTTTTTATCTATATAATTTAGAGTCAACCAACTGTAAGTTATACTTTCTAATAAGTTTAATCAACATATCCGCATATATCTTTTCACCATATTCATTTTCTTTAGTACTATATCCAGCATCCTCTAAAGCCTGAGCTTGAGTAGTATAGTGTTTAGCTTCAAAAAGACCATTTTTTTCATATCTAGGATTTTCCTTTAAGAACTTACCATGATCTTTTATAGACTGATCAACAGACGGATACACCCTGAAGGTTGCTATTATTTTATCATCATAATTTTCAGATGTTTCCATGCTTATTTTTTCTCCATCCCAAGATGAATCTGCTTTTATTCCAAATAAATTATTTCCTTGTTTAGCAAGTTCAGAGTTTCCCCACCCAGACTCTAGTATACATTGACTTATAGTTATAGACGGTAGTATTTTATATTCATTATAATTTTTTATAGCAATATCCTCTATTTTGTTTATAAATATAATTTCTGGACTATTTTCAGTAAACTTTATATTACCTAAGCATAAATATTCTAAACTTTTTAGATTTTTTTCTACTTTTGATTTTTGCTTCTCATCAAAGTTTAATTCATTTAGAACTTCTTTTATAGACTTCAATGTATAAGTATAATTACCATTTTCATCTTTAGATTTATTTAAAAACTTTTTAGCCCTATTTAAGACTTCACTTTTCTTTACCTTACTTAAATCATTATTATATATCACCATATCAATAGCCAGAAGCTCTTTCCAATTAATTTGAGTTTCTTGTTTGCCTGCTTCATCTGCTACATCCATGTAAAATTCAATTTTAGAGTCTTCTATATTTTTAGCTTTAAACATCTCAATTGCATACTTTAGTCCTACAACCAATACGATTATAAAAATTAAACTAATAACTATAGAGATAATTTTTTTTACTTTTTTCTTTCTTATTTTTCTTCTTTTTAGATGTTTTATTTTTTTCTTCCCCATAACCCCTCCTTATCTTTATTACTTATATATTATACTATATTCTATTACTAATCGCCTTTATTATGTATAAATTTTATTTAAATTACACCAATCGATAATCTATTTATACGAATATTAAATTCATTACATGATATAAAATTAATATTTTATAATATAATAATCGAATCTACTCTTACAAGTATATTAATCATATACTTTAATAAGTGTAAATTTAATAGTATTAAAAATCAATAAAAAATAAAAAGGTCTGATTGAATTCAATCAGACCTTTTTATTTCTTATTCGCATTTAACTTCTATCCATGCATTATCATATAGTTTTAGTACATCCATACTTAAATCAGAGAAAACTTCAGTTTTTTCTATAACTTCTTTAGAAGGATTCATTATAGGATCTTCAGTATAATCTTCTCCTAAAATTTCTATAGCACCAGTATTCGGTGTTGAATACCATATATACTCAACATTTTGAGCTGAGTTTTCAGGGTCTAACATAAAGTTTATAAACTGCTCTGCGTATTCTTTATTTTCTGCAGTTTTTGGTATACACATTGCATCAATCCATCTGTTAGTTCCTTCCTCTGGAATTGAATACGCTAAATCCTCGTTACTTTCAAGTAAAACAATCGCATCACCAGAATAAACTATACCCATAGCTGCTTCACCTGCTACAAGTCTATCTTTACCATCATCATTAACATAAGACTGTACTATAGGTTTTTGAATCATAAGTTGTTGTTTAGCTTCTTCTATTTCATTTTGATTTGTAGAATTCATTGAGTATCCTAACCTTTTTAATGATATTCCCATACTATCTCTAACAGAATCTAGCATTTGAATTTCACCTGTATACTTTTCATTCCAAAGTACATCCCAAGTTTTAACATCTTCTTCATCTACAATATTTTTATTATATACAATTCCAAATGTTCCCCACATATAAGGCACACTGTGCTTATCACCTTTATCATATGGCACATTTTTAAATTCTTCATCTATATATTTATAGTTAGGTATATTGTTATAATCAATTTCTTCTAACATATCTTCATTTATCATTTTTTCAACCATATAATCTGATGGGAATACCAGATCATACTTTGAACTTCCACTTTTTACCTTCTGATACATAGACTCATTTGTGTCATATGTTTCATAAACTACTTTTATTCCAGTTTCCTCTTCAAACTTAGTCAATAAGTCTTCATCTATATAATCTCCGACATTATATATGTTAAGAACTTGATTAGATGGCTTCGAACTACCACATCCAACTAATAATGTAGAGGCTAGTGCAAATATAGTAGCTAAGCATATAATTTTTTTAGACTTCATATTTACCCTCCTCAAGAACATTTATTATTCTTTATTTAATACTGGCTGTTTTTTACCACTTACATTAGATAATATTAATAGTATTAAAACAACAACAAACATTATTGTAGATAATGCATTTATCTCTGGACTAATTCCTCTTCTTGTCATTGAGTATATCTCTATTGATAAATTTGTCACTCCATTACCTGCTGTAAAGAAGCTTATTACAAAATCATCTATAGACATAGTAAATGCTATTAACATACCTGATATTATACCTGGCTTTATTTGAGGTATTACAACTTTTTTAAGTGCATACATAGGTGTAGCGCCTAAATCCATTGCAGCATCCTCAATATTAGGAGGTAATTGTTTTAGTTTTGGTAAAACAGAAAGTATTACATATGGAATATTAAATACTATATGAGAAAGTAATATAGTTTTAAATCCAAATTCAACATTTAAAAATACAAATAGTGTCATTAAAGATACTCCAGTTACAACATCTGGATTTAATATCGGCAAATTATTTACATTTAATATTACTTTTTTTAATTTACCCCTCTTCATATTATGTATACCAATTGCTGTAATCGTACCGATTATTGTAGCTACTAATGATGCTACAACTGCTATTACTATAGTATAAAATAAAGCCGTCATTATTCGTTCATCTTGAAATAAACTTTGATACCATTTAAACGTAAAACCTTCCCATTTCCCCATAGACTTAGAATCATTAAATGAGAAAACAGCTAGAGCCATTATTGGTGCATATAAAAATATGAACACCAACGTTAAGTATATATTAGACGTTAGTTTCTTTATAATAGTAATCCACCGCCTTCTTTGCTAGATTCATTTTCAAATTTATTCATAAATGCCATTGACAGTAGAATTAATATCATCATAAATATAGATACTGCTGATCCAAAGTGCCAATCTCCAACTGCCATAAATTGCTGCTCAATTAAGTTACCAACTAGCATTATTTTACCACCACCAAGTAACTTAGAAATTACAAATGTAGATACCGCTGGCATAAATACCATTGTTGTACCTGATGCAACACCCGGTATACTTAAAGGGAAAATAACTTTAGTAAACACTTGAAAACTATTTGCTCCTAAGTCCTTTGCTGCATTAATCAAGTCTTGATCCATTTTTGAAAGTATTGTGTATATCGGAAGTACCATAAATGGTAAAAAGTTATATACCATACCTAATAGTACTGCTGTATTTGTGTATAATATATTAGCGGGCTCAAATCCTAATGATGTAAGAATTGTGTTTATAAAGCCATTCTTACCTAATATTGACATCCATGCATAAGTTCTTAATAAAAAGTTCATCCACATTGGTAATATAAATAACATTATTAATATCCCTTGTCTACTTACTTTTGCCTTAGAAATAATATATGCTGTTGGATATCCAATTAATATACATAGTAATGTTGATATTAGAGCAAGCCATAGTGAACGAGCAAATACCTTGAAAAATATAGGATCCATTAATCTTTGGAAGTTTTCTAACGATAGTATATATCTACCATCAACTTCCTTAGTAAATCCAAAAAATACTATTAATAATAAAGGAATGACTATAAATATCATACTCCATATTGCATAAGGAGAAGCTAAATATGAGTTAGTTTTTCTTTTCATTATACTTCACTTACCTTTTTCATAATGTGTATATCTTCTGGATATATATTCATACCAAGTTCTTCTCCTACCTTGGCATTTTGCGTATTATGAATTATCCATTTCCTACTATTTTCTTCAACTTCTATCTCATAATGTACACCTTTGAAAACAACTGATGTAACTATACCTCTTAACATTCCTTCATTCGCACTTGTCATCTTTATATCTTCTGGCCTTATTACAACATCTATAACTTCATCTTTTTTGAATCCTTTATCTACACATTCAAAGTGCTTTCCACAGAATTCAACTTTATAATCATCATGCATAACTCCGTCAAATATATTACTTTCACCTATAAATCTAGCAACAAAAGCATTTTTAGGCTCATTGTATATATCTTCAGGACTACCCATTTGTTGTATTTTACCTTTATTCATTACTACTATTGTATCTGACATAGTTAATGCTTCTTCTTGATCATGTGTTACAAATATAAATGTTATCCCAAGCTTTTGTTGTATCTTTTTTAACTCAGTTTGCATCTCTTGTCTTAATTTTAAATCTAGTGCTCCTAGTGGCTCATCTAATAATAAAACCTTAGGTTCATTTACTAATGCTCTCGCTATAGCGATTCTTTGTTGTTGGCCACCACTTAAAGAATCTATACTTCTTTTTTCAAATCCTTCAAGTGCAACAAGCTTTAGCATTTCTCTTACTTTTCTATCTATTTCATCCTTAGGCATTTTCTTTATTTTTAGCCCAAATGCTATATTTTCATAAATATTCATATGTGGGAATAAAGCATATTTTTGAAATACTGTATTTACAGGCCTTTCATAAGGCGGTATATTATTCAAATCTTTATTTTCAAATAATACCTTTCCATCATCTGCATATTCAAACCCAGCTATTATTTTTAACGTAGTCGTTTTTCCACATCCACTTGGACCTAGTAATGTTAAAAATTCATTCTTTTTAATGTCTAAATTTAGACCATCTAAAACTTTATTATCTTCATAAGTTTTAGATATACCTTGTAAACTTATTATGTTATCTGTCAATTATATAGCACCTCTTTCCTAAAATGATGGTGGAGTACTTACCCAAACCACTCTAGCTTCTTTTTTTCCTACATTTGATATATAATGATTTGCTCTAGGTTTAAAATAAAAACTTTCTCCTTTTTTAACCTTGCTTTTTTTATCTCCTATATGTACATATATTGAACCTGCAAGAACATATCCAAATTCTTCTCCTTCATGAGGCTTTTCTTCTTTATATTGACCCCCTGGATATAATGTTATTATTATAGGTTCCATTTGATTTTTTTGAGAATTCGGAATTAACCATTTTAATTTATATTTTAATTCTTCATCTTCAGTTTCAAACATATCATCTTTTGTAAAAGATATTCTTTCATCATCTATTTCATTAAAAAATTCTCTTAAGTTCGTTCCTAAGATTTCCAATATATCTATAAGAGTAGCTATGGATGGCGACGTAAGGTTATTCTCAACTTGAGATATAAATCCTTTTGATAACTCACATCTATTTGCAAGTTCTTCTTGGGTCAATTGTTTTTCAATTCTCATCCTTTTAATTTTCTCACCTATATCCATATTTACACCTCCTCGTTTTGTTATAATGACTAAACATTGAGTTTAAAATTTCTAAACAACAAAAGTTATTATATAAAATTTTAAGATTTTATTCAATAGTTTTTTAACTATTTTTTATTTTTTCCTAACTGTCAAAACCTAGTATTTTTAATGTTTTTATTATTTACTTTGTATATTAAGTTTATATTAATATTTATAAAGTTTAGTATGCCTAATTTTTTAATACCTTTACCTTACTTTATATCTAATTTAATTATTAAATAATTTTATAAACCTTTTATATTTTATCCTATCTTTATATTTTCTCAATATTACATATATATACTCTAAAAAGCCTCTTAAATTTCTTCAAGAGGCTTTTTAGAGTATATATATTTAGCAATTATTTTTTATGTACCTATCTTTTCTTAAGAACAAAGTAACTATTATAATTAATATCAAAATAAAAATTAATATAGAATAGTTTTTCATTATGTATCCTATTTCAGATAAATTATCACCTAAAATATATCCCAATCCAATTAGTCCAGAATTCCATACACCTATACCTATAGATGAGTAGCATATAAATGAGTACATATTCATTTTATTTATACCTGCAGGTATAGATATAAAAGTTCTAGCTACTGGAATTACCCTTGATATCATAACTGATACTTTTCCATATTTATTTAACCACCAAACTGATACATTCATTGATTTTTTTATCTTCGGATACTTCTTTAATAAATATTTCATTAATGATTTTCCAAACTTTAATCCAATTAAGTAATTTGTAATACTTCCAGTTATACCAGCTAATATAGATATTATAAGAACCACTAAAAAATTAAAATCACCTTTAGAAATCATTATTCCTACTAGTGGCAACACAACTTCACTAGGCAAAGGAAAATTTGCATACTCTAAAGTTATAATAATAAAAATACTTATTAGCCCATACTGATTCATGAAATTTATCACTAAAGTATTTATATCCATAAATCCACCTCTTTTTAAATATAATCAAATCGACTTTGTTATATTTATTTTAAATATAAGAGGTTAAATATTTCTTAATAAAATATTAAAATTTAATGAGAATTTTTAAGTTTCAATATGATATTTGTATACTTATTAACTTCACTATATATTTTTATTTCACCTTTATACATTAATATAATTCTTTTAGCTATTGAAAGACCTAAGCCAAAGGAGTTATTTTTAACTCTAGCCTCATCTGCTTTATAAAATCGTTCGGTAACTTTTTTGATATGTTTTTTATCAATACCCATACCATTGTCCTTTATTGATATACACATATTTTCATTTTCTCTATAAACAGATAATTCTATTCTTATATTATCTTTATTATTATACTTTATAGCATTATCAATAATTATAAATAACAATTGTTTTAAATGTTCTTTTGTTATTTTTATTTTAATATTACTATCTATATCAACTTTAAAATCTATAGATTCATTTAAAAACTTATAATTATCTATAGTGTCTAAGATAATATCCTTAGGATAAATTAATTCTACTTTATTTAAATCTATAATTTCTTTATCCGCCCTTGATAATGAAAGTAAATCATTAACCATTTTTATCATTCTATTAACTTCATCTAAGCATACATTTATTGAATTATTTAAGACATCCTTATCTTCTTTTCCCCACCTATTTAACATCTTCAAATGACCTTGAAGAACAGTTAAAGGAGTTCTTAATTCATGAGATGCATCTGATACAAATTGACTTTGATTGTTAAAAGCATCTTCTATATCATCCATCATAGAATTAAATAAAATATTCATTTTATCAAATTCATCATTAGTATTTAACAAAGGAACTCTTAAATCAATATTATTTTCTTTAATATTTTTCATTGTATTAGTTAAAACTTTTAGCCTATTTACAAATCGCTTTGATAAGTATAATGATCCAAAAATACTAAGTACTATACTAAGTATAATAGCTCCTATAAATATAAAAATATAATTTTCTAAAAAATCAGTTAATATATCTATTTTTTGTAAAATTTGAACTTGATAAGTATTATTTATATCTTTATCTAATAATATATATGGTCTATATTCTATTATCTTTAATTTATATTTTATATTATTTTTAACACTTATTTTATCCCATATGTCTGAATTTGTTTGGAAAATAGATTTTCCATTTTTATAAACCCTAACATACTCATCTTCAGTTAAATTACTTATAAAATTAGTTAAATCTTTATAACTTTCTTCACCTTCTCTAGTAATCATATATCTTAACTGATTATATGTTTTGTCTATCAATTCACATTGATGTTCTATGCTAAATGCAGTAAAACTTATAACTTGTATTATTGTATAAATTGTAAGTATTGCAACTATAATAGCCAAAGAAACAAGACTAAACTCCTTAGATACTGATAATTTCTTTTTTAATTTCATATCTAAGACCTCATAACATATCCAACTGATCTGACTGTCTGAATATATTCTTCTTTATTTTCACTATCCAATTTATTTCTTAAATATCTTATATAAACATCTACTACATTAGTCTCTGCTTCATAATCGTAACCCCATATATTTTCTAAAAGTGAATATCTAGAAATTACCTTATCCTTATTTTCTATTAAGTATAGCAAGAGCTCATACTCCTTATTTGTAAGGTTAATTTCTTTATCACCCTTTTTTACTATTCTAGAATCTTTACAAACTTTTATATCTTTTATTTTTATTTCTTTTAAATTTGCTTCTCCTTGTCTTCTAAATACAACTTGAATTCTTGCTAATAATTCTTCTATTGCAAACGGCTTAGCTATATAATCATCAGCTCCAGTTTGAAGTCCAGTAACTTTATCCATAACACTATCTCTTGCACTCAACATAATTATTGGTGTATCTTTTTCTCTTTTTAATCTTCTACAAACTTCTAGCCCATTAAGCTCTGGCAACATCAAGTCTAATAAGATTAAATCATAACTTTCTTTAATTGCTTCATACAATCCACTCTTACCATCCTCTTTTATAACTACATTATATCCTTCAAATTGTAATTCCATTTTTACAAAAGAAGATATATTTTTCTCGTCTTCTATGACTAATATTTTTTTCATAAACATATTCCTTTCTTGTTTATATTTATTATACAAAAATAGGAATATATTAATTATATCCCCACTTTACTATATTAATTATTTAATCATATTTATAGCTATTTCTAAAATTATCATCTAGATCTATTATAGCTCCACTATTGCTGTTAACAGTAACTTCTCTAAGTAGATTATTCTCATCCTTTATTTTAAATTCATATTCGAAGGTAAAACTATCATCATCAAAATCTTTTTCAACTTTAATAATATCACCTGGAATTTTACTTAATGCAATTTCTTTTAACTGATCTTCTGTATAATTTACTTTAGATTCTGCATATGAAAACACTCCTATGCCAACACTTCCAATTCCTATTATAGAAAAAATTAATATCATTATTATACTTTTCTTTATTTTTTTCTTCTTTAATTTTATCTTTTCTATTATATCTAATTTATTCACTTTTTCTTCTTTCTTATTTTCATTCATATTCATAATTAGCTACCTCCAATCTTTAATTGTATTATATATTTTTTAAATTAGAGGCGTATTAATGAAGTATTAAAATTTAATGAGAAAATCATCTAATTTTATTATATTATTACCTTTTTATAATTAATTCATTTTATTTTCCTAACTATTTCAATAATTTATTAGTATTTTGTAAAAAATATTTTATATAACTCACATAATATATGATATTATATAGAAATGCACAATTATAAATAATAATTTAGTAAGGAGATGCTTAATTTGATAAAAATAGGTGATTTTAATAAATTAAAAGTTAAAAGGAAAGCTGATTTTGGTTATTTCTTAGATGGTAAAACTAATCAAACTAAAGATGATATATTATTACATAATAGATTACTTGGAAAAAACAGTATAGAAATAGGAGATGAAGTTGAAGCTTTTATTTTTAAGGATTCAGAAGATAGACTATCTGCAACTTTAATAGCCCCTAAAGCTAAAGTTGGTGAAATTTCTATGTTAAAAGTTGTTGCTCATACGAAAATAGGAAGTTTCATAGATATCGGTCTTCCTAAAGATATACTAGTTCCTTTTAAGGCTAGAACTTATGATTTAGAAAAAGGAGAAAGATATCCATTCTATATATATGTAGATAAAAGCGAAAGATTAGCAGCTACTACTGATATAGATTCATACTTAACTACTGATCATGAATATAATATTGGAGATACAGTTAATGGAGTTGTATATGGATTCCAAACGAATAATTCAGCTATGGTTGTAGTTGATAATAAGTATGCTGGGGTAATACTACATAATGAATATTTCACTGAGTTAAAACATGGGCAGGAGTTAACTTTAAAAGTTATAAAAATATATGAAGATGGAAAACTAGGACTTTCTCCTAGACAAGGTAGAAAAGATGAACTAGATACTTTAGAATCTTCTATTATTAGTTACTTAGAGGGTAATGATGGATTTATGAGATTTAATGATAAATCTACGCCAGAAGAAATTGCCACTGTGTTTAATTCTAGTAAGAAAAACTTTAAACGTGCTTTAGGTATTCTTATGAAAAAAGGTGTCATAACTCAAGATTCAAAAGGCACTTATATTAAATAGATTATAAAATAGACTGAGTATTTTACTCAGTCTATTTTATAATGTCTTCAAATTCAAATTTAACTAGTTTTTGTAAATCAGTAGGAGATATTTCAATTTGATATCCTATTTTACCTGCACTTACAATAATTTCATTTAATTCTTTAGCACTTATATTTACAAAAGTTTTATACAACTTTTTCATACCTATAGGTGAACACCCTCCCCTTACATATCCAGTAACTTTATTAATATCTTTAACATGTATCATTTCTATATTCTTTTCTTTAGAAGCTTTTGCCGCCTTCTTTAAATCCAAATTTTCATTAACTGGTATAACATATACATAGTATTCTTTACTTAAACCTTGTGCTACCAATGTCTTATACACCACTTTAATATCCTTACCTATTTTACTTGCAACTTCAATTCCATCCACATGTTTTTTTCCAATATCATAAGAATATATATTGTATTTAATATCATTCGAATCAAGTATTCTCATTGCATTAGTTTTTACTTTTGATTTTGACATGTTATATCTCATCCCTTTTTATATATTTTACTATCTAATTATTTTATAAAATAAGAGATGTATCCATATAATTTAGGATACACCTTTTTATTTCATTATATAGCCCTAGTATATTTCTTTAACCATTCCTTTTCTTCTTCATTTAAGTATGGAGAAATCTCATTATAAACTTTCTTATGATAATCATTTAAGTAATCAATTTCTGCTTTTTCCATTAACATCGGATTAATTCCATCTAAGTCTATAGGAACAAGTGTAACAGCTTCAAATTCCATAAATTGTCCATATTCATTTACATCACTCTTAACTGTTATAAGCTCATTCTCTATTCTTATACCATGAGATCCATCTATATAAATACCTGGTTCATTAGTAGTAACCATACCAGCTTCTAATACACAACTATCATTCCTTTCAGGTACTATTCTCCATCTAAATCCATTTGGAGCCTCATGTACATTTAAAACAAATCCTATACCATGTCCTGTACCTGTTCTATAATCTATACCTAAATCCCAAATTGGACCTCTTGCTAGTATATCTAAGTTGTACCCTCTACATCCATACATGAACTTAGCCATTGATAATTTTACCATACCTCTAACTACAGCTGTAAAATGTGTTTTTTGAACTTCAGGAATATCACCTAATACATATACTCTAGTTATATCTGTGGTTCCATCAAAATATTGTCCCCCAGAATCTACTAACAATAATCCTTCTGGGTATAATTTATATGCGCTTTCTTTTGTAGCACTATAATGAATTATTGCCCCATGCTCTTTATATCCTGCTATTGTGTTAAAACTAGGCTCAATAAAGTTTTCTTGCTCTTGTCTAAACTTTAGCAATTGCTCATCTATACTAACTTCATCCATTTCAATTTTTCCTACATTATTTTTTAACCAATACATAAACTTAGTCATAGCAACGCCATCTCTTATATGACATTTTCTTATATTATTTAACTCTACTTCATTTTTTATAGCTTTAAGTAATACAGTAGGGTTTTGTACACTTACTTTTTCTATTTCACTCGAAATATTGTTATAAATTGCATAATTTATCTTAGATTTATCTAGTAATACAACTTGATCTTTATCTATGTTTTTTATAAAATCGTATATTTCAAAATATGGTTTTATAATTGTATCTGCCTTATTTAACTCTTCTTTCATTTCAATTGTAAGTTTATTATCATCAACAAATAAATAAACTTTATCTAAAGTTATTATTGCATATGAAAGAAGTACAGGATTATACTTTACATCTCTACCTCTTATATTAAATAACCATGCTATATCATCTAATGATGCAATTATATGCATTGTTGCATTATTTTCTTTTATAGATTTTCTTACTTTATTTAATTTACTTAAAAAATCTTCTCCTGTATATTTTATATCTAATAAAAATCCTATTTCTGATGACATCGATGATCTATCTTCCCATATATAATCAATTAAATCATCTTCGTAAGAAATTTTTATATTTTTACTTTTTAATCGATGTTTTAATTTTTCTCCTTCATCAACAGATATCACTCTTCCATCAAATCCTAACGTTGAATTTTCCGGCATATTATCATATAAATAATCTTCAATAGTAGGAACCCCTTCCATTCCAGACTTATATAGTTTTATGCCACTATCTTTAAGTTCAGTTTCAGCTTGTAAGAAGTACCTTCCATCAGTCCATAATCCACCATCATCTTTAGTTATTACTATAGTACCTGCCGACCCTGTAAATCCAGATATATATTCTCTACTTTTAAAATACTCTCCAACATACTCACTTTGATGAAAGTCTGAAGATGGTATTATATAGGCATAAATTTCTTTTTGACTCATTAGTTTTCTTAATTTTTCAATTCTATTTTTTATCATATGTATACCCCCTCTAGTCTTTATTTTCTATTTTTTTATATTATATACTTAATGTCAAATAATTAATATATTATTTTTAAATTAGAATAATATTCTATATTCATTTTACCCATAACCTTATATTTATAATTATGTTAATCTATATATTATTCCTTTAAAAAAAAACCACTTTAAAATAATTAACTTATTTTAAAGTGGTTTTTGATTAAATATAATTCTATTAATTTTATAAAGCAGCGATTAGACCTACAACTAATGCACTTAATATACTTACTAAGAATCCACCTATCATACCTCTAAATGCTAGTTTTGATAATTGATTTCTTTTTTCGGGGCAGAATACTGATATTCCTGATATACATATACCCATACTTGATATATTGGCAAATCCACATAAAGATACAGATAACACCATGGCAGTTCTTGGTTCTAATGTCTTTATAACATCTCCTAGTTGACCAAATGCAACAAACTCATTAAGAACTAATTTACTTCCTAGTAATTGCCCTGCTAGAGATATTTCATCTGGTTTTAATCCCATTAAAAATCCTATAGGCGCAAAAACTACTGATAATATCTTTTCTAAAGATAGTCCAAATATTCCAAGCCCTCCATTAACTAATGCAACTAAACCAGTTATAGCTATAAGAGCTGCACCTATTCCTAAAACCATTTGAAGCCCATCTGAAGCACCTTGAGATATTGCAGATATAAGATTCGGATTATCTCCTTTATTATCAATCTTAATATCTTTAACTTCACTTTTACCAACTAAACTTAAATCTTCTGGCAGTAACATTTTAGAAACTAATATACTTCCAAATGGAACTAATGCTCCTCCTAAAAGTAAATATTGCATAGGTATTCCCATACCAGCATATCCCATAAGTACTGTAGCAGACATACTACCCATACCTGATATTAGAACTAACATTATTTCACTTTCAGTCATAGATTTTAAGTACTTACTTACTAATACTGGAGATTCAGTTTGTCCTAAGAACATGTTAGCAACAGCTACAAAGCTTTCAACTTTAGATGTTCCAAGAACCTTTCCTACTATTCCACCTATTGCTGTAACTATAGCACTTATAACACCTAAATAATATAAAACTGCAACTAATGCAGAAACAAATATTATGTTTCCTAATACACTTATTGCAAATATACTTCCCGTTGGCTCTGATGAATCTGCAAGTGTTCCAAACATAAACGATAATCCCTCTGCACCATAACCCAGAACTGCAGTTACAAAGTCAGATACTTTTTCTAAGGCCATTTGACCTAGAGGGAATTTTACTAATAAAAATGCTAGTATAAATTGTATTACTAGTGCTTTTATTATCATTTTTTTATCGATAGCTTTCTTATCCGTTGAGAATAAGAATAATGCACCTAGTAAAACAACTATACCAATTACGTTTAATAAGATTTCCATTTGTTTTACTCATTCCTCTTCTATTGTATATTTTTATTTTATGCTTTTCTATTATAACCTCTAAATATGCAATTGTTCAACATTTTTAGACATTTTTTTCGTATTTATATATATTTCTTATTTTTATAAAACTTACTATTTTAAGTTTTATATAGTAATGATATTAAAATATAAATCATATTTTTTTATATAGATAATCACATATCATTAATACAATTGAACTATATAATATACAGAGTAATATTATTATACATTGGATAGCTAATCCATTAAGATGTAAACCATATATAATATTAATATTAATGTTAATTAAATTATAGATTCCATTTATAGAAATATATAATATTATTCCTGTAAATAAACTCATCAAGAGTTTTTTTCTTATATAATAACTAAACATACCAAGAAAAAGTCCTAATAACCCATTAATAAATAAAAACCTTATGGACTCAACTTGATTAGATACTCCAATTAATAAAAACGTAAATATATATGATATTAATCCTATACTAGGTGATTTTCTGCTTATAATATATACTGGTATTATATTTAATATTGTAATAACTTCTAATTTATCCGAACATATAATTGGAATATAACTTATTAACAATCCTGACATAATAGAAAGTATTAAACCTGTAAATTGTTCTTTTATTTTCATACTCTCCCTCCACTAGACAATGTATATATTATATTATATTATGTTATATATATATAAGTTGATACAATATAAAAAGGATATCTAAAGTCAAAGTATAAGTAATTTAACTTTATGATATCCTTTTATTTTGATGTTTTTATTAACATAAATAATATTATTTATATATTAAAATTAATTTTATACAGTTCAATAACATTTTCAATAAGTGAATTTATTGTAGCTTTACCTGTGCAGTTTATTCTATTTGATACCATACTAGCTTTTCCTATACTTACAACTTCATCTACATCAAAGTCTAATATCTGTTTTCTACCAACATAAGTAAAACCAACACCAATTACAACAGCATCCTCTTTAATATCTTTCGAGTTAATAAGATTTTGTCTTCCTACACAAGAAATAATTATATCTGCAATTTGGACTAAAGATGACAAGTCTTTTGTCTTACTATTCGCATTTATCAATGTTGCACCTCTATTCATAAGCATAGAACATAGGGGTTTACCAACATGATTAGATTTTCCTATAACTAACGCAACTTTACCTTGTATTTCAACATCATTATACTCTAATAATGATATTACGCCTTTTGGAGTTGCTGGGGCTAATATTTTATCATTACCTAAATTTATCTCTCCTATCCATTCTTTTGCAAATCCATCTGCATCAACACTATAATCTATCGACTTCATTAGATTATCTGTATCTAAATGCTTAAATGTCGGTAATTGAAGTATTACTGGAATTTTTTCTGCATTACATTTATCAATTATATTTTTCACATCTTCATTTGTACAATTTTCTTCTAATTTTATTGCATTTACTTTAAGACCTGCTTTCTCACCCTCAGTTATTTTTCCTTTTATATACCTTGCATTTCCCTCATCGTCAGATGCATTTATTATTATAAATTCAGGCTGCTTGTTTATAATTTTTTCAATTTTTGTAATTTCTTCTTTAAATTTTTGTATTTTTCCTTCACACATTTCTATTGCGTCTATTATTCTTGTCATACTGTCTCTCCTAATTGTTTATTTATCTATTTTACAATTATATAATATATTCCATCTATTTTTTTATTATTTTTGCAATTTCCATGATAAATGTTGAAATTAACGCTAGACCTAGACAAATACTAAATTGACTAATACCAAATGAATTTGGTATTGAAAATAATTCTCTAACACCTGGTACTAAAGTTATACTATATAGTATAAAGCAAACTACTACAGCTCCTAATGCAAATTTATTAGAAAAAATCCCCAACTGAATTAATGTACTTTCATTAGATCTTGCTGGTAATGTTTGAAGAATCCTAGATATTATTAATGTAGAGAATGCCATAGCTACTCCTAAGTACTCTGATGTTAAATTACCTATATACTGAGCAAATATAGTTACAATCCCTATAACTACCCCTCTAAAGACTACTCTTTTTAGCGTACCTCCTGCTAATATACTCTCATTTGGGTCTCTTGGACTATGTTTCATTATACTTTTTTCAGGCGGTTCAAGACCTAATGCAATAGCAGGTAATGAGTCATTTACTAGATTTATAAATAATAATTGCAGTGCAGTAAACGGATTATTCCAATCTGCAAATACAGCAAACAATATTGCTACTATCGCTCCTAAGTTTCCAGCAAATAAATAAGTAATTGCCTTTTTTATATTATCATAAACACTTCTACCTACTTCAACTGCACTTATTATGCTTGAAAAATTATCATCTACTAGTATCATTGCTGATGCATCCTTTGATACATCAGTTCCACTCCCCATACCGATTCCAATATCTGCCTGTTTTAATGATGGTGCATCATTTACTCCATCACCTGTCATCGCAGTTATCTTACCTTTTCTTTGCCATGCTTTAACTATACGTATTTTATTCTCAGGTGAAACCCTAGCATAAACACTTATTTTTTCTAATTCCTTATCTAATTGCTCATCAGTTAAAGCATCTAATTCTTGACCTGTAAGTGCTAATTCACTTTCATCCATTATGCCTATTTGTTTAGCTATTGCTTGAGCTGTAGTTTTATGATCCCCAGTTATCATAATTGTTTTTATACCAGCTTCTTTAGCTTCCTTAACCGCGCTATATACTGATTCCCTAGGAGGGTCTATCATTGCCATTAAGCCTACCAATATCATGTCAATTTCATCTTCTACACTAGGAACAAAATCTTTATCTGGTACATCTTTCATCGCAAAAGCTAAAACTCTTAATGCATTTTTTGAAAACTCTTCATTAACTTTTCTATACTCATTTAAGATTTCATCATTTATTTCAACTACTTCACCATTATTCAAAGCATATTTACATCTATTAAATAATACATCCGGGGCTCCTTTTGTATACATTACTGCATCACCGTAAATATCATTTACAGTAGACATTAATTTTCTATCTGAATCAAATGGTATTTCCCCTTTTCTTACATACTTTCCTCGTAAAGTACTATAATTTAAATCATTTTTATTTGAATAAGTAATTAGTGCAACTTCTGTTGGATCTCCTATCTCATTTCCTTCCTCAGTAATATGAGAATCATTACATAGAGTTGATATCATTGTCAGTAGTTTAGCTTGATAATTATAATGTACATTTCCTTTTTCAAATACATCATCATCATTTCCATACATATAATAATCTACAACTGTCATCTTATTTTGTGTAAGAGTACCAGTTTTATCTGTACATATAATACTTGCAGATCCTAAAGTCTCAACTGCTGGTAGCTTTCTTATTATAACTTGTCGTTTTGCCATATTATTAGTTCCTACAGCTAAAACTATAGTTACAATTGATGATAAAGCTTCCGGAATCGCTGCTACCGCCACGGCCACTGCGAACATAAAACTATCTAAGGCTACACCTATCATATTTGTTGTATTTCTAGTAAAGTATGCTCTTGCAACCTCTATTATAAAAATTACTAAAGCAAGTATAGTTATTCCAATACCTAATTTTTTACTAAACTCCTCTAGCTTCTGTTGAAGAGGAGTTAACTTATTTTCTGAAGATTCTAAAAGACCTGCTATTTTACCCATTTCTGTATTCATACCAGTGTCAGTTACTATAAACATCCCTCTACCATATACGACTATAGACCCACTAAATACCATATTTTTCTGATCTCCTAGCCCAACTTCTTCATTTATTACATCAGTATACTTTAATACAGGTTCTGATTCTCCAGTTAGCATTCCTTCTACAACCTTCAATGTTTCCGCTTCTATAAGTCTTCCATCTGCAGGAACATAGTCACCAGCTTCTAATACTACTATATCTCCTGGCACTAATTGTCTAGATTCTAAGGTTACCTTTTTATTATTTCTTATAACCTTAGCTTGAGGTGCAGATAGTTTCTTTAAACTTTCTAATGACCCCTCCGCCTTTTTAGTCTGTACAACTCCTAATACTGAATTTATTATTACAACCGCAAATATTATTATAGATTCTACAACTTCACCTAATATAATTTGGACTATTGCAGCAATAAGTAATATTATTACTAAAGGATCTTTAAAGGATTCTAAAAATAATTTATATGTAGGTATCTTATCTTTTTCTTTTAATTCATTGTACCCTTTAGATTTTAATAGTTCATTAACTTGATCTTCGGATAATCCCTGTAGACTAGAGTTTAAATTTGACATTACATCTTCATATGTTCTTTTATAAAACATAACACTTCTCCTTACATATAATAAAATTTATACTTTATTATTTATTCTTAAATTTAATTTAGTTTATTATTCTATAAAATTTATTAAAAATTTATTATTAAAATACTATATAACAATAATAGTGTCTTTTAAAATTCAATCCCACATATTACCTATATAATTTACTTATATATTTTTTATCTTAGATAAAAATATAATAATAAACTATTTAAAGATAAAGTAAATATATTTCAATATTTTACCAAATGTTACATTTAATTTAATATTTACCAATTTTTTTGTCGAATTTTGAAAGGAAATTTTAAAGAAAACATTGTTTTTATTTTTAAAAGTATTATAATGGTTCTTGTCGCTAAAAAAAGCACTAATTTTATATAATAATTTTTCTAATAAAAGAAAGGAATAATAATATGGAAAACAAGAGTCTTCAAAAAAATCTTGGATTTGCTGCAGCTCTATCAACTGTTGTTGGTATGGTAATTGGTGGCGGTGTATTCTTTAAGCCACAAGCAGTATTTACATTAACAGGTGGAGCACCTGGTCTTGGGATGATAGCTTGGATCGTTGCAGGTATAGTAACAATAACTGCTGGTCTTACAGCTGCAGAAATTTCGGCTGCGATACCTAAAACTGGTGGTATGATGGTTTATATCGAAGAAATATATGGTAAGAAATTAGGTTTCTTAACAGGATGGATGCAATGTGTTTTATTTTTCCCAGCTACTATAGCTGCAATATCAGTAATGTTCGGTCAACAATCTGCAATATTACTTGGAAACGGAAATAATCAAACATTAGTTATATTTTTAACTGCAGGTGTAATATTATTTATAGGTTTTATAAACTCATTTGGTTCTAAAACAAGTGGTATGATACAAACAATTTCTACAATATGTAAATTAGTTCCACTTATTTTAATAATAGGATTTGGATTATTCAAAGGAAATGCATCTAGCCCAGTATTCACGCCTCTTGTAGGAAAAGGTGTTAGTCCTGGAGGAGTATTCGGACAATTATTAATAGCAATATTATTTGCATATGATGGATGGATAAATGTTGGTGCTATAGCTGGAGAAATGAAAGATCCAGGAAAAGATTTACCAAAAGCAATAGTTGGTGGCTTATCATTAGTTATGGCTGTATATGTTATAATAAACATAGCTTATTTATTTGTATTACCAGCTGATCAACTTGCTCAATTTGCTTCACCAGCTTCAGCTGTTGCAGAAGTATTATTTGGTAGAGTTGGTGGTCAAATAATAACTATTGGTATACTAATATCTGTATTCGGATGTATTAACGGTTACTTATTGACTGGACCAAGAATACTTTATACATTAGCTCAACAAAAAACTTTACCAGGATATAAATTTATAGGTGCACTAAATAAAAATGATGTTCCTGCTAATGCAACAATGATAATGGCTTTTATATCTGCGTTATATGCACTATCTGGACAATTCAACTTACTAAGTGATTTATCTATGTTTGCTGTATGGTCATTCTATGTATTAACATTTGTTGGTGTTATAAAATTAAGAAAGACTCATCCAGATATGCATAGACCTTATAAAGTTCCTTTATATCCATTTATACCATTCGTAGCTATAGCTGGTGGATTATTTGTAGTATTAAATCAATTATTCTTTGCTGGAATGACAAATACTTTAATGTCAATTGGTGGAGTTATAATAACACTTATAGGTTTACCTGTATATAGCTATATGGCTAAAAAAGAAGGTTTCGATAATAGATTAGATGATGTAGCTTAATTATTTAATAAAAAAAGATGTACTTTAAAAGTACATCTTTTTTATCTAAAATAAATAACTTTATTACTTTAGCTTATTATGGTTATGTGCTTCATCATATGATGGAGCTTTTAAATTCCCCTTTTTATGAGATTTTCTTACAACTTCTTCATTCTCATCTTCAATTATATTTTTAATTTCATTATATGTGTGACCATGATTAACTAAATTAGTTAATTCTGTTGGCTCATTTAATATTCTTTTACTTTGATTCACTTTTTTCATATCTACACTCCTTTCTTTTAATTATTGTTCCACAATAATTAAATTTTAGTACTATATTTAATTTTACATTTCTAATCTTTCTTAACACATATATTAAATAAAAAAAGCCATGCTAAATTAGCACGGCTTAATATTATATAAACGGATTATAGAATCTTCCTCCATCTACTTTAATTAGTATTATTGATACTAAAACTAATAAAGTACATAATAATATTGATATATAATCATTTTTAGTGAAATCTTTTCTTTTATACCATGTACGCTTTTTTTGATTTCCAAAAGCTCTTAACTCCATGGCTATACTTATTTTATCAATTCTCTCTAAACTCGAGAAAATAAGTGGCATAAGTATTGATGCTGCGTTTTTGATTCTCTTAAAGAACTTTTCCTTATTAGATAAATCAATTCCTCTAGCTTGCTGAGCAAAAGCTATATCCTTATAATCTTTTTGGATATCTGGTATATACCTTAAAGCTATTGATATAGAATATGCAGCCTTATAACTAATACCAATTTTATTTAATGATGCAGCAAATTCACTTGGATCTGTTGTTAATATAAATAAAAGGGCCATAGGTATTGCAGCAAAATATTTTAACACAACATTAAGTTCATAGAATAATTGTTCTAAGGTTATAGTATATGGACCTATTAAGTGTATTAAAACTGTTCTACTACCATATATTTGAACACCTTGTTTTGGTGCAAATACAAATATCATAACAGCATTTAAAAGTAAAAATATCATTATAAAATAAAGTATAAATGAAACTTCTCTAAATTCTATTTTAGATATCTTAAAAGATATAATACCTATTATAAGCATTCCTACTAGTAATCTAGTATCATAAGTTATCATAGAGGCTATGGACCATAATAAAAAAATTATCAGTTTTGTAGCTCCTGTTAACTTATGTATAGGGGAATCTTTCTTTATATATGATAACATTTCTGAGTTCATATTTATCTAACCCTCCTATCATAATCTATAAATCTTTTAATAAAACTTCTCTCATCTTTTATTCCACATTTTTGAGCTAGTTCATATAATGATGTTTCTTTCAAGTTTGCTTTTTCTATAACATCATAATTAGTTAATATATTTATAGCAGTATCATCTGCTATTTTTTCACCTTCTGATAAAACAATTACATTATTTGTATACTCTAGCATTAGATGCATATCATGAGTAATCATTATTATAGTAATTCCTTGTTTATTAAGATCTACTAAAAACTCCATTATTTCTGAGTAATGTTTGAAATCTTGGCCTGCTGTAGGCTCATCTAATATTATTATATTTGGATTTAGTACAAGTATAGATGCTATTGTAACTCTTTTCTTTTGTCCAAAACTTAGCGCTGATATTGGCCAATTTCTAAGTGGATAAAGGCCACATATCTTAAGAGTATTATAAACCCTCTCTTGAACTTCACTTTCAGAATATCCTCTAACTCTAAGTCCAAATGCAACTTCATCAAAAATCATAGATTTAGATATCATTTGATTTGGATTTTGCATTACAAATCCTATTTTTTCCGAACGTTCTTTTATAGTTTGATTTGCTATATCTTCTCCATCAAATATTATTTTTCCTGATGTTGGTTTATAAAAACCGCAAATTAGTTTTGATATAGTAGATTTTCCTGCACCATTTTTTCCAACAATACTTACCATATCACCTTTATTTATTTTAAACGAAACATTATTTAATATTTGTTTTTCTATACTATATGAAAAACTTAAGTCTTCAACTTCAAGTATAGGATAAGTATTTTCATTACAAACATCCTCATCTATACTTGAGTACCAAGCTTTTAATTTTTCTTTACAATTTATTAAATCTATTTTTTCTATTCTTTCAGGATTCATCCCAGGATTTATATCACAATTAGCATATTTTAAAGCTGATAAATATAGTGGCTCCCTAACTCCAACTTCCTTTAATATATTAGTTGAGAGAAGTTCGTTCGGAGTAGTGTCTGCTACTATTTCACCTTTATTCATAACAATAATTCTATCTAAATCCTTATGTAGTACATCCTCTAATCTATGTTCTACAATTATCATAGTCTTGTTATTTTTATTTTTTATATTATCAATTAATTCTATTGCACTTTTACCTGTCAATGGATCTAAACTCGCTAATGGCTCATCAAATAATAGAATCTTTACATCATCTACAGTAACACCAGCAAGAGTAACTCTTTGCTTTTGACCTCCAGATAACTTATATGGTGAGGATTCTAATTCCTTATCTATATCCACTAATTTTGCTGAATCACTAACTATCTTCTTCATTTTTTCTTGCTCTACACAGTCATTTTCAAGCTTAAACGCTATATCTTCACCTACTGTTAAACCTATAAATTGACTATCTGGATCTTGAAGTACTGTACCTATTATTTTAGATAATTCAAATATATTTTTATTTTGAACATTTTCACCATCAATTAATAGCTCTCCAGATGTTTTCCCACTATAATAAAATGGAACTAATCCGTTAAGACAATGAGCTAAAGTACTTTTACCAGAGCCAGAAGGTCCCACTATAAGTACTTTTTCTCCTTCATATATAGTTAAATTTATATTTTTAAGAGTAGGCTCTGCTTGCACTCTATATCGAAAACTATAGTCTTTAAACTCTATTATCTTTCTTTTCATTCCTATCTCCTTTAGTATTACTCTTCCATTCTTAAACTTCCGCTCTTTATTTTTGTCTTAGAGTAAGCCGATAATATTAATGTTCCTAAAACTCCAACTGTTACCATATTAGATATACCACCTATGATTCCTTGTAAAAATACTTTATTTGCAGGTTCTAGGTATATTATTATATCTAATCCAGGTGCTACTAAAAACCACGCTAATGCGTTTGCTATAACTTGAGTTATGTTAAATAGTATTATTTGTTTTATATTAAAATCATCTTCTAAATCTAATTTTTTTGAAGCAATTCCGATTACTAATCCAACTACTCCTGATGCTATTACCCAACTAAACCATGGTGATCCATAAAATACTAAATCTTTTAATCCATGTCCTATAAGTCCTATAAGGAATCCTGCCATAGGACCATATACTACAGACATTAATGCCAAATATGCATAAGATGTCTCTATATTAGTATTTGGAATAAATGTAGGAATAGACCCGAATCTTCCTAATACCATAAAAACTGCCGCTCCTATTCCTATAGAAACTATCGTTTTTATTGATAACTTCTTATTCATTTACATTATCCTCTCTATTTTAATTTTTATCTTCATATTAATTATTAAAATTCACGCAAATTTTAGTATAAATGCAAATAAAATAATTGTCAATATAAGTCGTTTTTTTCTATAATTATCCTATTTATTGACTTCCTTATATTATTTTATTCTGAAAATAATATAAGGATATGAATTAATTTCATATCCTTTATTATTATCTTTTTTTTCTTCTATTATTAGAACTCTTTTCCACTTTAATATTTTCTACTTTGTTACTTCTTGAGTTCTTACTTTTAGTATTTTTTTTATTTCTAGAGTCTTTATTATTTTTAGAAACTCTTATTGAGTTATCTCTTTGATTATTCTTACCTCTAGAATTTTTGTTATTAGAATTACCTCTATGTCCAAATCCTCTACCTTCTCTAGGCTTTATTAAACACTTAGGACCATACCCTATTAAATCTTCTCTATCTGCTTCTTCAAGGGCCGCATGAACTAGTTCATAATTTCTAGGGGCTCTATATTGTAATAAAGCTCTTTGCATTGCTTTTTCTTGCTTAGTCTTAGGCACATACACTTCTTGCATAGTAAGTGGATCTAGTCCTGTATAGAACATTGTTGTAGATAATGTTCCTGGAGTTGGATAAAAGTCTTGTACTTGTTCTGGTTGATAGTTTGTATCTCTTAAATACTCAGCAAGTTCTATTGCTGAATTTAATGTTGAACCTGGATGACTTGACATTAAATACGGTATTAAGTACTGTTTCATGCCTAATTGTTCATTTATAGCAAAGAATTTTTGTCTAAATCTATCATAAGTATTTCCAGCTGGCTTTTGCATATGATGTAATACCTCGCTTGCAACATGCTCTGGAGCAACCTTTAATTGACCACTTACATGGTGCTTTATTAATTCTTTTAAGAACTTATTATCTTTATCTGCCATGACATAATCATATCTTATTCCAGAACGTACAAATACTTTTTTTATTCCTGGTAAACTTCTTACCTTTCTTAATAAATCTATAAAATCTGTATGATCTACTTTTAGATTTTTACATGGTTCTGGATGCAAGCATTGTCTATGCTTACAAGCACCTTTTGTTATTTGTTTTTTACAAGCCTCTTGTCTAAAGTTTGCTGTAGGACCACCAACATCATGTATATAACCTTTAAAGTCTGGAAGTGTAGTTATATATTTTGCTTCATCCACGATTGAATCATGACTTCTACTTTGTACAGCTCTACCTTGATGGAATGTTATTGCACAGAATGAACAACTTCCAAAACATCCTCTTGAACTCACTATACTAAATTTAACCTCTTCTATTGCCGGAATGCCACCCATTTCTTTATATATAGGATGATACGTTTTTTGATATGGTAAGGCATATACATCATCTAGTTCTTCTCTATTTAAAGGCTTCTCTGGTTTATTTTGAACTAAGAACTTATCTCCATATGGTTCGACTATAGCTTTTCCTCTATATGGATCCTGCTCATCATACTGTAATTTAAATGATTGTGCATATTTTACTTTATCTTCACATATTTCTTTATATGATGGAAGTAATACATAATCTTCATATACTTCATCTAAACTATCTACCATATAACATGTTCCATTTATATGTCTTATATACTTCGGATCAAATCCATTATTAAGAGCATCTGCAACTTCTACTATTTGCTTTTCACTCATTCCATAAACTAGTAAATCTGCACCACTATCTACTAATATTGATTTTCTAACTTTATTAGCCCAATAATCATAGTGCGCAAATCTTCTTAAACTTGCTTCTATACCACCTATTATTACTGGTATATCTTTGTATGCTTCTCTTATTTTGTTACAATAAACTATTACTGCTCTATCTGGTCTACATCCCATTTTTCCCCCTGGAGAGTATAGATCTTTTTCTCTTTGTTTTTTGCTTACTGAATAATGGTTAACCATAGAATCCATATTCCCTGAATTAACTAAGAATCCAAGTCTTGGTCTTCCTAACTTCATAAAGTCTTCTGTAGACTTCCAATTTGGTTGGGCTATTATACCAACCTTATATCCTGCATTTTCTAATACTCTAGAAATTATAGCTGTACCAAAACTATGATGGTCAACATACGCATCTCCTGTAACTAATACAAAATCTAGCTGTTCCCAACCTCTATCTATCATATCTTGTTTACATATTGGTAAAAATTTATTTTCCATGATAATCACCTGCTTAATTTATAATAAGATTTATTATATCCTTTTTATTATAGTATGAAACTTATTTTTCAACTCTGACCTATAATTATATCATAAAAAATAATATATATCTAAAAATAATCATGGTTATATATGTAATTTATAGAAATATGTAGATATTATACGCATAAAAAAATCGAGATAATTATCTCGATTTTTTTATGCAACTTGCTTTTTATTATTTTTATTTAACTTATATTTGCTCCATTCAAATTCCACAAACATAGCTAATGCACCAATATTTAAAGATGTTGCTACAAAAAGTAATATATTTAATAAATTAAATAATATTTCAAATTTAAATATTGATAAAATGCCTGATATTAATAACATGCTTAGATACATAATATTTCTATTCTTTATATTAATCTTGCTAGATAAACTTAAAAGATAATATGAACCTAGTAAAGTCGTCATTCCCGACAATATTATAAATATAAATAATATTGCTAATCCCAATATACCTGTTACACTTATTACAGTTTCAAAATAAGATACTAATCTTTGAGCACTATTTTCTGTAAACGATATAATATTTTGATCAACTCCATATGAAGCTATATAAGATGTAACTAATACTGATATTACAACAAGGAATGTAGTCATAATAGCTGATATAGACGCAGCTACTCTTGGACTAGAATTTGTTTTAACTGCTGCTAGTGGCAATGTCCCTAATCCAGGTTCTGCAATTTGAATTACTCTTTGCATACCAAATATAAGACCTAAAGGAATTCCAAACAACATACTTACTGGATTTTTAAATCCTATAAGCATCCTTTCGATAAATGCTGGCACATATATATGTGTTTTTATTAAAAATATTCCAAAAAACACAAAGTAAGCGCCTGCAGCAACTAAAATCATACTTACCATAGATTTGATAAATATATCTTGTCTATTTTTCAATACAACTACAAATAAAATAAATATAATGGGTATTATTACAAATAAATATTGTTGCATTTGAGTAAGTTTAATTCCAGATATCTTATCCAAACTCGTTATTATAATAGCATCCATTCCACTAAATTGAACACCACCTATAGCAAATACATATAATAAAATTAATGCTATAACATAAATCTTTGCTGCACCTTTAGATACAAATTTTTCTATGTAGTCTCTAGGATCCATATTTACAATTTTAGCTATTAATGTTTCACAATATGATATTGGTATTAATACTAATGATCCTATTAATGCCCATAAAGCTACCGATTCTACATATACTTGACCACCTACATACAAGTTACTTAATGCGCTTAAAAAGCCAATTATAATTCCAGTTCCCATCATAGCACCTAGAGATACTGATGCTTGAGGTATTAAATGCATTATACTAAACTCTCTTTTTTCAGTTGTCAATGATCTTATGTTTAGTATTACTTGAGCACAAATGTAAATTCCCATAAGTAATAAAAATGGTATAAATATTGGCCATATTACATTTGATATTACCACAGTTATATGGTTCAATTGAGATAATATAACTTCCATGATGCCACCTCGATTTATTAAGTTTTATGATTTTATATTTTATTCATATATTCACGCAAGTATTAGTATACTATCATTTTCACACTTAGCATAGAGTAAAATTATATTAATTAATCAATTAAAAATTATATAAAAAAATGACTACTCAGATTAAGTAATCATCTTTTTATATAGCTTTTATACTTCATGCAAAAATAATCCACATCTAACTTTTGGTTCAAACCAAGTTGATTTAGCTGGCATAATTTTATTTTCATCCGCCACCTTCATTAATTCTTTTATTTTAGTTGGATATAAAGAAAAGGCTACCCTCATATCTTTATTAACCCTATTTTCAAGTTCTTTAATTCCTTTAATCCCTCCTACAAATTCTATACGTTTATCACTTCTAGGATTTTTTATTCCTAAAATAGGTTCTATTAAATAATCATGTAGTATGCTAACGTCTAATGATCTTATTGTATCATTTTCTACTTCTGATAACTTTTTAAATTGAAGTTTATACCATTTATTATTTAAATACATTCCAAACGTTCCTTTTTCTTTAGGTTTATAGCCATCTTCTTTTAAATTAATTATTTTAAAGTTTTCTCTAACTTTATTCATAAACTCTATTTCATTTAAATTGTTTAAATCTTTAACTACTCTATTATAATCTAGTACTAATAAGTCTTTTTCTGGTGCAATCATTGCTAAATAGTAATTAAATTCTTCTTTTCCTGTATAACTAGAATTTTTAATTCTCATTTCTTTTGCAATATTCTCTGCTGAAGCTGCTCTATGGTGTCCATCTGCTATATATAAATACTGTATACTTTTAAATTCATCTACTATTTTATTTATAGCCTTACTTTCACTTACTCTCCAAACAGTATGTCTTATATTGTCATTTGATATAAAATCATATAAGTGTTCTTCTTTTGTATAGCTATTTATTATATCATCTATTTCTTTTTTATTTTTATAGGTTATTAATATAGTACCTGTATTTGCATTACAATACCTTATATGATTTGTTCTATCTAGTTCCTTGTCTGGTTTAGTATATTCATGTTTCTTTATAATACCATTCAAACTATCATCTACAGATACACATGCAACTATACCTATTTGAGCTCTATTATCCATTATTTCTCTATAAATATATATACATTCACTCTCATCTTGAATTAAAATATTTTCCTTTTTAAATTTATTTAAATTTTCTTTTGCTTTTAAATATACTTTTTCATCATACTCATCTATATAATCTGGTAAATCGATCTCTGCACGATCTATGTGTAAAAATGAATACTTATTGTTATACGCCATATTTTTAGCTTCATCTCTACTCATAACATCATATGGTAATTCAGCTACCTTATCTACATATTCTTTAGATGGTCTAATTGCTCTAAATGGTTTTATTACTGCCATATTCATCCCCCTTATTTATATGCTCTTATAGCGCTAGCCTTATATTTTTACGACCTTCTTCACTTTGAAAATATTCAGTTATAATTTCTACTATCTCAGCACTTATCCTTTTTTGTGCTTCTACCGTTGAAGCTCCTATATGAGGTGTAGGAGATACCATGGGATGATTTACTAATTCTAAATTAAATTTTGGCTCACTTTCAAAAACATCTAATGCTACTGCCTCAATTTTTCCATTATCTAATGCATTTATTAAATCCTTTTCACAAACCAGTCCACCTCTAGCGTGATTTATCAAGTATACTCTATCTTTCATTTTTTCTATTTCTTTTTTAGTTATTAAATATCCCTTTTCTTTATCGTAAGGTATATGAATAGTTAAAAAATCTGAGTTTGCTAATACTTCTTCAAATTCACAAAATCTATATTTATTAGGCACATCCATCTTACCCAAAATGTCATAGTATATAATATTCATGCCCATAGCACAAGCTCTTTTAGCTACTTCTTTTCCTATTCTTCCCATACCAATTATACCTAATGTTTTTCCGTAAATTTCAGTTCCTATATAATGTTTCTTTTCCCATTTACCTTCTCTCATTCTTACATTTGATATATTTACAAATCTTGCTATATTTATTATTTGGCATATTGTAAGCTCTGCTACTGAAACTGTACTTCCACAAGGTGTATTCATTATTTTTATACCCTTACTCTCAGCATAATCTACCTCTATATTATCCAAACCTACGCCAGATCTTATTATTAGTTTTAATCTATTACCCTCACAGGCTTTATCTATTATTTCTTTAGTTATTTTATTTTTAGATCTTATTACTAAAGCATCCATATCTTTTAATTTTTCCCCTAATTCTAATCCATCAAAGAATTCATTTATAACATTAAAGTTTGACTTTCTTAATCTTTCTATTTCATCCTTATTCACACCATCAGTTATTAATATATTAAACATATTTATACCTCCAAATTTAACCTTTTTTTACCGCCTTATATTGAATTTAATTTTTTTCAAATCCTAATATTTCATCAATATTATTTAATAAATCTTTTACATCATCTACTGAATAATCTCCCATATGAGATATTCTAAATGTCTTTTCTTTAAGTTCCCCATATCCATTGGCAATTTCAAGGTTTCTCTCTTTTAATTGATCATTCAATTTAGATATACTTATACCTTTTGTATTTTTCACTACGGTAAGAGTATTAGATAAGTAATTTTCATCGGTAAAAATTTGGAAGTGTTCTTTAGCCCAAGATCTAACTATATTAGCCATTTCTCCATGTCTTAAAAATCTATTTTCTAGGCCTTCTTTTAAGATTTGGTTTAATTGGAAGTCTAAAGCGAACATATGTGAAAGGGATGGTGTTGAAGGGTACTGGTAATTCTTATTAACTATGTATTCATACATTGCTAATAAATCAAAATACGTTCCTCTATAAGGTACTTTTTTAGCTCGTTGAACTGCTTTGTTAGAAAATGTACAGATTGACATACCAGGTGGTAATCCAAGTGCTTTTTGCACCGATGTTATACATATATCTATTCCAATTTTGTCAACTTCTATTTTTATTCCACCCGCCGAACTTACTGCATCTACACAGTAAATTATATCTTCATATTTTTTAATAACCTCTCCAATAGCCTCTATTGGGTTTGTTATGCCTGTTGAAGTCTCATTATGAGTTATAGTTATTAAATCATACTTACCGGTAGAAAGTACCTTATCAACCATTTCAGGACTTATCGCCTTCCCTAATTCTACTTCAAATAAATCCACGGGTATCATGTTTGACACTCCCATTTTATACCATCTTTTTCCAAAGGATCCACAGGAGAATACAACTGCCCTTTTAGATGTACAGGATCGAATGGAACCTTCCATTAATCCACTACCGGATGATGTAGATAAAAGTATTTCGCTATTTGTATAAAATAAACTTTGCAACTTTTTACTTATATCATATTGTATCTTAGATGCTTCTTTTCCTCTATGACTGATTACTTGAGTAGACATATATTCTAGGACATCTTTATTTACATCTATAGGTCCAGGAATAAATAACCTTTTGCTCATAATAAGCCTCCTTTCTTAAAAATTATTATTATTTAAATTTTTAATATTTTAATATCTATAGTATGTTTTCTAAATAAATATGTCAATTTTATAGTTTCTTTATTATATAATATTTATTTTTTTTATTTAAGTTCTACATTTTTTAATAAAAATATAGATTTACATTTAAAATAAAATTTATTATTTACCTTAATAGTTTACTTTTTAATATTATCTCAAAATTTATTTGTAATATTTATGATTAGAAATTAAATCTCCAATTTCTTTCGTGGTAACTTTTATACCATATCCGTCATAAATATCCTCTGTCTTATATCCTTTACTCAATACTTTTTCAACAGCTTTATCTTTGCTATTAGATTCTCTATTTAAATTTAGTTTCTGGATATTTTTCAGCTTCATCTTTTACAAGCTTCGCTCCTTTTACAGCTATTTCAATTATCTCTTCTTTAGTTTTATCAAATACAACATTTCTTTGAAGTGTTGATATTGAATTATAAATATGAACAATTACTTCCTTACATACTTTTAATGCTTCAAAAGTTTTTAATATTAAATGCTCTCTTGCTTAAGTTATCACCTGAAGAGTAACATCTTCTGGTATTAGATTTTCATCAATTAATTTTCTTATAAACTTATATTCTGTATCTGATGCAGATGGAAATCCTACCTCTATTTGCTTAAAACCAATACCTACCAACATATTAAACATCTTAATTTTCTCATCTACATTCATAAGATTTAGTAAAACTTGGTTAGCATCTCTTAGGTCAACACTGTACCATATAGGTGATTTTATAATCTCATTATCTGGACATTTTCTATTTTTCATGGTAATCTTTTTAAATCTAGAATATTTCTCATGGTTCATAATAGTCCTCCTATATATTTAAAATCTTTTTTCCAATAAAAAAACTCGCCTCTAAAAAATTAGAGACGAGTTTAGCTCGCGGTACCACTCGATTTGGCTATAAAGCCTACTTTATAATAATGATAAATCATTATATATCCTATAACCTAGATTAATCGGTTTGCAAATTGCAACAGCTCATAGACAAGTTCGAATTTATCCACTGCCAAATCACACCATCCTTTGGCTCTCTGTAAGCTTCATCATTTCTACTACTCCTAATCAACGCCTTTTATTTTAAATTGTTTATTAGTTATAGTATTATTTTACTTTTTATTTGTCAATTATATAGTTAAATTTATACATATATATTACTTATGTTACCTCTTCATAAAATCTAAATTAAAAAATTCTATTATTTGATCTTCATGATAATTTATAACTAATTCTTTTGGAAAATCAACTTCTTTAATTAATTTTTCACAATTATCGAATCTCCCTATATCATAGCAAATATGAGAGTCCGTTCCCATTATTACTCTTACATTGTGCTCCTTACAAAGCTCTAACATTTTTGATAAATTTTCTTTTGCACCTTCTCTAAATGAATTTGGATTTAGTGAAGAGTTATTAATTTCCAATAATATATTTTTTTCTTTTGCTTTTAATACTACTGCTTCATAATCAAGTGCATATCTACTATCATCTGGATGACCTATTATTCTAACTTTTTCTATATCCATTACATTAAGTATTGCTCTAGTATTCTCTTCTATAGAACCAAATTTAACACAAGGTGGATGAAGACTTGCTATTACATAATCTAATCCTGAATATAAATCTTCATCTATATCTAAGTTTCCTTCAAAATCAAGTATATTTCCTTCTATACCTCTAAGAATTTTGACTCCATCAACTTCTCTAGGAATTACCTTTAAATTTTGAAAATAGTATTTATGTGGTGATGCTGGCATATTAGATGAATGATCTGATATACCAAGATATTTAATCTGACGCCTTACAGCAAATTCTATATTCTCTTTTATAGTACTAAATGCATGTCCACTTACTATAGTATGTGTATGTAAATCTAAAATTGATTTCATAAATACCTCCTCTTATTAATCATATAAATATAGGATACCTCAAACTATTTGAGATATCCTTGACTTATTATTTTTGTAAATTTTTAAATTTATCTTTAAATAAATCTCCAAGAGTTCCTAAAGAATCTTCCACTTCTAAATATTCTGTGTAATCTTCTTCAGGCTCTCTTTCAGCTTCTTTTTTAGATACTAACATTCTTCTATTTTCTGGATTAAAGTTAAGAACCTTTACCTTAACTTCATCATCAATATTTACTACGTTAGTCACTTTTACAACTCTATCTTCACTTAACTCAGATATTGGTAAAAATGCTTCTACACCTTCTCTAATTTCAAGGAATGCTCCTCTATCAATTATTCTAACAACCTTACCTGTTATTATATCATCAACATATACATCTTCAGATATTAGTTGCCATGGGTCATTATTTATATCTTTTAATGCTAGCGCTATTTTTCTAGTTTCCATATTAACATCTAAAACATAAACGTCTACTTCTTGTCCTTCTTGTAACATATCTTCAACAGATTCTACTCTTTTCCAAGATAGATTATTTAAATGAACTAAACCTTCTAGCCCTCCAATATCTACAAATGCACCATAAGACATTATCTTAGTTACTTTACCATGTCTTTTTTGTCCTACTTGTAAAGAGTTAAACAGATCTTCTTTTTCTTGCTTTATTCTAGTTCTTTCTGCATCTCTTTCAGCTTTAATTCTAGCTCTCTCAGCTTCTTTTTCAGCTTGTATTCTAGCTCTTCTTTCTTCTCTTTCTATGTTTATTCTTTCTTGTAATACCTCTCTATGACTTACCACAAATCTATTTCTCTTAGCATCTAATTCTATTAGATAACACTCTAAATTTGCTCCAATATATTCTTTAGTTTCTTTTACAAACTTAGTATCTATTTGAGATATTGGCATAAATACATCTATTGATTTATATTTTGCAAATACTCCTCTTTCTATAGCTTTTTCAACATTTACAGTTATTATTCTATGATCTTCATATGCTTTAGTTATCTCTGCTAGATCATTTCTTTTATCTGCTTGTAATTTAGACAGTCTTATTGTTCCATCTTTTTCCGAAACCCTTTGTATAACTGCAGTTACTTCATCTCCTACATTATATACTTCTTCTATACTTTTATTACCCTCTATATTTAATTCTCCTACTGGTATTATTCCATCAAATCCATATTCTAAGTCTAATACAACTTCATCATGGGCAACTTTAATTATTTTAGCAGTTATAGTTTTACCTACCTTTACTTCATTAAAAGCCTTTTCTTGCTCATCTAGTAAATCTTTCATCGATAATTCGTTTGTCATATTAATGTATTCCTTTCATATTTTATCGTATAAATATATTTTCTCAATAAATATTATACCATTAATATTTTATAAATACTTACATATTTCATCTAATATTTTGAATAATTAAAATAAAACTTTATTTTTTCGTAAAAAAATAAGAAGGTGTATGTGACATCCTTCCTAAAATAAATTTACACTATATGTACACTTAAATAGTAGCTAATACTATCGTTAGTTGCAACATATTTTATAATTTAACTTCAATATCTTTATTTATATCTATTGAGTTTTTAGTAACTAAACTATCATATGCTAAAACTTCAACTCCATTATTCTTAGCTTCTATTAATGCATCCCCTAACTCTTTATGCATTTTATTATTAGGAGTAAAATAAAGTACATTATCCATTTGTACTAAAAATATTATATAGCAATAATAACCTTCTTTTCTAGCTTCTATAAGTTCCCTTATATGTTTTACTCCTCTCTCAGTTTTTGCATCTGGAAATTTAACTATATTTTCTTCTTCTAAGGTAACCCCTTTAATTTCTATAAATGCTTTTTTATCTCCAGCTTCTAAATATATATCAAATCTTGAATTTCCATAAGTTTTTTCTGGCTTAATTAAAGTAACCTTTTCATCTATTCCTGGTAATGTTATTTTTCCATTTTTTAAAGCCTCATATATAACTTTATTTGGAACTTGAGAATCCATATTTATAAGTCTATCTTCTTTTTCAACTGCAATCAAAGAGTACCTTGTTTTTCTATTAGGATTATCGCTTTCTTCTAAATAAACACTACATTTGGGAGTTAAAAGTTCTCGACATCTACCTGTATTTTTAACATGAACCTTTTCTATATTTCCATTTATTTCACAGTAAGCTATAAATCTATTTGGCCTTTCTATAAATTTTGCCTTTACAACTTTATTATAATTCATATTTTGCTCCTTTTTATTAACTAATTTAACTTACTTATACCCTATTAAAACTATTTTTCACAATATTAAACTTAAAATTCAAATAATTAAAGGTGTATACTTATTATGTATACACCTTTTAATACATCTTACTCTTTATTATCTCTTACTTTTATGAATCTTCCAATAAATTCAACCATATATTCATTTATTTTCTCTATAGAGTTTTTATAATTAGCTTCTTCATCACTATAAATATAGTGAACTATAATGTCAGATAGCTCATAAATTAAGCTTTCATAAACAGTTTTTTCTTCTTCTTCTTTAAATACTAAGTTGTTAGTTTTATAAATACTTTTTATAAACTTTATAAGAGTATCTACTGCATCTTTTATTGGATTAGCTAAATCATTGTATAACTTAACTCTCTTACTTTCCTCTCCTCCAGATTCATATAATTCAAACTCTATCATAAACTGACTTTTATATGGATCTTGAGTAACTTCTTCAACCCTCAATCCAATGCCCCTATATATTTGTAATAAGAAATAATTAATTACTATCATAGCTTCACTATATGATGTACTATCATTTGAGTAAACATATTCTATTACTTTATCTTTAATTTGAGTTGTGAGTTCTCTAGATAGTTCTAGCTTTTCTTCATCATTAAATTCGATCCCTTTATATCTATATAATCCTACTATAATATTAAGAGCTTTATCTTTAGCATTTATTATTTCATTTACTAATTCATATATTAGGTCTAGTTTTTCACTTTCTATACCGACCTGTTTTAGTCTATTATCTATCTCGAATTCTTCATAATAATTTATATCGAATCATCTCCTTTTATATAAATTATTAGTTATATAAAATATATGATAATAAATATAAAAAATGACTGTCTATAAATAAATTTCATTATTTTTAGATAGTCATTTTATTTGCTTAACTACATTAAATTTATATATTTCTTAAATTCTTTAAACTTAAGTCTAAAGCTTTTACTGAGTGAGTTAACTCACCAACAGATATATAGTCTACACCTATTTTACTTATCTCTTCCATTCTTTCTAAAGTAACATTACCTGAAAATTCAACCAATGCTTTTCTATCAATTATTTTCAATGCTTCCCTAGCTGTATCTATATCCATATTATCGAGCATTATTATATCCACTCCAACTTCAACAGCTTCTTTAACCATATCTAAATTTTCTACTTCAACTTCTATCTTTCTAACAAAAGATGTATTTTCCCTCAATAACTCAACCGCTTTTTTTATTCCACCAGCAGCTTCTATATGATTATCTTTAATCATTATTCCATCAGACAAGTTAAATCTATGATTTATTCCACCACCAATTTTTACAGAATATTTATCTAAAATTCTTAAGTTTGGAATAGTTTTTCTAGTATCTAGTAATTTCGTATTACTATCTTTTAATTTATCTACAAATTTATTTGTTTTCGTAGCTATTCCACTCATACGCTGTAAATAGTTCAATGCTACTCTTTCCCCAGATAATATATTTCTAGTACTACCTCTTAATAAGGCTATTTTATCGTATTTTTTAATTTTATCTCCATCATTTTTAAGCGATATAACTTCCACTTCACCAAGTATATCAAATACTCTTTTGAATATAGGAAGTCCTGCGAGTATACCATCTTCCTTGCATATTAAATCAGCCTCACATTTTAAATCTACTCCTATAATTGAGGTAGTGCTTATATCTTCATTTGGTATATCCTCAATTAAAGCCTCTTTTATCATTTTATCAATTAGCAAGTAGTTCATTTTTTAAATCCTCTCTTATAGTGATTATCTTATTTAATAAAATAGATTTATTTAGGTGTGTACATAGTTCTATATTTAACTTGTCATCTTCAACTATATTAAATTCTATAATATCTATATTTTTATTTATATGGTCCGCTGCTCTTTTAGAAAAAACTAATCCTTCTAATAATGAATTGCTCGCTAATCTATTTGCACCATGGACACCTGTACAACTTACCTCACCCACTGCATATAATCTAGTCATTGATGTATATGAATTTAAGTCAACATCAATTCCACCCATAAAATAATGTTGTGCTGGAGTAACCTTTATATATTCTTTAGTTATATCTATTCCTCTCAATAAACATTGTTTATATATATATGCAAATCTATTTTTTATATATTTTGCATCTAAATGTGTTACATCCAAGTAAACATAATTTCTATTATCAATTTTCATTTGCTCAAAAATTGCCTTACTTACAATATCTCTTGGTAATAACTCATTTATGAACCTTTGTTTATTTTTATTTAATAACTTCCCGCCTTCTCCTCTTACAGATTCTGATATTAATAGCTTTCTACCATGGCTATTTTCTTCATAAAAAGACGTTGGGTGTATTTGTATATATCCTATATCTTTTACTTTTATATTATGTTTAAGCGCAATAGCCAATCCATCGCCAGTTAAATGTCTTTGATTAGTTGAACTTTTAAATAGTCCTCCTATTCCACCAGTTGCTAAAACAACAACTTTCGAAAATATATTAATTTTATCTTTATCTTTTAGTACTATTCCACCTAAACATTCATTATTAAAAGTTATTATATCTATTAGACATGTATTTTCAAATAAAGTTATATTTTTTCTATTCTTAACCTCATTTATTAAAGTTTCAAATACAGCTTTACCTGTAGTATCCTTGCTGTATACAATTCTATTTATACTGTGTGCACCTTCTCTTGTAAATGCTATTTTTCCATCATCTTTATCTAAATTAAGTCCAAGTTTAATCATTGACTCTATATTGTTCATAGATTCTATAGCTAAGACTTCTACCGCTTCATCTTTATTTTTATATTGTCCAGCTCTTAAAGTATCTTCTATAAATAAATTTATATCCTCTTTTCCTCTAGCAGTAGAAATCCCTCCTTGAGCAAGGTATGTGTTATTATTCTCTATACTATCTTTTGAAATAACTAATATGTTTAGTTTTTTATCTAAGTTAAGAGCGCAATATAAGCCCGAAACTCCACTACCAACAATCAAAACATCATACTGTAGATTCATTTTTATCACCTGCAAATCTATGCATATTTAGCAAACAATTTAAAGCATTAACTCTTATCTCTTCTTCTATATATATTTCATTTTCCATTTTTAATAAAGTTTCATATATACTTTCTAATGTAGTTTTCTTCATATCTTCACAACATACACTATCTCCAGGTATGTAAAAATTTTTGTTAGGATTTTTTTTTGTTAATTCATGTAGTATTCCCTCTTCTGTTGCAACTATAAAGTCTTTATAATTACTTTTTGTAGCATAATCTATAATTCCCGATGTAGATCCTATATAGTCCGCTATATCTCTGATTTCACTTTGGCACTCTGGATGCACTAATACTTTTGCATTTTTATATCTTATTTTTAACTCTATTATGTCTGATACCTTTATATTGTGATGATACTTACAGTATCCATCCCAAAGAATAAATTCTTTTTCTGGAAATTCCTCTGATATATATTTACCTAAATTTTTATCAGGTACAAATATTACTTGTTTTTCATGAATATTATTTAATATTTTAACTGCGCTTGAAGATGTTACAGCTACATCACAATGTGATTTTACTTCTGCTGTAGAATTTATATAACAAACAACTATAGCATTTGGATATTTTTTTTTAAGTTCTAATATAACTTTTTCATTTGCCATATCAGCCATAGCACATCCGGCATCTATTATAGGCATTAAGACTTTTTTATTTGGAGATAATATTTTTGCACTCTCCCCCATAAATTTGACTCCACAAAACACAATTACTTCTTCATCACAATCTCTTGCTATTTCACTTAAAAAATATGAATCTCCTACATAATCAGCTAAATCTTGTATCTCTGGTGGTTGATAATAATGAGCTAGTATAATAGCATTTCTATCTACCTTTATTTTATTTATTTTCTCTATTAAATCATTTGACATAAATAAATCCCTTAACCTTTCATCTGTATATACACCTGTAAATCCATTGTATCATTTGATATTTTAATCTTCAATATAAACTAATTACTTTATAGAATTATTTTTTTAAGATATTATATATATTAGTTGGGTATAAAATAATATATAATTTTTATATATAAGATATAGGTGATAAAATGCTAAAAAATAAAACTAAAAAAGAATTAATAGAATTCTTTAGAGATGTAAACTATAGTATAGTTAAATATGATAAGAATGATATTATTGCTATCGAAAATTCACCATGTAATAAGGTTGGATTAGTTCTAAGTGGTAATATAGATATAAAAAGAATTTTAACTAGTAACAAAGTAGTTCATCTTTCTTCATTTAGTGTTGGCTATTTATTCGGAGAAATAATTGCATTCTCTGATGCTAACTCTTATCCAGCTACAGTTATTTCATCAACTAATAGCGAGGTAATGTTTATAGATAAAGATGATTTTATTTATTTTTGTACTAGCCACCCTAGTTTCTTGAAGTTATTTTTAAATGACTTAACTAATAAGATAATAACTTTAAATAAATCTATAACTGGTTTATCATTTAGCACAATTAAACAAAAACTATGCAACTTTTTAATACAAGAATCTAACATCCAAAAAAGTAATTTTATAAAATTAAACATGACAAAACAAAAGCTTTCTGAATCACTTGGAATTCCTAGACCTTCACTTTCAAGAGAATTAATTAACATGAAAGATGAAGGATTAATAGATTATCAAAAAAACATAATAAAGATACTAGATAGAGAGGCTTTGGAAGATATTCTGATGGACTAACTTAAAACAAAAATAGCTTAATTTTATACTTTATATTTGTATAAAATTAAGCTATTTTTAGCATTCTATCTATAATTGTAAGTCTACATTATAAAGATTCATCCAAGTGTTTATTTGAATTAAATATGCTATAACTTGAGGACCTGTCATTAATTGTCCAAACCAAGGTTGGTTAAATGCTGAACCACCAGTCTGAACTAATTCTTTTACAAATTCTTCATCTATAATTTGATGAATAGGGGAACTTTTATCATCTAATATTCTCTTTAACATCTTACATACTTCTTTTGTGTATATTGGATTATGAGTTTTAGGATAAGGGCTTTTTTTTCTTTCAACGATATTTTCTGGTAATATTCCTTTAGATGCTTCTCTTAACAGTCCTTTTTCTCTTCCATTTAGCAGTTTTATATGCTTAGGCATATTAAATGCATATTCTACTAATCTTTTATCTGCAAAAGGTACTCTACCTTCTAAACTATTATGCATAGTCATTCTATCTTTCCTATTTAATAAAGTTATCATAAACCATTTTAGATTTAAGTATGATAATTCTCTCATTATTGAATCTTCCTTTGATTCTCCATTAAGCTTAGGCACCTTAGCTATACTATCTCTACATGCTTGCTTTACATAATCTTCTATTGGTAACAACTTCAAACTATCATTTAATACATTTTTCCTATAACCAATTGTGGTAGCCCAAGGGAAAATTTCTATAGAATCATATTCTCTAGTATACCAAGGGTACCCTCCAAAAACCTCATCTGCACATTCTCCAGATAAAACAACTGTAGCGTGTTTACTTACCTCTCTTGAAAAAAGGTCTAAGGATGAGTCAATATCTGCCATACCTGGTAAATCAGATGCCATAGTTGCATCTATTAAAGCATGCGCAAGTTCTACATTATCAAGAACTACGTCATGATGATTACTTCCGATATACTCTGCCATAACCTTTACCCAATATGAATCTGAGTTTGGTTGAAAATAACTTTTCTTAAAATATTTTTCATTATCTGTATAGTCTATAGAAAAAGTATTAAGTGTTTCTTTTCCTTGTCTATTGAAAGCATCTGCTGCTACCTTTGATATTATACTAGAATCTAATCCACCAGATAAAAAAGTACACACAGGTACATCACTTACAAGTTGACCCTCTATTGCTTCAATCAATAAATCTCTTACATATTTCTTAGTTTCTTCTAAGTTATGCTCATGTTCTTTAGCTTGAAGCTTCCAATACTCTTTTAATTTTATGCCTGATTTATTAAATCTTAAATAATGTGATGGTGGAACTTCTCTTATATCTTTAAAAATACCACTATTTAGGCTTCTAGCAGGTCCTAGTGATATTAACTCTAAAAATCCATCTCGATCAACAACATGACTAATTAATGGATGAGTTAGTAATGCCTTTTCTTCAGATCCAAAAACTAAGTTCCCATTCTTGTAAGAATAAAATAATGGCTTTACACCAAGTGTGTCTCTTGCTAAAAATAATTCTTGTTTATACTCGTCCCATACTCCAAATGCATAAATTCCATTTATATAATCTAAGCACAATTCACCGAACTCTATATATGCTGTTAAAAGAACTTCTGTATCTGAATATGAATCAAATGTATATCCTCTTTCCTTTAATCTATCTCTAACCTCTTCAGTATTATATAACTCTCCGTTATAGCAAATTGTATATTCTCTATCTCCTATAGTTTTACTCATCGGTTGTAATCCACCTGTTGGATCTACAATCGCTAATCTTTTGTGTCCAATAATAGAGTGTGAATATGTCTTTATACCTTCAGAGTTAGGACCTCTAAATCTTAAGGTTGATATCATATTCTCAACTATATTTGTGTAATCCTTTATATTGTCATTAAGGTTACACCATCCTGATATTCCACACATTAGCCTTCCTCCTTAAACTTAAACTGCATAATTTATTTTATGTATGCTTAGGCTTAATGTTATAGAAAGTATTTTTTTCTTAAATAGTTTTTTTAATATAAATATATAAAATAAAAAAGAACCAATATCTCTCGGTTCTCAAAATATATAATATGTACTTTAAAATATATCTATATAAAAATAACCCTCATATTACATATTCTCTCCCTCCGAAAGATTAATGCTTAATTTTAGGCAGGTCTCCTGACTTTGAACTCAACCTAATAGCTTATCCTTCCCAGTATACACCAGTGGAATTAGAGTCTCCAAACTCTCAAGCGTTCGTCATTCTTACAGTAGCGGGGGCTGTTATGGACTTTCACCATATTCCCTTTTAAGTACTCATTTGTACACCTTAATAATTTATATTTATACTTTAATTATATTTACTATACTTTTATTTTTCAACAGCTAAAATTACTATTTTTTTAAATTATTCATATATTCAAATATTGTTATATTGCCAGCTTCAACTTCCTTATCTACTAAATTAGATAGTGTAACTCCTAATAATCTTATCTGCTTTTTATTATCTTCTAGGTTTTTTAACAGATTATATACATTAATTCTAATATCTTTCTTAGTGTTTATAGGATGCTCTAAACTTATACTTCTAGTTATTTGAGTAAAATCTTCATACTTTATCTTTAATGTAACTGTTTTTCCTAGCTTATCTGAATATTTACATCTATATGCAACATCTTCACATAACTCACTTAATATATTAGTAACCTCTTCTTCATCAATACTTAAGTTTTGGCTTAAAGTAGCCTCTGAACCAATAGATTTTCTCTCTCTATAAGGCTCTACGGGTCTATAGTCAATACCCCTAGAAAATTGATAAAATAGATATCCCCTATTTTTAAAAATATTTTCTAGTTCATAAATATTTAATTGCCTTAAATCATATCCATTTTGTATCCCCATATTTTTAAGTATTTTTCCAGTTACTTTTCCTACACCAAAAAATTTATTTATAGGAAGCTTATCTAAGAATTCTTGAGAATCCTCTTGTGTTATAACAGTTAAACCATTAGGTTTTTTATAATCTGATGCAAGCTTAGCTAAAAACTTATTATATGAAACTCCAGCTGATGCTGTTAGATTAGTTTCTTTTAAAATATCATTTTTTATCATTTTAGCTATAGTTGTTGCATACTTTATATTTTTCTTGTTGTTTGTAACATCTAAATATGCCTCATCTAATGATAATGGCTCCACTAAATCTGTATATCTATGAAATATTTCTCTTATTTGATTAGATACTTTACGATACTCATCAAATCTAGGATACACAAATATTGCATAAGGACATCTTTTATAAGCTATTTTAGATGGCATAGCTGAATGTATTCCAAATTTTCTTGCTTCATATGAACATGTTGTAACAACTCCCCTACTTTCTGGAGGTCCACCAACTACTACCGGTTTTCCTTTTAACAACGGATTATCTCTTTGTTCTACAGATGCAAAAAATGCATCCATATCTATATGAATTATTTTTCTATTTTCCATCCAAACTATTACCTCCACTTAAAAATTCAAGTTAATAATTATTATAAAATATTTTTTTTGTATTTTTAAAAGTTTTTCTTGCAAAATCCCTTAAAAACATTTAAAATAAGTATTCCAAGGAACTAAGTATTTATTCCTTATTGATAACCGTAAATTTATTTTTATGTATATTTTTATTTGTATTTTGTATTTTATATTTAAAAAAGACCATTCTACTATTGTAGCATGGTCTGATTTTCTATACTTTTATTTTGTTAGTTAGCGTAATATAAGTTTTGTGATGGATATTCTGGATCACAAGTCACATCTATGCCAAGTTCTCTAAATGTTTGTTCATCTGTTTTACTTAATATTGTAGTTGAATGAGCTTGAGATCCATTTAACATTGGAAGTTTTTCCACAGCTGCTTGAGCAGTTGGATTTGTAACAGCACTTACGCTTAAAGCCATTAGTATTTCTTCACAACTTAATTCTGGAGTTCTACTTGCTAATGTTTTAGTTTTTAAATTTACAATTGGTTCTAAAATTGCAGGAGATAATAAATGCATATCATCTGATATATTAGCTAAATGTTTTATTCCGTTTAATATTGCCGCTGCACTTGCATTCATTAAATTTGAACTCTTTCCTGTAAGTATCGTTCCATCAACTAGTTCTAATGCTACAACTGAGCAACTATCTGTTTTTTCTGCAGTTTCTTTTAACTTCGCACTGTATTCTCTAGATGGTGTAACAACCTTTCTATCTTCAGGCTTTAATCCAACTTGTTCCATTATTAACTTTATAGTGTCAAATGCATCTTTATCAAATTGACCTTTTTTATACTCACATGCAGTTTTAAAGTATCTTCTTATTATTTCTTGCTTAGAAGCTTCTCTAACTACTTCATCATCTATTATACCAAATCCAACCCTATTAACGCCCATATCTGTTGGTGATTGGAATATAGATTCTTTTCCAGTTATTTTTTCTATTATTTTCTTAAGTACTGGGAATAATTCTAAGTCTCTATTGTAGTTTACTGATGTTTCACCATATCTTTCAAGGTGGAATGAATCTATCATGTTAACATCCTTTAAATCTACAGTAGCTGCTTCATAAGCTATATTTACTGGATGTTTAAGCGGTAAATTCCAAACTGGGAATGTTTCGAATTTAGAGTATCCAACGCTATTTCCTCTTTTATTTTCATGATATAACTGACTTAAACAAGTTCCTAACTTTCCACTATTTGGTCCTGGAGCTGTTACTACAACTATAGGTTTAGTTGTTTCTATATAAGGATTTGCACCATATCCTTCATCACTAACTATTGTATCAACATCAGTTGGGTATCCCTTTGTTGGAGCATGCTTATATACTTTTATCCCCATTCTCTCTAACTTATTTATGAATACTGTAGTTGCAGGTTGTCCTTCAAATCTTGTTATTACAACACTGTTAACATCTAAGTCATATGCTCTTAAGTCATCGATTAACCTTAGGACTTCCATATCATAAGTGATCCCATAATCTCCTCTTACTTTATTTCTTTCTATATCACCAGCGTAAACACATATAACAACTTCTAATTTATCTTTCATATGTTGTAATACTTTGATTTTAGCATTCTCATCAAATCCTGGTAATATCCTTTTTGCATGTAAGTCTCCGATTAACTTTCCACCAAATTCTAAATATAACTTGTCAAAATTATTAACTCTCTCTAGTATATATTTTGACTGTTCCTCTAGGTATTTCTTATGATCAAATCCTATTTTCATTGTGCCACCTCACTAAATATTTAATTTTTATTTCTTACTTGATAACCGTATTTTATATATATTTGTATTTGTATTTTGTTAAAAAGTTTATATTTATTTTTTCTTTTTAACTAAGTTTATATTATACAATTTAAGACAATATTTTTCAAGATTATTTTCACTCAATATTCTATAAATTTATGTATATATTTTTTTATTTTATATAAAAAAGTACCGAAGTTAATCGGTACTTTTTACATCAATTTGATTAGCAGCAGCCACTATCAAAAACGTCTCCACATCCACATACTATTAATAATAGTATTAAGAATGGTATCCATGCACATATATCAAAATCTACCCATACATCTTGGAATGCTAAGAATAAGAAGAATAATACTATTATCCACCATCCACATCCACCAAAGAATCCATCGTCTCCAAAAAATCTGTCTAACATTATGTTGTCCCCCTATATAATTTTTTTGAAGTTTTTTAACTCCTAGCTTATACTATGAGACAACTTTGATTTTTGACATTACTTTTTAATCAAATTTTATACTTCCATTATTATTGGAAATACACTAGGTCTTCTCTTTGTCTTTGTATATAAGTGATTCTCAACAGATTTTTTTATACTATTTTTTAAAATATGCCATTCTATAACTTTTTCTTCTAAACATTGTTCTACTACATTTCTTGATATATCCTTGATTTCATTTATTAAGTCTTCTGATTCTCTAGCATAAATAAATCCTCTTGTTATTATATCAGGTCCTGCTACAATCTCAAATGTATCTCTATTTATAGCTAAGACTATTGTTACCATACCATCATTTGCTAAGTACTTTCTATCTCTTAAAACTATATTACCTACATCTCCTACTCCTATACCATCTACATATAAAACACCTGTATGTATTTTCTGATTTGCATTAGCTTCATTCTCTGATATTTCTAATACTTGACCAGTTTCTAATGTAAATACATTTTCAGGACTCATTCCAAGTTTTATAGCTAAATCACTATGATGTTTTAAATGTCTATACTCTCCATGAACAGGCATAAAGTATTTAGGTTTAACCAATGTATGTATTAACTTTAGTTCTTCTCTATATGCATGTCCAGATACATGTATATCTTCCAAATCTTCATATATTACTTCTACACCTTTTCTAAATAGTTGATTTATAACTCTTGAAATAATCTTATCATTCCCAGGTATTGGAGATGCCGATATTATAAATAAATCATCTTTATCTATTTCAATTTTTTTATGTGATCCATGAGCTATCCTTGAAAGACCTGCCATTGATTCACCTTGACTTCCAGTTGTAATTATAGTTATGTTTTCATTAGGATACTTATTAATATCATCAATATCTATAACAGATTCATCTGGTATATGTAAATATCCTAAATCCATAGCTACTTGTGATACATTTTCCATACTTCTTCCACTAAAAGCTATCTTTCTATTCTCTTTTATAGATGCATTTGCTATTTGTTGCATTCTATGTATATTTGATGCAAATGTAGCTACTATTATCCTACCTTTTGCATTTCTAAAAATTCTATTTAGTGTTTCTCCTATTACCTTTTCAGAAAGTGAATGTCCTTCTCTTTCAACATTAGTGCTATCAGCTAATAGTAATAATACACCTTCATCCCCTAATGTTGAAAATCTATTTAAATCCATAACTAATCCATCAATAGGTGTATAATCAATTTTAAAATCTCCAGTGTGTACTATAGTTCCAATTGGTGTAAATATGGCTAATGAACAAGAATCTGCTATACTGTGTGTTGCCCTAATAAATTCTATACTCATATTATCAAATTTCACCATATATCCTGCATTAACCGGATTTAAAGTACATAAGTCTAACATTTTGTGCTCCTTTAACTTATTTTCAACTAGCCCTAAAGTTAACTTTGTACCATATATAGGCATATTTAATTGTTTTATTATATATGGTATAGCTCCTATATGATCTTCATGACCATGTGTTAAAAATAAACCTTTTACCTTATCCTGTCTCTCAATCAAGTAACTTATATTCGGTATGACTAAGTCAACTCCATACATATCCTCATCTGGGAAAGATACTCCACAATCTATAACTATTATTTCATCTTCATACTCTATTGCTGTAATATTTTTACCGATTTCTCCCAAACCTCCTAAAGGGATTATTTTTACACTTTTTTTATTCATACTATTTTCTCCTTATCAATTGTCGTAATATATTTATATTATTTTTAACAATATATAAAAATCTATGTTGTTTTTAATATAAATAAAAAGCAAAGTCACTTAGTTTAAAGTAACTTTGCTTTTTATCCTTAATTGAAATACAATGTGTTAATTACATGCATCATAACTCCAGTTGTTAAACACCCTTCATCTATATTAAAATTTGCTGTATGAAGTGGACTAATTATATTTTTATCTTTATTTCCACATCCTAAATGAAAAAATACACCTTTACATTTATCCGTATAAAATGAAAAATCTTCTCCCCCCATAGATGGATATTCTTTTAATAAAAAATTATCTTTACCTAATAATTTACGTGTATTTTCTTTCACTATATCTACCAAATAATTATTGTTTATTACTGGAGGATACCAGTTTGGGTCAATATCTATATGTCCAATGCATCTATGCGCTTTAGATATATTTTCAACCATATCATAAACTCTATTGAGTATAAATTCTCTATCTTTTATTGTAAGCGCCCTTATAGTTCCCTCAATCTTCACTTCTTCACAAATAATATTTTGAGCTTCTCCTCCATTTATTTTTCCTAATGTAATAACACTAATATTAGAAGGTTCTATTTCTCTACTAACTATATTTTGTAAAGCAAGTATAAGTTGAGATGAGGCAATTAGTGAGTCTACACCATTATTAGGATATGCTCCATGAGCCCTTTTACCTTTTATTCTAATTTTACATCCATTAGCGCTTGCATTCAGAGTATCATACTTACATTCTATAAATGATGTTTCTAAATAAGGTTGGACATGAAGTCCAAATATATAATCAACCTTTGGATTTTCCAAACATTTATTTTGTATCATATATTTAGCTCCACCTATATTTTCTTCCGCTGGTTGAAATAAGAATTTAATATTAATATTTAGACTATCTCTTATTTCATATAATATTTTACATGCGCCTAATAATATTGCAGTATGAGCATCATGTCCGCAAGCATGCATTATACCTTTATTTAAAGACTTATACTCAACATCATTTTTTTCTTCAATCGGTAAGGCATCAATATCAGCTCTTATAGCTATTGTTTTTTTTGCATTTGACTTAATTATATATGCCATTATTCCATAGTTATCATTAAATTCTTTATATTCTATACCTATCTCATCTAAATATTTCTTAATTTTACCTTTAGTTATAACTTCATTCATTGCAAGTTCTGGTGTTTTATGTAAATCTCTTCTTATGTCTACAATCCACTGTTTTAGTTCATTAGATTTATATTTAATTTGCTCTATATTTAATACACTCACAATAATCTCCCCTAAATTTTATAAATTAATTATATAATAAAAAAATAAGTAGGATATCAAAAGATCTCCTACTTATTTATATTATAAAAACTACTCATATATTTTTAAAAGTTTAATTTTTGATGTATGAATTTAAAAATTCTATCATCATTGGCTTAATTATCCCTCCATAATCAACAACCTGAGTTATTTGATTATTATTTTCTGTCTTAGAATTAAAATTACTTATTTTAAAAGTTAAAATATTATTTATATTTTCAATTATGTATCCTGCATCTTTTGTAACTGTTATCTCTAAATCACCCATATCTGAATCTATATCTTCAATTCTTTCTTTATTTGCACAAACGATTCCATCATCATATGAACTTCCGTATGTAGCAAATGGAATATAAAAACATTTAGTACTATTCGCACTTTTTGATTTTATAAATAATCTTGGAGTAAGTTCACTTTTTTCCATAAATATAGGATTTGCTTCCGTTACTTCATCCAGATTTTCCTTTATATCATTTAAAAATTTATTCATATCAAATTTTTCAGATTCAATTTTTAATATATTTAAATTATCTAAGTTCTCATTAGGTATGTATTTAGTAACATTTTTAAATACATCATAATAATCTTTTATTTCATAACCTTTTTGTATATACTCATTCTTTAATTCATACTCTTTATCAAATTCTGTTATAAGCTTAGTTAGTTCTTCTTTTGTATCAAAATCTTTTATTGTATCAACAAAAGGTATTATATTATTTGGCTTCATTAAAAACATTTCCAATGGTTTCATAGTATCATTTGCGAACTTAATATCCTCTTCTTTAAAAGCTGCATTTATACCATCTTCTAAAAATGCCACTTCTACTTCCATTTCATATTCATCTTCACTAATTACATTTGAACCTACTGGATACATTGCTATTAATTTACTTTTATCATACACATATCCAAAAGAATAACTTATTTCAAATTGTCTACTCATAATGTCCTCCTAATTAATTTTAATTTATATTATATAATTTATCCAAAATTTATAAATTACAACAAAAAAGCACCTAAATGTAGGTACTTTTGTAATTAACTATTATTTATCTTTAGTTACATTCTCTTTTTTATTTACATTTAATCTTCTCATTATTCTTATATGTTTTCTAATAAAATAAACTTCAAAAGTCATAGCTGCACAAGCTATCAGTCTTGTAGTCATATCAGTTGTATTTATCGCTACATTATAAAAATACATAAATAACATTAAATCAATTCCGATTATTACAGTATCTAATATCTTCACCTTGTCATCTCCTCTATTCCAAAACTTTGAATAAAGAATTCAAGTTCTGTGATTATGGCATTAAAGTTATAATATCAGACTGCTTTTCTTTAGTCAATTATTATCTATTTCTTAAGAGACCACTTTTTTGAAAATCCTGCATCTTCGCTAGACATAACTTTTGTCGACTTACATTTCGGACATACTATATCTTGGTATTCATAATTTACATAATAAATATATCCACATGTAGCACATCTAAACTTACAAACTTTTTTGTTATCTAAATCTTCATCTTCTTTAGGATCATTTTCTTTTATCGTTAATTTTATATTTTTCCCATCAACTAGTGCTACTGCTATTTTTTTTCTAGCTTCATTAATTAATGATTCAAAATCTTTTAATGTTATTCCCATTTTTTTAGAACATATTTTACTACTATAACCTTCTACATCTTTTAAGCTAATTGCCTTCATTTCATCATTACTTAATTTTATTTCTTGTAAATTATCATCATTTTTTACGCAGTATTCAATATATCCTTTTTCTGGAAAAAACTTTATACTATCATAACTTCTAGTTTGCTTCATAACAAAACCTCCTAATACTATAACTTTTCCAGATTCCAGATTTAATGATAATTACATTATTATATAGTAGAGATTATGTATTTTTCATTTTCAATTTTATTTAATGAATTTAACATATTATTTACTATAGGATTAAATAGATCATCTAAATTTTCATCACTCTCATATATTCCAACTGAAACATTACCTATTTCAGAGTTCATTGGTAATGATCCTAATAAATTTAAATTCATTTCATCTAAAAAATCCCTACTATTATTACTATTAAAAATTCGAATTTTTTTACCACAATCTGGACATAGTATATAGCTCATATTTTCAACTACACCTATTATATCTATATTCATTTTTTTCACCATATTTACTGCTTTTGAAACTATCATTGAGACCATATCTTGTGGAACTGATATCATAACTACTCCATTTAGAGGAATTGATTGCATTACTGTTAATGCCACATCTCCTGTTCCTGGTGGCATATCTATAATAAGATAATCTAAATCTCCCCATATAACATCTGTATAGAATTGTTTAACTGCATTTGATATCATTGCACCTCTCCATATGACAGGTTGATTTTCATCTTCTATTAATAAATTTAAAGACATTACTTTTATATCATCTTTACTTATTACAGGATGTAATTCTCCGTCTATTGTATTAGCTCTTAAGTTGCTAACCCCTAATAACCTTGGTATACTAGGTCCAGTTATATCTGCATCTAATATACCTACTTTATACCCTTTCTTCCTTAAACTTTTTGCTATTAAAGCAGTACTAGTTGATTTTCCAACTCCACCTTTTCCACTCATTACCCCTATTATTCGATTAATTTTATTTTTAGGATTATTACTTACTCCACAGCTTGACTGTTCTTTATTACAAGATTTACTTGATGGACAAGATCCACAATTTGACATTTATTTTCCCCCTTTGATATTTATACATTTACTTTTAACTAAATAGTAGGACTTTTTTATATTTATGTCAAAGGCAAATATTTTTAATTTAATTTTATAATTCTTGGAATAATAACTTATATACAAATAAATTTTATTAATATATAATATAATATTTTATATTATGACTTATAAGGAGATCGCTAATATGTCTAAACACTTTTCTATACAATTTAGCAACTTAAAATCTAAGTTTATTGAATATATAAAATTTAATATAGTTGGAATAAGCAACTTTTGGATATCTCAGTTTTTTTATCTTATGCTTTTTTTAAAATTTAAAATAAATTATTTAGTTTCCTATACTATTGTCAGTGTCATTAGCATAAGTGCCTCTTACTTTCTAAACTCAAAGTATACATTTAAAAATAGTAAACTTTCATTAAAAAAATTTTTGCTTACTTTCTTAGTTTATATATTTGAGTATATATTAAATATGGGAGTAATTATATTTATGGTTAATATATTAGGAATAAGCAAAGTATTTGCACCAATGCTTGCTCCCGTGATTTCTACTATACCTATATTTTTTTTAATGAAATTTGTTATAAATAATCAAAAACTACAATAATAAAGTAAAAAAGAGTTGTACAAAATACATTAAGTACTTTATACAACTCTTTTTTACATTGATATAGGTAATGTATTACCTCCATATGGCATCAAAGTTATTTTTGGATTTTCAATTTCACAAATTTCATAAGCTAACTTCATGGCCTCATCTAAATCATGACATGGTATCATATTAAAATCTTTCACTATATCATCATCTAAATTGGATATAAATATAACTTTTCTATGATTTGCTGTATAGGCTGTTTTATAAGCTGCATATCCTGGTACAGTAAAGTTTTCTTTTAATGCATTTTCCATATCTTCTAAGGTAGTATACTTAAACCATTCTGCAAATTCATCAGCACCTAATCCATCCCTACATTCACTAGCTAATATTAATACACTGTTCTCTTTTCCGCCATACAATGCATTATCCATGGTCTTTATAGTTTGGTATAAGTTAATATCTTTAGGAAATCCTCCTGCTGATGCCACTATTATGTCTGCTTGACTTTGTACTGGAACTCCATAAAGACTTCTTATAAATAAGCCACCTTCATACCATGCTTTATAAAAATGTCCCGCTACAAATTTTATAAAGTTTCCTTCTGTATCAAGAATAACATTAAATAAAAAGTCTGGATTTACAATTTTACAAACTTCATTCATATCTTCTCTTAGTGGATTACCTTGTACTATATTAGGTCCTGCCATTAAATTAAGACCACTTGATTTTCCTGGATTAAAACAAAGTCTATGATTTGCTTGTATTGTATCTATTCCTACAACACCTGGAAGTATACTCTTAGCACCTCCTCCAAATCCTGCAAATATATGGAATACTATTCCTCCAGTTAATATTACTCTATCTGCTTCATATACTCTCTTATTTAAATATATAGGAGTCTTTCTACTTGATTCTCCTAAATAAACTAGTTCATTTTTATCCTCACATTCATGGTCATATACATTAATTCTATCTAGAACTTCTTTTCCTACAACAGCTATTAATTCTTCTTTTGTACTTTTTCTATGTCCACCTAAAGCTATTACTACAAACATATCTTCATCTTTCACGCCTAAATATGAAAGATAATTTACTATATGTATTACAAATTTATTACTCTGCATCCAAGCTCTGGTTATATCACTTACTATTATAGATATTTTTTCACCTGGCTTTATAATATCTCGAAGTGCTTCTGTTCCAATAGGATTATCTAAAACTTCATTAACTTTTTTTCTATATCTATTATAGAATCTACATGTTTTGGTTTAAGCAAATGAATAATATGCTCATCTTTTATACATGTAATTAATGTGGTATCTCCATATTTAAAACTATATTCCCCCATAACCTCACCTCTTGTTAGTTTTATTTATGATTATACCACTTATTATTATAAATTTCTTTACTTTTTCAGAATTTTTAGATTTTTTCAATAATATAGGCAAATGTATTTTCTCCGTATGACATTAACATAACTTTATAATTGTATTTATTACAAAGTATATTTACTCAACCAGTATACCTAAATCTTATACATATATGTTTTTTATAAATAAACCTATTATTATTAGTACTCCCAATGCTCCTGATATAGGATATATAAAGTTTACTAATACCGAAAATGGAATTCTTCCACCTATTAAAGCTATTAATGAACATAAAAATGCTATAAGGTTAAATTTCCACGTTCCCTCTTTTGCAAAACTATTACATACACTCCATAATAAAGGCACTGCTGTTGTATATATTCCAGCTATAAGTATAAATGAAAATAAAATACCTACTATTGGTCCTATTTTTTTAGCCATATATAAAGTGGGAATTTCATTTAAACATATATTTTCGATATCTGATAATATCCCTAAATTAATAACTAAACAAGCCAACATAAAAGCTAACCCACCTAAAATACCACCCCATCTACAATTAATTTTATTAGTAGATGTTTGTCCTACACTTACTAAAAATGTCGTAACCATTATTATATTAAGACCACTATATAGTATACCTGTAAGGTGCCAATTATCTACTGCCTTAGTTACATTGAGTGCTGAAACTATATTTTCACTATTGATGAAGCTTGAATAATTTCTCGATACAGTTATAATTCCAACTGCTAATGACACTATTACGATTATAGGTCCAACATTTCCTAAAATATCTACAACTCTTTTTATACCCATTAATACCGATACTAAAGATAAGACAGCCATAAGTGTACTTCCAATATTTCTATCTATGCCATAATATTGACTTATTGATGCACCTGCTCCAGAGACCATCACTATAAAGCTACAAAGAAAAAATACTGGCATAAACATTTTAAATAAATTTCCAATAGATTCTCCCCATAAATATGTGAATATATCATTAGATGACTTCAAGTTAATACTTTTCCCTATTTCTAATAACTTTGATCCACAATAACACATTATAATCATACAAATAAATGTAGAAAAAATACTTTTATGTACTCCATGTGCAGAAAAAAATTGCATTATTTCTTGCCCTGTTGCAAACCCTGAACCTATGCATACCGATATATATGTTCCTGCAAACTTTAAAATCTCTTTCACTTTATATTTATCTTGCATGTTCATCCTCCTAACATATAAATAACTTTGTCCATAATTATCTATATGCTAAGATATCTAGTTATAATAACTAAATAATAATTTATTGTACAAATTATATTTGGATATAATTATCATATTAAAATAGGGCATCTCAAGTTGAGATACCCTATTTACTTTAGCCGATCAATATTTACTAACCTATTTATATTAAATTATCTACAACGTCTTCACTATTATAAGTTTTTAAATCTAATTCCTTTTCGCTATTTGCTATTATTAATGTACAAATATTGTCCCCCATAACATTTACAGTCGTTCTAAACATATCTATTATTCTTTCTACACCCATTATCAATCCAATACCCTCAAGAGGTAACCCTACTGATTGTAATACCATTGATAACATTATCATTCCAACCCCGGGTACACCTGCTGTACCTATAGATGCTAATGTTGCAGTAAGTACAATAGTAATCATATCATTCATTCCTAAATCAATTCCGTATATCTGCGCTATAAACAATGCTGCTATACCTTGCATTATAGCTGTTCCATCCATATTTATTGTAGCACCCATAGGTATAGTAAATGACCTTACACCTTTACTAACACCTAATTCTTCCATTATTTCTAAACTAGCTGGAACAGATGCATTACTTGACGCTGTTGAAAATGTAATAGCTGCAACACCACTAAATTTACTTATAAATGGTTTTATTTTTTGTCTTGTAAATATTTTAAATAGACCTCCATACACAAATGTTACATGTATTAAAAGACCTAATAATACTATTACTATATACTTTAATAGAGCAAATATAGCATCAGTACCTACTGTTGCAAATGTAGTAGATACCAGGGCAAATACACCATATGGAGCTGCTAACATTATTATACCTACCATCTTCATGCATATTTCATTTGCACTTTCAAACACTACTCTAACTGGTTCCGATTTTTTTCCTAATATACTCATAGATATTCCTAAAAGCATTGCAAAAAATATCACTTGTAACATTTCCCCATTAGCCAGCGATGCTATTGGATTTGTTGGTATTATATTTAATATTATCTCTACCAGTGACTTAGATTCTCCTATTGTAACTTCTCCTGTAACCATACTACTCATATCTAATCCTATACCAGGCTTTAATAAGCTACCTAATACTAAAGATATTATGATTGCTATTGCAGTTGTACCTAAGTAGAATAACATAGTTTTTCCACCTATTCGTCCTAACCTTTTTACATCACCCATAGATGATGTTCCACATACTAAAGATACAAATACTAATGGTACTACCATCATTTTTATTGCTGATGTAAATCCTGTACCTACTACTTTTAAAATTCCATCTAGTAAAAGTGTATTCTTTATAAATCCATCTTGAACTTTACTAAGTGCTAAACCAAACACGAATCCTAAAAACAATCCAAGTAATATTTTAGTCGTCAATGTTAATTTCTTTTTCATACTTAATTCCCCCGTATTCGAACTTTTTATTTTCTTATATTTTAATTATACATTATATTTATATAGATTACATTAAAAAATTAATTATCACCTTTGATATAGAGATTTTTTTATTATTTTATTAACCCGAAATCAGTTTTGGCTTTATTTTATAAAATATTCACCATTTTTACAATTCTTTTTAATGCGAACTGGTAAAAACTTTTTAATAAAGAAATTTCATGTTTTATTATATCTATAATTTTTTTATTATTTTTTGTATTTAATATTATTTATTTGTCTAAAATCAAAATAAAATAAAATTTATCTTGAGGTGATTTAATGAATAATATTACTCTAATCGGTAGGCTTATAAATAATCCAGAATTAAACTTTATCGGAGAATCAAATAATACTGTTACAAGTTTTACAATAGCAGTTAGTAGAAATTATAAAAATAAAATTGGTATAGTTGAATCTGATTTTATTAGAATTGAATTTTGGGGCAAAAGAGCAGAAATTTGCGCTCAATATATACAAAAAGGTAAACTAGTAGCTATTGAAGGTTCCATTAGAACTGATAGATACGAAACTTCTGAAGGATCTTATAAATATAAAACTTGGGTCTTGGGTAATGAAATTAAATTCCTCGATCATAATAAATCTAGTGATAAAAAATACTATGAATCACCTCAAATATTTAATGAATCTAATGAAAGTACTTCTACCAATATATCTGATGAAGAACTTACATTTTAAAATAAATAAAAGTGTATCAAATTAATAACTTGATACACTTTTATTCTCTATTCTACTATATGTTTTCTTAGTGTAAATATTCTAAAAGATTTTTCGTCAATTTGTATATTGAATAATCCTTTACTGAAAACTCCACCATCTTCTTTTTCTATTATTTCACCATACTTCTTAGGAATATATTTAATATAAACTTCCTCTAGCACATCACCATTTAAATCTAAAGATACATTTTGCACAGTATTATCTCTATTTATTAATATTAGTAAATCTTCATTATTTAAATTATCATTTACTCTTAAATATCCAAATACATTGTCATTCTTGGTATCTATAAAGCTTGTTTCTCCATATGTAAGTGTTTTATATTTTTTTCTTGTATTTATTGCATTTTTATAAAAATCTATCATCTCTTCATCTTCATTTTTCCATGGATAAGTTCTTCTATTATCTGGATCTGTGTTTCCTTCAAGACCAGCTTCATCACCATAATATATATATGGAATACCTTCAGAAGTCATTTGTGTTATGACTGCTAATTTTACCATATCTTTATCACAATTTAACTCAGTTTTTATCCTTTTAACATCATGAGTTCCTAATAAATTTAAATTGGACTTAAATAGTTCACTTGGATAGTTTTCTTTTATTTCCATATAGTTATTTCTTAATTCTAAAGATGTACATTCTCCTTTTAAGAAGGCTAGTATATTCTTTCTAAATGGATAACCTAATACAGAATCTAATTTGTCACCAGAGAAATAATTCATTCTCTTGCCGTAACTTATCTTATTTGATGCATCTTCCCATACTTCACCTGTAAGTATTGCATCCTTATCAACTGATTTTAATTCTTTTCTTAATTCACTTAAAAAAGTTTTAGGAAGTTCATCAGCTACATCTAGTCTCCATCCCTTGACTCCCATTTTAGTCCATTTTTTTATTACGCTATCTTCATCATACATTATGTAGTTCATATAACTTGGCGATAATTCATTTATATTAGGCAGTGATTTAATTCCCCACCAGCAATCATATTTATTAGGAAATTCTTCAAATCGATACCAAGATGAATATTCTGAATCCTGTGATTGATAAGCCCCTATGCTATCATAATTACCATATTGATTAAAGTACTTACTATCAGCTCCTGTATGATTAAATACACCATCCAATATTATAGACATTCCTTTTTCTTTAGCTTTTTCTATAAGTTCAGCAAAAACTTCTTCATCTCCAAACATCGGATCTATCTTTTTATAGTTTCCTGTATCATATTTATGATTACTAGAAGATTCAAATATAGGGCTTAAGTATAAAATACTAACACCCAATTTCTTTAAATATCCTAATTTATTTATTATTCCTTTTAAGTTACCACCATAAAAATCCCATCTAGCTATATCTCCATTTTTATCTTTTATATACATCGGAGTATCATCCCAATTTGCATATATAAATGAATTTTTCTTAGGATTTATTGGTTTGTCATTTCGATTTCCATTATTAAATCTATCTACAAATATATGATAAAGTATACCTTCCTTATACCAATTAGGAACCTTTATATCTTCATGAACTGTTATTTGATATTTGTTTATATTTTCATATTTATATTCACAAGCTCTACCATCATTTTTACTCTTACCGTAAAATACTTTTTGATTATTACCATCTATTTTTCCTTCAACCTCAAAATAATAGAAATATATACCAGCTTTTTCAAAAGGTCTTATTTTACAAGTAAAAGTTTTTTCATTCCCTATATTTTGTATTTCTTTTAATTCTATTCTATCATATACAAAATTAGTTAAATCTTCATGTTCCCCTAAAATTACTAAAGATATGTTATATACATCTATATCCTTATTTGTAATAACATTTATAATTGCTTCATTCTTAGTATTCAAGGCTCCAAACGGAGCCTTAAACCCTTCATCCCAAGAATTATAACTTATACATTTTCTCATTCTTCTCACACCCTTTAAACCAAATGTCATCGCCATATTCTTTTATCGTTCTATCACTAGAAAATACGCCGGAATTAGCTATATTAATTAAAGACATTCTGTTCCAATCATATTTTTTCTTATATAAAGCACTTAGTTCCCTTTGTGCTCTTTCGTAATCATTGGCATCCCTTAGTACAAAATATTCATCATTATATGTTATTAAAGAGTCATAAACTTCTCTTCCTTCTTTACCTAAGTTAGGTATAAATCCATTTACTAAATCATCTACAACTTGTTTTAGTCTCAAATTTGTATGATATAAATCTATAGATGAATATCCTCCATTTTTATTATAATTCAATACTTCTTCAGCCGTTAAACCAAATAAAAACATATTTTCTTTACCAACTAGTTCACATATTTCAACATTTGCACCATCTAACGTTGCCATAGTTAGTGCACCATTCATCATAAACTTCATATTACTAGTTCCTGATGCTTCTTTTGTAGTTGTTGAAATTTGTTCACTTACATTTGCTGCAGGTATTATAAGCTCTGCTAGAGAAACACCATAGTTCTCTATAAATACTACTTTAAGCTTATCTTTTACTCTAATATCATTATTAATTAAGTCTGCAACTGAGTTTATTGTTTTTATTATGCACTTCGCTAAATAATATCCTGGAGCTGCTTTTGCTCCAAATATGAAAGTTCTTGGCTGTACATCCATATTAGGATTTTCTAATATCTTATGATATAAAGTCATTATATTCAATAAATTCAGTAATTGACGTTTATATGCATGTAACCTTTTTACTTGAACATCGAATATAGAATTTGGATCTACATCAATACTATATTTTTCCTTTATATAGTTAGATAATAAAACCTTATTATCATATTTTATATTATCTAATTTATCTAATACATTATTATCATTTTTATATAGCTCTAACTCTTTTAATTTAAATGTCTCAGTCTTCCAATCAGGTCCAATCAAATCAGTTATTAATCCACTTAATTGGGGATTTGCACTAATTAACCATCTTCTATGAGCTATACCATTAGTCTTATTATTAAATTTATATGGCTCATCTTCATAAAAATCTTTTAATACTTCTTTTTCTAATAAGTTCGTATGAAGTTTAGCGACCCCATTTACACTATAGCTAGAAACAATACATAAGTTAGCCATATTAACCATTCCATTATTTATGATACTCATATTATTTACTTTATCTTTATTTTGATATTTACTATTTAAATAAAGATTGTATCTTCTATCAATTTCTTCAATTATCATATATATTCTTGGTAGCAATTTTTTTACCATTTCTGTTGGCCATTTTTCCATAGCTTCAGACATTATAGTATGATTTGTATATGATATGGTATTTCTAGTTATATCCCATGCTTCATCCCATGAAAGTCCTTCTATGTCTAGTAGTATTCTCATAAGCTCTGGGACGCATAATGCTGGATGAGTATCATTTATGTGAATAGCTACTTTATTTGGTAGCTCATGTATATCAAACTTATGCTTTTTATACTTTCTGTATATATCTTGTATTCCTGCACTTACAAAAAAGTATTCCTGTTTTAATCTTAATAATCTACCTGCATAATTAGAATCATTAGGATATAAAACTTGAGAAATCTCTTCTGTATAATACTTATAATTTAATGCCTCTTCATAGCTTGCTGAATAGTTTCTAGCATTTGCTGTTGTTTGACCAAAATCCCTTCTTGGTATCTCACTCTTCCATAATCTAAGTGTGTTTACACAGTCATTTTCATAACCGATTATAGGTATATCGTAAGGCATAGCCATAACTGGAATATAATTTTTATGAATTACTTTTAAACTTCCATGATGTTCTTCTAAGTAAACATCACCTTCAAACTTAACTAATATAGCTTTATTTGGCCTAACAACTTCCCATAAATAATTTCCTTGAGTTAACCAATTATCAGGAACTTCTACCTGGCAACCATTTACAAATTTTTGTTTAAATAAGCCATATTTATATCTTATCCCATATCCATGACCGCTCATACCTACAGATGCCATAGAATCTAAGAAACAAGCGGCTAGTCTTCCTAGTCCGCCATTTCCTAAAGCTGGATCTACCTCTGACTTTATTAAATCATCAAGGTTAATACCTAGCTCTTTAAGTCCTTCTCTTATATTATTTTCTACACCTAAATTTAATAAATTCGATTTTAGCTGTCTTCCTAATAAGAATTCAATTGAAAAATAATATACTTCCTTCTCTTTGTCAATTTTTGTGTCCACCCATCTTTTAGCAATAAGATCTTTCAAAACACCAGCAAGAACATTTAATAACTGTTCATCGCTAGCTTCATTTATAGGCTGTGCATATAAACTATACATCTTACTTTCAAAGTTTTGTTTAAATTTCCTTTTGCTAATTGTGATCATCAAATCTCTCCTTTAATTGAGAATTCCCTGATATACCTCTATATATTTTTGAGCTGATTTTTTCCAACTATTATCTGTATACATTGCATTTTTAACTAAGTTATACCATATATTTTTATCTTTATATAGCTCAAGCCCTTTTTGGATGCAGTAAAGCATTTCATGTGCATTATAATTTGTGAAACTAAATCCATTACCTTCTCCAGTATACTTATTATATGGACTTACAGTATCCTTAAGGCCTCCAGTTTCTCTAACTATAGGCAGTGTTCCATATCTCATAGCCATCATTTGACCTATTCCACAAGGTTCAAACAATGAAGGCATTAAGAACATATCACTACCTGAATATATTTGTTGTGCTAAACCACTATCAAAAGTTATTCTAGCTGAAACCTTTTTGCAATAACGAGAGCTATAATAATTAAACATAGATTGATATTGATGTTCTCCAGTTCCTAATACAACTAGTTGTAGATCTTCTCTTACTAATTCAGGCATAATATATGATATTAGGTCAAATCCTTTTTGTGATACTAATCTAGATACTATACCTATTAGAGGAATATCTGGGTTAACTTCTAAACCTAATATTTTTTGTAATTCTAATTTATTCTTAACTTTATTCTCTAAGCTGTTAATATCATATTTAAAGAAAATATTAGGATCTGTTATAGGATTATTTAAATCATAGTCAATTCCATTTAATATACCTTCTAGCTTATGTGAATTTTCTCTTAATAATCCATCTAGACCTTCTCCATAGAATTCTGTTTGAATTTCATCTACATAAGTCTTACTTACAGTAGTTACCTTATCTGCAAATACTATACCTGCTTTCATAAAACTTACACCACCGTAGTATTCTACAGATTTATTATCATAGTATTCATATGATAAATTAAGCAAATCACCTAATACTTCTTTACCAAATACACCTTGATATTGTAAGTTATGAATTGTATATAAAGTTTTTATATTGCTATATTTCTCTAAGTGACTATATCTATCTTTTAAAATTAAAGGAATCATACCTGTATGCCAGTCATTTATATGAATCACATCTGGATAAAAATCTATTTTTTCCATAACCTTAAGAACAGCTTCACTAAAGAATGTAAATCTTTCGGCATCATCACCATATCCATAAAGATATGCAAACTCGCCATCTCTTTTAAAATAGTATTCATTGTCTATAAAGTAAAATTTAATTCCTTCATACTCCATTTCTAATAATCCACAGTATTGATTTCTCCATCCTACTTGGACATTAAATACAGCTATTTCTCTTAATTTATCTTTTAAATATGTTGGTATAGTTGAGTATTTAGGTAGTATTACTCTAACATCAACACCTTCTTTTTTTAAAGCCTTAGGTAACGCATAAGATACGTCACCTAATCCCCCAGTCTTTACAAAAGGCCAACACTCTGATGTCACATAAAAAACTTTCATCCAAAATTTCCCCCTTATATACTTAGATTTTTCTCTATAACCATAGGGTAATTTTCATCGCCTCTTAATTCTTTCCCCTCTGATATTGAAATATTCTTATCTAATATAACATTATTTAAAACTACATCTGATTCTATGGTACAATTTTGCATTATTACTGAATTTTTAATAACTGTATCTTTACCTACATGCACTTTTCTAAATATAATACTATTTTCTACTATTCCATCTATAACACAACCTGTAGCTATAAATGAGTTTTTTACATTTGAATTTTCTTTATAAATTGTAGGTGCTTGATTTTTTTCTTTAGTTAATATTTTTCTATTTGAGTAAAGAAGTTCTTTAGATACTTCTGGTAGTAGTAAATCTTTACTTAATTCATAATAACTTTGTATTGAATTTATACACTTTAGGTACCCTTTAAATTCATATGCACCAACTTGTATATTATTGATCTCTTGTGTTATAAAATCTTGGAAATAAGAGTATGTTCCTAGGTTAACTATTTCATATATGCACGATATAAAATCTTTACGTCTCATTATATACATTTCCATAAATATATTTGCTCTTGGGAAAGTACCTAAGTTACTTCCTATGTTAATTACTCTATCATTGTTATCTAAGTTTAAAGTTAAGCACCCTTTAAAATCTTTATTTGCATTATCTATATTTTTATAAACTACAGTTATATCATTATTAGATTTTTTGTGATGTGCTATAACATCTTCATAGTTTATATTACAAAGCATATAACTTGGTGATATTAATATGTACTCTTCTTCGCTTTTCTCTATATAATCTATGTTTGCTAATATTGTGTATATATCTCCACTTCTACCCTCATATTGATTTTGATATTTTGTATTTTCTGGACTAAGTATACACAGCCCCCCTGTCTTCCTACTCAAATCCCAATCTTTTCCACTACCTAAATGGTCTGTTAATGACCTATATTTTTCTTTAGCGTATATACCTACATTTGTCATTCTTGAATTTACCATATTAGAAAGTGTAAAATCTATAACTCTATATCTTCCTGCTATTGGAATTGATGCTATCGGCCTAGCATAACTAAGTTTGCTTACACTTGGATATCCCTTTTTATCTAAATTTATTAACCCCATACACTCATTTCTCATAATTATATTCCCCCTTGTAATACTTCCTTTGGCTTCACAGTTTCATATTCTGAAACTACATTAATTTCATCTTCATCATTTTTTATAATTGAATTATCTTCTATTACTGCACCTTCACCAATCATAGCTTTTTCTATTATTACGTTTTTACCTATTTTTACATTAGGCATGATTACAGAATCTTTTACTGTACTATTTTCATCTATATGAACACCATGAGAAAGAACTGAGTTTTCTACATCACCTAATATTGAGCATCCATCTGCTATTAAAGCCTCACGTATATCAGCATCTTTTCCTATATATTGTGGAGGGCTTGCCATCGTATTTGTATATATTCTCCATCTTGAGTCATTTAAATCTATTGCATCAGGATATTTTATAAGATCCATATTTGCATCCCATAAACTTTGTATTGTTCCAACATCCCTCCAATATCCTTTAAATGGATAAGCATACATTTGCTCTTGATCTTCTAACATCATTGGTATTATATTTTTTCCAAAATCATCAAAGCAAAGGTTATTTTCTTCAGATTTTATAAAATAATCTCTTAATATACTCCAGTTAAATATATATACTCCCATTGAAGCTAAATTACTTTTTGGCTCTTGAGGTTTTTCTTCAAATTCATATATTTGGCCATCTTCTTTTGTATTCATTATACCAAATCTAGATGCTTCGTCCCAAGGTACCTCTATTACAGCTATTGTAGCCTTTGCATTTTTTTCCTTATGATAACTTAACATTTTACTATAATCCATTTTATATATATGATCTCCTGATAATATAAGAACATATTCTGGATTATATGCATCTATAAAGTTCATATTTTGATAAATTGCATTAGCAGTACCTTCATACCAGTTGCCTTCTTTTTCATTCATATATGGTTGTAATATGTATACTCCACCATTAATTCTATCTAAATCCCAATGACTCCCCATACCTATATGAGAATTTAGTATTAATGGTCTGTATTGTGTTAAAACTCCAACTGTATCTATACCTGAATTTGAACAGTTGCTTAATACAAAATCTATTATCCTATATTTTCCCCCAAATGATACTGCAGGCTTTGCTATACTCTTTGTAAACACACCAAGTCTAGAACCTTGCCCACCAGCTAATATCATTGCTATCATTTCTTTATTCATTAAATTTGACTCCCCCTTAGATAACTTTATATTTATATATTTTAAAATTTTTATTTTTTTATTTTATTTAATTTCATCATATCTATTTTTACTTCTTTTTTATGAATCTCTATACTTTCTCTCTTTTCAATTTCACTTTTTTTAGGTCTTGATTCTAAAGCAGCTTTAATTTCTGCTACTGTTTCCTTTAAATTAATATGTTTAGTTTCTTTTTCTTCTAAGATAATCTCTTCTTCATTGTTACTAGACTTCTTTAACTTTATAAAAGTCGCTCCTAATGGAGGTACTTTTATATTTATACAATAATTTTTATTATGCCATTTTTCATTATTTGAGAATATTTCTACTCCACTCATAGTCTGATTAGATCCCCAATACTTATCGTCATCTGAGTTAAATACTTCTTTATACACACCACTAAATGGTACTCCTACCTTATAGTCATAATAAACTACTGGTGTGAAGTTAATTACTGCTATTGTAAAATCTTTCTCATCTTTTCCTTTTCTCATTAATGTTATTACACTTTGATCACTATTATGAGGATCTATAAAATCAAATCCATCATAAACATTATCTATTTCATATAAAGCTTTATCATTTTTATACATATGATTTAAATCTCTAACATAGTCCTTCATTTTGCTATGAGGTTCTCTTTCTAATAACTCCCATTCCAATCCATATGCATATCTCCACTCTAATCCTTGACCAAACTCTGATCCCATGAACAACAGTTTCTTTCCTGGATGAATCATATAATATGCATATAATAACCTAAGATTAGCAAATTTTTGCCATGAATCTCCTGGCATCTTATCTAATAAAGATTTTTTCCCATGAACAACTTCATCATGAGATAATGGTAAAATAAAATTCTCTGAAAAAGCATACATGAATGAAAATGTTATTAAATCATGGTGATATTTTCTATATATAGGGTCCATCTCCATGTATTTTAGAGTATCATTCATCCATCCCATATTCCACTTATATGTAAATCCTAATGCTCCTTTATATGTTGGTCCTGTAACCATAGGCCATGCTGTAGATTCTTCGGCGATTATAATTGGATTTGTAATATATTTATATGCAGTTTCATTTAATTTTCTTAAAAAATCTATAGCTTCTAAGTTTTCTCTTCCACCATACTTATTAGGTTTCCAATCGCCCCCATCATAATCTAGATATAACATACTAGATACTGCATCTACTCTTATTCCATCTATATGAAATTCCTTAAACCAATACAATACGTTTGATAATAAGAAACTATTTACTTCAGCTTTACCTAAATCAAAATGGGCTGTTCCCCATCCATTATTATCTGCTTTTGTTGGATCTGAATATTCAAATTGAGGAGATCCATCAAATTTATATAATCCATGCTCATCTCTACAAAAATGGCTATATGCAAAATCTAAAATTATACCTAGTTGATTCTCATGACATCTTTCAACGAATTTTCTAAATCCATTTGGCTCTCCATGTCTACTTGTAGGACTGTAGTATCCAACTGTTTGATATCCCCAAGACATATCTAATGGGAATTCTGTTATTGGCATAATTTCTATGTGTGTATATCCCATATCTTTTGCATAATCAATCATCTCATAAAGCTCTTCATATGTAAAAAAATCGCCATCCCATTTTCTCTTCCATGAACCTAAATTAACTTCGTATATATTCATAGGCTCTTGATCACATATTTTTTTAGATTTATCTTGCTGCCATTTTTCATCTGACCATTCATAGTCTTCTAAATCATATACAATGGATGCTGTATTAGGTCTTAGTTCTGAAAATGTTGCATATGGATCTGACTTTAATCTACTAATTCCATCACATCCAACTACATTATATTTGTATTTATCCCCTTCTTTTAATCCCTCAATAAATATACTCCAGATTCCACTATCATACAGATTTATCATTTGATGTGTGTCTAATTCCCATTTATTAAATTCACCACTTACATAAACTTTCTTTGCATTTGGTGCCCATACCATAAAAGATACACCCTTTTTACCTTTATGAGTTGCCAAATGACTTCCCATAAATTTATAGCTGTCGACTGAATTCCCACTCTTAAAACTTAATATATTGTCTTCTTTTATAATTGCTTCATACTTAACTGAAATTGAAAACGCCCCCCTCTTAAATGTTATATCTTACAAAAAATTGTACTGATTTGTAATTATTTAATAATTTTTTCAAAACTTTTTATATTACTGTTATTTTATAAATTTTTTGCTATGACTAATTGATATGCTCTAATTTTTTGTTTAATGGGCCATCTGCATTATGTTTTAATTCTCCTAAAGATATAAATTTCCTTTTTTTTTACTTATTTTAATTATTTTTTATATAATCTTTTTTCTATTTGCTTATATATTTACATGCATATATCCTTATTTTTCATTGTCATTATTTAGAACTTCTTTTATACCTTTAAAAGTTCCTAAAATATTAACTGCATCTGAAGGTAATACAATTTTTGTCGCTTCTCCTTTAGCTACTTTTTCTAATGCTTCCATAGATTTTAATGCTAACATATTGTCATCTATATCAGATTCTTTCATTGCTTTAAATACATCTAATAACCCTTGTGCTGTAGCCTTTTGAACTTTCATTATAATTTCAGCCTCTCCTTGTGCCTTCGCTATGGCTATTTGTCTTATTGATTCAGCTTCACCCTGTGCTTTTAATATAGCTGATTCTTTTTCACCTTCTGCTTCTCTTATCATAGCTTCTTTCTTTGCCTCTGCTCTAAGTATGGCTGATTGCTTCTCACCTTCTGCCTGTAGAATTGATGATGCTTTATTACCTTCTGCCTGTAATATTGATTCTCTTCTTTCTCTTTCTGCTCTCATTTGCTTTTCCATAGCCACTTGGATATCTTCTGGTGGCATTATATTTTTAAGTTCAACACGATTTACTTTAATTCCCCATTTATCAGTTGCCTCATCTAATATTGATCTCATTTTTGTATTAATTAAATCCCTAGACGTAAGTGTTTCATCTAAATCTAATTCACCAATTATATTTCTTAAAGTTGTTGCTGTTAAATTTTCAATTGCTGATATTGGATTTGCTATTTCAAAAACATATCTCACAGGATCTGTTATTTGATAATAAACTACCGTATCAATTTGCATAGTTACATTATCTTTTGTTATAACAGGTTGTGGTGGAAAATCTATAACAATTTCCCTTAAATCTATTATATATGCCATATTATCTAAAAACGGTACTAAAAAGTGAACTCCTGTATCAGCTACTTTTAAAAACTTACCTAATCTCATAATTATACCTACTTTAGATTGCTTAATTACTCTGACATACCTTAAACTCATCAAAACTACTACTAATATTAAAACTATTATTAATATTACTTTAAACATATATACTCTCCCTTTTCTCTTAGAATTTATTCATTAACTGAAAGTTTTACAATTAACTTTACACCCTCTATTTTTACAATATCTACAGTTGAACCAGGTTCTATTTTTTCATTATTGATTCCAATAGCACTCCAATCTTCTCCATCAATACTAACTATTCCTGTTTTGTATGGAAGTATCTCTTCTTTTACAACTCCTTTTTTAGATAAAATTCCCTGTAAATTTGTTTCATACTTGTGATTTTTATCATTTTTAACTATTTTCTTTGTTGCTAAAACCAAAAGAGATATAGATATTACTGCAAAAATAAGTAATTGCACGACTATGTTAGTTACAATCTTACTAAGAGCTAATACTACTAGTGCTCCTATACTGAACCAAATCAAAGTTAAGCTTGTTGTCAATAATTCTCCAACCCCAAATATAATAGCCACTGCTAACCATATTAATTTCAATCTCATCCATCCTTCTTAATATATTTTTTAACCTTTAATATACCCTAGTCATATATTATATTAGCCTTTTTAAAGATTTACTACAAGCATTTATTAGAAGAGGTATAATTAGTTAAAGTTTAATATAAAAATATAATAAATTATATAAAAGAGACCTATATGAAAATATTCAAATAGATCTCTTTTATATAATTTACTTTTCATACACAAATTTATTATCATTTAATAAAGCTTGTCTATATATTTCTTCATCACTATCTTTAAATACATTAAATACCACTTTCAAATCTTTTTCTGGATTTTCTTTTAACCATTTCTTAACCGTTCTAACTGCTAATAGAGTAGCATCTTCCTTAGGGTATCCAAATACACCAGTTGAAATACAACAAAATACTATATTCTTAATCATATCAATCTCTTTTACTATATTAAGACATGATATATAGCATGATGATAATTGTTTTTCTTGCTCTTTTGTTGGAGTTTCATCGAGTATAATTGGACCAACTGTATGTATTACAAATTTAGATGGTAAACAATAGCCTCTAGTAATTTTTGCAGATCCTATATATTCTAAATGACCTTGTTTCTCTATTATTTTATTACAATCCAGTCTTAATCTTGGACCTGCACATGAATGTATTGAGTTATCTACGCATGCATGTAGAGGTTTCATACATCCTAAAAGCTTGCTATTTGCTGTATTTACAATCGCATCAGATTTTATAGTTGTTATGTCCCCTTTAAATATACCTATATTTTTATCCACTTCATCAATATCATCTATATTTGTTACTAACTTTTCTTTTGATTCACTTATTAAAAGTCTCTCTAATAGTTCTAGATATACAGGATCAATTTCTTTAGGTGGATATACATCTAAGAGTGCGTGTAACATATCTCTTCTAGATTTATAAGTATCTGGTAGGTTTCTTATATCCAAAATATTTTCTTTTGAAAAATAATTAATTAATAACTTAACTGCTCTATATTTTTCACTTTTATTCATAATTTTTATATCTTTAATAAAATCACTAAATAAATTTATATCCTTTCCATACTCTATCCAATTCATAATTTCCTCCTGTAGTACTTATTTTCATACTTATATATTTAAGTAACTATACTTATATATATGTCAATATAAAAATGAGTATATCAAATTTTTTGATATACTCATTTTTTAATTATCATATTATATTCCAATCACTTGTCTTACCTCAGGTACTTCTTTAACTAGTAAATTTTCTATAACTGCTTTTATAGTCATAGTAGCACCCGGACATCCCTGACAAGCACCCTTTAACCTAACTAATACTACTCCTTCTTCATTTACATCTACTAGTTCTACATCTCCTCCATCTCTTTGAAGAAGCGGTCTTACTCTTTCAATAACTTCTAATACCTTATCTTTCATAATATACCTCCATGAAAATTATAGTATAGTTATAATTCTATAATCTAACGTTTTCCCCTTTTTTTATAAATAAATTAAAGCTATAATTGTTGTCTTCGAATAGATGACTTTTTAAAATATTCTACTAATTTTTGATTATCATTTTTTTCTACACATATTTTTATTTTATTTATTTCTTCTAAAAATTTATTCATAGAGTTAAGGAAGTTATCTTTATTCCCCATAAAAAGTTCACACCATAACTCTTCATTAATATTAGCAATTCTAGTTAAATCTCTATAGCTATCACCTATAAAACTCCCTGTATCTCTTCCTTCTTCATCACTATTTATTAGTGCAACGGCTATTGCATGTGGTAATTGAGATGTGAATGAAATTATCTCATCGTGGAAACTTGCACTTACTTTTTTTACATTTTTAAATCCTATAGAATAAATTAAACTTTCTACAATCTCTATATTTTCTTCATTGTTATGATCTGCATTTATTAATATATAATTTGCACCTTTAAACACGCTACTACTTGCAAAATCAAGCCCCTTTTTTTCTCTTCCAGCCATAGGATGGCCAAATACAAAATCAACACCTTTAGGAAGCATCTTCAGTACTTCATCTATAAACATTCCTTTTATACCAGTTGTATCAGTTATTATAGATCCCTTTTTAAAGTTATATTTATTTTCTTCAATAAATGATTTAATTAATGTTGGATAAATAGATATTATTACTAAATCCGCATGTCTTATTAAATTAGAGCCTTTTGTACTGCCATCTTTAATAATATTCATCTCTTTTGCTTTTATAATTGTTTGCTCATTTATATCTATACCATATACATCATTATATCCAGCTTCTTTAAGTGCCATTGCAAAAGAACCTCCAATAACACCTAAGCCAACTATAACTATATTCATATAGTTTTTCCTTCTAACTGTGCAAGGACTTTAACTGATTTCATTAAAGAATCAAATTTAGAAGGTTTAATAGACTGTTTTCCATCACATAAAGCTTGTTGTGGATTATTATGAACTTCTATCATAAGACCGTCACATCCTGCAAGTATTGCTGCTTTAGCCATTGGTTCAACAAGTCTCCAATCTCCTGATGCATGACTTGGATCAACTATAACTGGTAAATGAGATAATCTTTTTACTACTGGCACTGCACTTAAATCTAATGTATTTCTTGTATATGTTTCAAATGTTCTAATTCCTCTTTCACATAAAATTACATTTTCATTACCGCCTGCCATGATATATTCTGCACTCATAAGCCATTCTTCTATGGTTGCTGACAATCCTCTTTTTAATAGAACTGGCTTTTTAGTTCTACCAACTTGCTTTAATAGATCAAAATTTTGCATATTTCTAGCACCAATCTGTATTACATCTACATCTTCTACAAATTTATCTATATAATTAGTAGACATTAATTCTGTAACTATAGGAAGTCCAGTTTCCTTTTTAGCTAACTTTAAAAGTTCTAACCCTTCTAACTCCATTCCTTGAAAACTATATGGTGATGTTCTCGGCTTAAATGCTCCACCTCTTAAAAAATTAGCCCCAGATAATTTTACACTTTTAGCAATTTCAATTATTTGTTCTCCTGACTCTACTGAACAAGGTCCGGCCATTATACCTAAGTTTGTACCACCTACCTTACTACCTAATACATCTACAATAGTGTCTTCTGGTTTAAATAGTCTATTTGCTTTTTTAAATGGTTCCTGAACCTTAAGTATTCTATCTACATATCTATATGATAAAATTTCACCTGGATCAATTACTGTAGTATCTCCAATAAGACCTATAATACACTTTGAGTCTCCCTCTGAAACATTAGTTTTAACACCCTTAGACTCTACATGATTAATAATTTCTCTTACTTCTTCTTTTGTACATCCTTGACTCATTACTATAATCATAAAACTACCTCCTTTTAAATTTAATTTTTTATATCACATTTTTTATAACTTCCTAAAAACTTAAAATATTTACTTTCACTTTCTATAATTTTTATACCATCTTTGATCATTTTATCATCTATATTTCCTTCAAAATCAACATAAAATAAATATCTCCAAGGTATATGCTTATTTGGCCTAGATTCTATCTTAGTTAAATTTATTTTATACTCATCAAAGTATCTTAACAAATTATATAAACTTCCTGCTTCATGCTCTATTGAAAAAACTACACTTGATTTATTACATTCATGGTTAACTTCTAAATTGTTTCCTATAATCGCAAACTTTGTATAGTTATCTTCAATATCATTTATATTTCTTTCTATGATATCTAAGTTATATATTTTAGCTGCTCTCTCTGATGCTATTGCACCTTTTGTTTTATCATTTAAATCTGAAACTAACTTAGCAGATATAGCTGTATTTAGATATGGTATTAGTTTTAAATTTTTATACTTTTGTAAACTTTTATTACTTTGTTCAAAGCCTTGTTGATGTGAATATACTTCTTGTATATCACTTAATTTAGCTCCATTAATACCTAAAAGATGTTGACTTATCTTTATAGATTCCTCTCCTACTATATAACATTTATACTGATTTAATAAATCATAAACTTTGGATATACCACCAGTTGATGAGTTTTCAATAGGTACTACAATATAGTCAACCTCGTTATTTTTTAACCCTAAAAATACATCTTCAAATTTATCATAGCTTTTTGAGTACTTTATTCTATCAAAATGTTTATACATCGCTTCCTCACTAAAAGAACCTTCAACACCTTGATACCCAACTCTTACATCAAAATATTTTTTATTGTCTTTCAATATTTCCCTTAAACTAATTTTATTCAATTCTTCATTTTGTATTAATCTACTTAAGTACATTAAATTTATATAGAAACTTCTTAACAATGGAGCATACTCTTTTTTCTCTAAATAATATATATTTTTATCTATAACTTTTTCTTCTCTATCTTTTTGATATATTTCTAAATTATTATTTATTTTGTAATTAGCAATCTTTTTAGATATATTCATTCTTTGTTCAAAAAGTTTAGTAATTTCTCTGTCAATTCTATTTATTTCTAATCTATAATCATCTAACAAGTCCATTTACTCAACTCCTTTTATTATTTTTTATAAAAAAAGAGCTCAAATGAGCTCTTTTTGAATATTCTAAATTAATTAAAAAATTATAATTTAATTGATATTTATAGAATATATGAACCCATTAGAAAAAATTTAGTTTTGCAGAAAAAATAGCTAGCGCTAAAATAAAAGCCCCAGAATAATAAATAAAAAAAGCTATAAAGTTGTTCTACAAATATTCTTCTAATCATCTTCATATTTTCATCTCCTCAGTTTTTAATATTGATATAATTGTAGTTTATATTTTTACATTGTCAATATTCACAGTTTATTTATATGTATTAATATTTTTTTGTTATAAAATTGATATATTTATATAATTTATTTTTAATATTGAAAACATTTGCCTAATACATAATTTTAATTTATAATTATATTAAATATACTTATTTAATCGTATCTAATATAAAAGGAGTTGAGATGATATATGAAAATAAAATTTAAAATATCACACTATTTAAGTGTATATATTTTATTTGCAATATTATATACCCTAAATTTTCAAGGAAATGTAAACATCTTAAATTTAAAAATATGTTTAGCTTCATCAATATTCCCGTCTTTAGTTGGAGGATCTGTAATCAATTTATTTTTAAATAATAAAGTTGACTTAAATCATTAATTTTAAAATTACATAAAAATAAAAAATGGTTATTAATTTTAAAGTTAAAATTAATAACCATTTTTTTATATTTCATTCATTTCACTCATTAGTAATTCAAAGTTATTATTACTCATTTCATCTTCAAATGCCGCTAATTCATCTAATAAAGATTCTAAAGTGTAGTTATTTTCTTTTTCTTCAACCTTTATTTCATCATAATATTCTATTAATTCTTTTAAATACTGATCTACACTCTTATAATCACGAAAATCTTCTATTTCGTAATGACTAGTAACATTTTGATTTAAATTTAAATATACTTTATCTTTATTTACATTGTCATCTATAAACATGTTATATTTCTCCTCAATGTTAGTTCAATATATTTATTATAAATACTAATTGTATTTTTGTAAATATTTAAGATTTTTTATTTTCTGAATTTTATTTTATAAATTAATTAAAAAAATATACTAAATATCCCATGTAGTAGCATACATATAGATGTATCCTTTAATTTTATCTTTGCAATACCTAGTAAACTCCCCATAATTAAACCTTTTGTAGTACTTATCATTATTGAATCTACTACATAACCAGGGCTGTGTGTTACTTGCATATACTGTTTTATTATATCTATATATCCTACTTGATATAATGCATAAATTACGGTAATACAGATAAAAACTATTAATGTATTTTTTGTGTAATTACTTAAATAATTCCATATGTATTCTCTAAACAATAATTCTTCAAAAATAGGAATAATAATTATAGATAAAATTAATATCCCTATATTATAAATGTCATATTCATCATTAAAGTATATAGACAAAAATAAACAAATTAAAAATATAGTTCCTATAATTATACGAATTTGTTTACTTTGATTATTGAGCATATTAATAATCTTTATTCTTGATGGATTGAATTTTTCATTATCTTTAAATATTAGAACAAAAAATGTACCAACAATTAAAAATGATATTATACTTGTAATAATTAAGTTAATTAGAGATAAATTAAGCTGACTAAGTAGAATAAACTTTATGCTTATTCTAGCTAATTGGACTACAAATATAATAAAAATGGAATCCAATATATACTCTTTATAATTTGCTCTAGATTTCAATTTAAATCACCTACATATATTCTTCTTTTTTTATTTATATTCACAGTATAACTGAGTATTAATATTTTGTAAAATTTTATTATTAAAAGAAGATTTATAGAAATTATTTATATTATTATCACTAAGTAAATGAAAGGAGAATTAATGAAAAATAAATTCATTTTTAAATCTTTACTGTGTATCTTCACTGTAATATCAATTTTAAGTTTAGGATTTTTTAATTTTTATATGTCAAGTTATTATAATAATGAATCTATTGGATTATCATACCCAATACCTCCATGTTCGTTATTTTTTATAATTCTTTTAGTTATATTTATACAGCTTACTTTAGCATTTAAATTTATGAAAAATAAATAAAAGCACCTTAAATATTCAATATAAGGCGCTTTTATTTATTAATCATAAAATCCGTTTAACACTCTACATATAGTAGCTTTGCTCCAACTAGTTTGTTTAGCTATTTCTCTATAACTCAATCCATCCTCTCTTAGTTTTTTTATATTACTTATATCTAAATCCCTAATTTGCTTTTCTTTTGGTTTTAATCCCCCTCTATTTGACTTTAACTCTTCAATCTCTAATTTTAAATTATCTATTTCTAATTGTTTTTTTTGCAATTTTTTCTCATAATTTTTTCTCATTTCATTAAATTCTTTTATATAATTTATCTTCCAATCCTCTTCAGTCTTTAATTTGAATATCCCCATATTTTAACCTCCTTACAATTATATTTTTATCAATATATTGAATAGTTTCTTTATTTAACATCAAAATCCTTGTAATTATCTACAAATATTTAATACTTTTTTATTTTATATTTCATGTATTTATAATTTTTATTATCAAATTAAAATATTTTTTCTCATATATATACAATATTTTATAAATATATTTATTTGAACTTAAATCACAAATTTTTAAAATATATATATTATGAATTAGACAGACTTTTGTATCTCAAGGAGGACTTTTCTATGAACTATATGACAGCTCTTTTACTTTCTATATCTGCTAATTTAGATACACTAGCTGTGTGTGTTTCTTATGGAATAAAGAAAGTAAAGGTAAGTATTATAGCATCCTTGTTAATAAGTTTTATAACATCTTTAGGAACATTTATATCAATGTTTTTAGGAAAAGTTATAACTAATTTTATCTCGCCTAAGATTGTAACTATAATCGGAGGATTGCTTCTACTAATTTTAGGATTAAAAGTAATATTTGACTTTATAAAAAAATATAAAAAAAATCAGATCAAAAATTTATTAAGAAGTAAGAAAGTAAGTTATTCAGAAATTTTAGATAATCCAGTTAAAGCTGATACCGACAACTCTGGTGATATTGATTTAAGAGAGTGTATTTCATTATCAATAGCACTATCTTTAAATAACCTAAGCGTTGGTATAGCTGCAAGCATTGCTGGTATTAGTATTTTACTTAATACCTTATTTACTTTTATTTTCACATTAGTAAGTATTTATCTAGGATTTTTTATAGGACGTAAATATGCATCTAGATTTGTTGGTGAATACTCTGACTTAGTAAGTGGTTTACTAATCGCGCTATTAGGTATTTATCAAATATTTTTCTAATATTACTTAATAATAAAAAGCGAACCTTATTTAAAGTTCGCTTTTTATCATTATATTTGATTTACTATTTTTTACATAACTATATATACAATCTATTATATTACCACTTATTGCAACTGCAATTAAGGAGTAAAGTATTTTATCTATTGGCATATATGATAGTGATAATAACAAAATAGCACAATCACCTAACATATATACTCTACCTATATTTAAAGATGTATTCTTAGAAATAACTAATGCTAAAGCATCATCACCTCCAGCTGCACATCCGGTCGTGACTATTAAACCTGCTCCTATACCTACACTCAATCCTGCAAATATTGTTGATACAAGCATATTTGTATGAGGTAATATAGGTCCTATAGACTCAAATATATCATACAAAATAGAAAAACTAATTGATGCAAATATAGAATACATTAAGAACTTCTTCCCAAAATATTTATATCCTATTAATAAAAGTGATAGATCTATTATTATATTTGCTACATCTGGTTGAATATTATATAAATTCTTTAACAGTAGTAAAATACCTAACACTCCACCTTCTGTTATATTATTTAAATAATAAAAATTATAAACTCCAAATGCAAGTATTGCTGAGCCTAAGATTATTAGTAATATTCTTTCTAATTCTTGCCGCCTGGCCATTATTCCCATATCCTTTCTTATTAATTTAATATAATTATATAGAATAAAATAGCCTTTGTATACATCACTTTCCTAAACTTAAAATTATATTAAAATGTTCCATTTTTTTCAAGTGTTTTTATTAAGTTTTTTCATTTATTTTATGTCACATTCTATATATTAGTAATTTCAATACTTTAACCATAATGTAAATTTTACAATGTTTACATTAGCTACCTTTTTAGTTTAGTAGTATTAAATTTAAGTTTATATTAATTTTTTATTTGTTTACTTATACTATTCTAAAATTTATCGTTAATATAATGATATTATAATACTATTTATAGTTATAATATAAATAGTATTAATTAATCTAATATGATATTATAAATTAGTTAAAATAAATTGACATGAGAGGTAATTAAGATGAAATTTAAAGATTTAGGAATTAAGGATGATATAATAAATATTTTAAATAAAAATGGTATAAATACTCCTACTCCTATACAGGAAGAAAGTATACCATATATAAAAAATGGTAACGATGTAATTGCTCAAGCTCAAACTGGAACAGGAAAAACATTAGCTTTTCTACTACCTATATTTGAAAATATATCTACTAATTTAAATACAACTCAAGTTCTAATATTATCGCCTACAAGAGAACTTGCTATACAGATAAGTGAAGAAGCAAATAAATTAAATGAAGCAAAAAATATAAATATACTTGCTGCTTACGGCGGAAAAGATATTGGATCTCAAATAAATAAATTAAAGAAGAATATCCATTTAATTATAGCTACACCAGGAAGACTTTTAGATCATTTAGATAGGGGTACTATTGACTTAAGTAATATTAAAACATTTGTATTGGATGAAGCTGACCAAATGCTCTTAATGGGATTCAAAAATGAAGTCGAAGCTATACTTGCTAAGACATCTAAAAATCGTCAAACTTTATGCTTCTCTGCTACAATGAATTCTCAAGTTAAGAAATTAGCTTATAGATATATGATTAATCCTATAGAGATTTCTGTTAAGAAAACCGAGATAACTCTTGATAGTATAAAGCAAGAAGTTGTAGAAACTACAGATAGATGGAAGCAGGAATCTTTGTTTAAAGTTTTAAATGAAGATAATCCATTTATGGCAATAATTTTCTGTAGAACTAAAAGAAGAGTGGATGCATTAGAGGAAGCTATGGCTAGAAATGGATACAACTGTGCTAAGCTACATAGTGATATACAACAGTCAAAGCGTGAAAGAATTATGAAGTCTTTTAGAAATGCAGATATACAATATTTAATAGCTACAGACGTTGCTTCTAGAGGACTTGACATTAGTGGTGTTGATAATATATATAATTATGATATACCTGAAAGTGCAGCTGATTATGTTCATCGTATAGGTAGAACTGGTAGAGCTGGCAAGGGTGGTTATACTTGTATGTTTATAGATCCTAAGAATCTAAAAACTCTTGAAGAAATTGAAGAAACTATAAAATTTAAGATCCCTAGAAGAGAACTATAAAAAGAATAATCAATAAAATAGAGGTAAATATCAAGTTTGATATCTACCTCTATTTTATTTAACATAGTATTTCTTATTAAAGTAATAACTTAGTTCAAATCAATAGATATTTCATTTATAACATTTACTGGGTTTTCTATTAAGAATCTTGGTTCTACTTCATAATATTCATAATCTATAAACCTTTCTATTTCCTCTATCTCTTCTACACTTTTATCTATCGAAAATAAAATTGCATTTGAATTTCTTATATTTTCATCTGAAAGTTTATTTTTTATTTTATTGCCCTTTTGAAGTTCACAGTGTATTAAACATCCTAGTTTTTCACCTGCTTCTGTAAGTGCTTTTACACTTTCTTCATCATCACATACTGCCACTATATTTAAAGCCATTCTGTTTACCTCTTTCTTTAATATATATTATATATACCATTATAACCTATACTTTATTAAATTAATTATTAATTTAATAAATAAAAAACATAGACAAATTAATTAGATATTTACCCAGTTAATTTATCTATGTTTACTTTTAACTTAATTTTTAGTTATTAACTTTAACTCTACAGGTATAAAATCGTCTACTCTCTCACCTTTTAATACCTTATCTATAGCATTTACAGCTGTTTCACCTATCAATAATGGCTGTTGAGCTACTGTAGCTGCCATACTGCCTTTATTAACAGACTCTACTGCATCATCTGTTGCATCAAATCCAACTATAAGAACATCTTTCATTCCCATATCTTCTAATGCCTTTTGTGCCCCTAATGCCATTTCATCATTTTGAGCAAATACAGCATCTATATCTGTCTTAGATTGAAGTATATTTTCCATTACTGTAAGGCCTTGAGTTCTATCAAAATCAGCTATTTGTTTAGCTATTATCTTCATATTACTTTCTGATATTTTATCATCAAATCCTTGCCCTCTATCTCTAGCGGCCGATGAACCAGCAGTTCCTTCAAGTTCAACTATATTACCTTCTCCACCTAATTGATCTATCAAGTACTGCGCTGCCATAGCCCCTCCTACTGCGTTATCCGATGCAATATGAGTTACTACCTCTCCACCATTAGCTGCTCTATCCACGGTAACTACTGGTAAATCATAGTTGTTAGCTATCATAACTGATGCTACTGCTGAATCTGAGTCAACTGGATTTAAAAGAACAATATCTACGTTTTTTACTGTTAAATCTTCCATATTTGATACTTCTTTAGCTGGATCATTTTGAGAGTCTAAAACAACAACTTCATACCCCAGATCCATTGCTCTTTTCTCTATACCATTTTTTAAGTCTACAAAGAATGGATTATTTAAAGTCGATACTATAAATCCTATCTTTTTCACTCCACTTACTTCAGTTTTTTGACATCCAACTAAAGTCATGGCACTCATTATAACTGTTAATATTATAGAAAGAATCTTTTTCATTTTAGATTTCCTTTCTTAATTGCTTTTTCTATCTAAAAGTACTGCTAATAATATAACTGCACCTTTTACCATTGTTTGATAATATGATGATACGTCTAATATATTTAGAGCATTACTTAACACCCCTATTATTAGCGCACCTATTATTGTTCCTGTTATTTTACCTTTACCACCATTTAGACTAGTACCGCCTAAAACTACTGCTGCTATAGCATCAAGTTCATATCCTGATCCAGCTGTTGGTTGAGCTGAATATAATCTAGAAGTTATTATTACACCTGCTACAGATGCTAGTATACCACTTATTGTATATACCCATATTTTTATCTTATCAGTATTAAGACCTGATAATTTAGTAGCTTCTTCATTCGAACCTAATGCATATGTGTATCTACCCATTTTTGTATTATGAAGTATATAATAGCATACCATAAATACTACTATCATTATCATAGCTGGAGTAGGTATTCCTAGAATTGTACCTCCACCTATTTTTCCAAATGACATAGCTAGTTCATTACTTCCTAATGTTATAGGATTTCCATTTGTATAAACTAATGTTAGACCTTTTAGAACTGTCATAGTAGCAAGTGTTGCTATAAATGGCTGCAATTTTCCTTTTGATATTATAAATCCATTTAAAAATCCTACTATTGAACCTACTAATAGTGCTGAAATTACTGATATAATTGCATTTTGTCCGGAAACTAAAAGACTAGCACACACTGCTCCACTTATACCTAGTATAGATCCTACTGATAGATCTATTCCTCCTGTTAATATAACAAATGTCATACCTGCTGCTATTACAGCATTTACCGATGTTTGTCTAAGAATATTCATTATATTCTTTGGACTTAAAAATGAAGGATTAAGTACTGATACTATAGCTATTAGTAACACTAATCCTAATAAACTTTTATATTTAACTAATAATTCTTTTACATTTATATTTTTGCTTTCTGCTCTTGATGATATATCCACTTTATGCCTCCTTAGCTTCAACTGCACATTTTAATATTGATTCTTGAGTTGCAGATTGTATATCAAATTCTCCTGTTATTCTACCTTGGCTTAGAACAAGTATTCTATCGCTTAGTCCTAATATTTCTGGCATCTCAGAAGATATCATTATCACTGCTTTCCCTTGACTCTTAAATTCATTTATAAGATCATATATCTCTTTCTTAGCTCCTACATCTACTCCACGAGTAGGTTCATCAAGTATAAGAACATCAGGATGAGTCATAAGCGCCTTAGCTATTGCTATTTTTTGCTGATTTCCTCCACTTAAGTTTTTTATTAATTGATTCTCACTTGGAGTTTTTATTCTCATTCTTCCTATATAATCATTAACTCTTTCAAGTTCTTTTTTCTTATCAATTCTAAATAATGTTGACATTCTATTTAAAGATGATATAGCCATATTTTCTCTTACTGATAAATCTAATATTAATCCATCACCTTTTCTATCTTCAGATACATATGCTATTCTATTTCTTAATCCATCTTTTGCAGACTTATTATTTATTTCTTTATTTTTCATATATATTTTTCCATTAGTTTTTTTTAAGTGACCATATATAGTTTTTGCTAATTCCGTTCTTCCTGCCCCCATAAGACCTGATATTCCTAAAATCTCCCCAGCCTTAACCTCAAATGATATATTTTCTATATATTCATTGCAAAGATTTTCAACCTTAAGTACTGTATCCCCTTTTTTAGTCTCTAATCTTGGAAATTGATCTGTAAGCTTTCTACCTACCATCATTTCTATCATTTTATCTTCGTCTAAATTATCTAAGTCCTCTGTTCCAACAAACTTCCCATCTCTTAAGACAGTTATATAATCACAAATTTCAAATATTTCTTTTAATCTGTGTGATATATATACTAATGCTTTGCCTTCTTTTTTTAATTCATTTATTACATTAAATAAACTTTTAGTCTCTTTATCTGTAAGAGCATCTGTTGGTTCATCCATTATTATAATCTTGGCATCTAATGATAATGCTTTAGCTATTTCTACCATCTGTTGTTCTGCTATACTTAGATTTCCTACTAACTCTCTTGAACTAATAGTCATATTTAACTTACTAAGTAGTTCATCAGCATCACTATAAAGTTTTTTAAAATCAACTCCAAAACCTTTTTGAGGTTCACGACCTAAGAATATGTTTTCTCCTATACTTAAATCTGGTAATAAATTAAGTTCTTGATGTATTATAGCTATTCCCTTTTCTCCTGCATCTTTTGGGCCTTTTATATCAGTTTCTTCACCTTTATAAAAAATTTGACCACCATCTTTTTTATATACACCACTTAATATTTTCATAAGTGTCGATTTTCCTGCTCCATTTTCCCCCATAAGAGCCATTACCTTACCTTCATAAAGCTCTAAATTTACTCCATCTAATGCTTTTACACCTGGGAACTGCTTAACTATGTCTTTCATTTGTAAAATAGGGTTTTTCATTTAAAATACAACTCCTGATTTTAATATTATATTGGCATATGGAGTACATTCTCCAGTTCTTACTACTGCCTTACTTTCTTTAGTAATTTTTTTAAATTCTTCATGGCTAACCATTATAATTTTTATATTTTCAAACCTTTTTAATATTTCATTATATATATAACTATTTTTTTGAACTATCTCTTCAGCTATTATAATTTCTTCTACACATAATTCTTCTAAAACCGTATCTAATGTTTCTATGAATGATGGTACTCCATACTTAAGAGCTAGGTCTATTCTTTTTACACCGTCTGGTATAGGTAATCCACAATCACCTATAGTTAAACTATCTGTATGACCCATTTTTGATATAGTATATGAAACTTCACTATTTATAAGTTTAGTTTTTCTCATCCTTCTACCCCCTAAAATTTTGTACGTCTAATAATGTTGGTAATGAACTTTGTGCACCTTCTTTTTGAACACTCAATGCTCCTACCTTTGATGCAAAGTCCATTGCTTCTTCTATATTTTTTCCATTAGCAAATGCAACTGCTAATGCCCCAGTATAACTATCTCCTGCAGCAGTAGTATCTATAGCATTTACTTTATATGCTTTCTTAAACATAGATGACTCTTTATTTATATATAAACTTCCTTTAGAACCCAAAGTTACTATAAGTTCTTTTACACCTTTATCTATCATTATCTGTGAAGCTTTTTTGATATCATCTTCAGTTTTTATTTCTACACCACTTAATATTTCTAATTCAGTTTCATTTGGAGTTAATAAATCTACATTTGCTATTATTTCATCATCTAATTTAACAGCTGGTGCAGGATTTAATATTGTATATTTTCCAAGTTCCTTAGATTTTTTTAACGCATAATTTATAGTATCTATTGGAGTTTCAAGTTGTAATACAACTATATCACTATCCTTTATTCCATTTATGCTTTTATCAATATAATCTGTATCTACTTTAAAATTCGCTCCAGGTGCTACTACTATAGAATTTTCAGCATTTTTATCTACAGTTATCATAGCTACTCCAGTTGCTATATCTTCTTTATTTATATACTCAGTGTTTACATTGTCATTTTTTAAGGCATTTAGTAAAGTATCTCCAAATCCATCTCTTCCAACTTTACCTATCATATTTACTTTTCCACCAAGTCTAGCCATAGCAACAGCTTGATTAGCGCCTTTTCCACCTGGAACTTCTTTGAAATCTCCACCAATCACTGTTTGACCACCCTTAGGTCTATCATTTACCTTTACTACTAAGTCCATATTTAGACTTCCTATGACACATATATTTTTCACTGTACTCCTCCTAAAATCTTATTATCTTATTTTCTTACATTAATTAGAGTAACATATTAATTTTATTAGTGCAACATATTTCTTCATTTTTATTATTTTATAGACAATTTTCCCATTTCGTTAAATTTTTATTTAAAACTAAAATTAAATAGTATACACTTTTTATATGTACATACTCATATAAAAAGCTAAAAAGTTAATTTAAATATTCTTAATCGAACTAACCTTTTAGCTTTAATAATATTTAAATGTGTTTTATCATAAACTTTATTATTTCACATACTTCAAACTCTATTAAACAAAATAACTTATATATAACATGGCTTTTGGGTATATTCTCATCTCTTTCATCAATCCAGGTTCTTATTACTATATCTTCACTTTCATCATACTCTAAATTTAATATAGGTGTATCAAAATCTTTTATCTCTATACTAAACAAATATGTTTTACTTTTTTCATTATTGCATTCTTTAAAATAATGAATCTTTAATTTTTCATTTTCAAATAAAGCTTTCATATTTAATACCTCCAATTGTCAATTTAATTATATTTTATCCAAAAGCATACTATTTCATGGACAAAATATAATTTGATTAAATAAAAATGCTGATATAGAAAATAATCTATATCAGCATTTTTATAAATATAATAGTTCTGAAAAACTATCGATTACATGATTATACTCTTTTGTACTACCAAATCCATATCTAGCAAATATAAATCTAACTCCTGCTTTTCTTGCTGCTTCACCATCCATATGAGTATCTCCAACATAAATAGGATTTTTCAAATTATTTCTATTTACTATAAGCTTTATATTTTCTGACTTAGGTAAATTAGTTCTTCCTGGGCATTCAAAATCCTTAAAGTACTTGCAAAAACTGTTATACTCTAAAAAAGTTTCTATGTATCCATCCTGACAATTGCTAACTATAAATAGTTTATATTTTTTATATAACCTATCTAAGGTTTCTTCTATCTTATCATACAACTTAGCTCCATATTTTTTTAAGTATACATTTTCATATTTACCACATTCTTTTATAAGTTTTTCACGTTCTTCTTTATCTACATCAGGTAACATTTTTTCAGCAATATCTTCTAATCTAAGTCCCATATATCCTTTTAATTCATCTTCTGTTATTTCTTTTATTATATTTCTATTTTTAATTAGTACCTCGCTCCATGAGTTTGCAATTTCTTTAGTTGCATCCCACAATGTGCCATCTAAATCAAATATAATGCTATCAATATCTCTTTGTGTACCCAACATTCCCTTTTTCTCCTTTTAAATAAATTCTTTATTATTATTACTTATACTTAATTTTATATCCTTTACTTTTTAATAAATTAATTAATTCTATCTCAAATTTTTCATTATCTGCTTTCGTTCTTTTTTTAGGACCTTTTGTTCTTCCCCCACTTTTTCTTACTTTTTTCGATATATGCCTAGTAAAAAGTAGTTGGTCTATATTATTATTGCTATATATTAGTCCATTTTGATTTATAGCACTTGCCCCCTTAGATAGTACCATTGCTGCAAGACCATAATCTTGTGTGACTACGATGTCCCCCTTATCCACTTTATTTATAATTATAAAATCAGCTGCATCATTTCCTTTTGATACTACTATTGTCTCTACGTCATATCTTGATAAATTATGAGATGTGTCACATATTATAAGAATATCCTTTCCAAAGCTTTTTGTTACTCTTATACATATATCAATTACAGGACACCCATCTCCATCTACTATAAGTTTCATATTATCACCTTATTCTTTTTATTTATTATATATCTAATAATTACATTATATAAAAAAAGAGTACATATAAAAATAAATAACTTATTAAATAAAATACAGCATTAATTTAATAAATTTTTATAATAATATATACTCTTTAATCTCTATATTAATTTATATCTTGACTTACAACCTCATTATTTACCTCTCTATCTTTTCGATTGATAAATATTGGTTGAAAATAGTAATTTTTATCTACATAACTATTCACATTAGAAACCACTTTCCCAGTTATTAAAGCACATACAATAGTACCAATACCTATACCTTCAAATCTTTGTAAAAATACTATTGATAATACTATAGTTACTGCAAGACATGATAAGTCAAATGCTGTTTTGGCCTTTTTATAAGGTATATTTAAATTTTCAGGTAAGTCTCTCGTGAATGTATCTATAGGTAAAACAGGCGTTTTACACTTTAATAATAAAGACATGCCTACTGAAAGCATAGAAAAGCTCACTATAAAATAAATTATATTATAAAGTAATCCGTTTGGTAGTCTCTGCATAATGAATATATTACAAAAATCTATCATATTTCCAAATATTATTGCAAGAAAAAATGAAACAATATAACCTATTTTAAATTTTTTTGTTATTAAAACTAATATAAGTATTAATGTACACTGAAATATATAATTCCAACTCCCATATGTAATCTTATCAAATACAAGGCTTAATGTATATGGAACTGATGATATGGATGATATTCCAAATCCACTTTTAACCATAAGTGTATTAGCAAAACTATTAAAAACTAATCCTATAATCAGCGCTAACTCCCCAATAACTAATTTTTTCTCTTTCATAATCTTCCCTACTTTATGCGTTTTTATTTTATCTAACTAAATTTATTTTTTATAGAGAAACGGTAAACTCTACTTCTTTTGAGTTTACCGTTTCTCTATAAATCTTAATAAATATTATTCTATCATTCCCATTAATTTTGGAAGGAATAAACTTATTTGAGGTATAAATGTAACTAACATTAATACAACAAATATAGAAACATAGAATGGTAATATATTCTTTATTACGCCTTCTATCTTAGTTTTTGCTACTCTACACCCAACAAATAAAGTATTCCCTACAGGTGGTGTTATTGTACCTATACATAAGTTAAATACTAACATTATACCGAACTGTATTGTATCCATACCTAAATTTTGAGCTATAGGTAAGAATATTGGAGTAAATATTAATATAGCTGGAGTTAAATCCATGAAAGTACCAACTATTAATAGTAATATATTCATTATTAATAATATTACTATTGGGTTGTTTGATACACCTAATATTAAATTAGTTATGTAAGTAGGAACATTCGTAAATGCTAACACCCATGACATTATAGAAGATACACCTATTAAAAATACTATCATAGCTGTCATATTTATAGATTCTAATAATATTCTTGGTAAATCTTTTATTTTTATAGATTTATAAAATAACATCGCTAACATTAAAGAATAAACAACTGCTATAGCAGCTCCTTCTGTAGCTGTGAATATTCCGCCTATTATACCACCTATTATTATTACTATTAATGATAAACTTGGTAATGCATCTAAAAATATTTTTAAACCTTGTGCAAAAGTTATTTTTTCACCATTTGTCTTATATCCCTTTTTCTTAGCTATAAAGAATGCAACAACCATTACACCTAATCCCCATAATATACCCGGTATATATCCTGCCATAAATAATGCGGCAACTGATGTACCACCGCTAACTAGTGAGTATATTATTAAAGAGTTACTTGGAGGAATTAATAAACCTGTTGGTGCAGAAGCTATATTAACTGCAGCACTGAAATCTGTATCATATCCTGCTTCATCTTGAAGAGGAGCCATAGTTCCACCTATAGCCGCTGCTGCTGCTGTTCCCGAACCGCTTATCGCTCCAAATAACATATTTCCAACTACATTTGTATGAGCTAATGATCCTGGTAATTTTCCTGATAGCAGTGTTGCAAAATTAACTAATCTTATTGCTATACCACCATTATTCATTATTATCCCTGCTAATACGAAAAATGGTATTGCTAATAATGAAAATGAGTTAATTCCTGTAAATATACGTTGAGATGCTGTAAATACAGCATTTTCCCAAGGTAACGCTGTTAGTATAGATACAACTGAAGATATACCTATTGTAACTGATATTGGTATTCCTATTAATAATAAAACTGGAAATATTGCTATTAAAGCTAATCCTGTTTGTAATGCTAGTTCCATTGGCTTTCCTCCCCTAATTTAATTATGCCGTTTTAGTATTCTTATTCTTTACTTCTTTTCCACTTGATAGTTCTTTGATAATATCTGATATATTTAAAATATTATATATTATTGTTACTATTCCTGATAAAGGTAATGCAAGGTATATATATCCCATTGGGATTTGTAATGATGAAGACGTTTGCCCCATTGATAACTGAGACATTCTAAGACCTCCAAATACTAATACTAACGCAGCAAATAATATAACAACTATTTCTGAAAATAACTTAACCTTAGTTTGATTTCTTTCAGAAAGCTTATCCACTAAAAATGACATACGCATATGTTCTTGTTTTCCAAATACATATGCAGCTCCTAATAAGCCCATCCATACAAAGCAAATTAATACTAACTCTTCAGTTACAGTACTTGGCTTATTGAATATGTATCTTGATGCAACTTGCCATGTAGCAAATATAGTCATTAACGATAGTAATATACAGCATACAACTTCTAAAATTTTATCTAAACCTTTTCTAAGAGCTTCCATTTATATTCTCCTTTAATAATATATTTCACTAATATTTATTATTCCTGCTCAGATTCCACACTCGCATTCTTAGCTAGTATTTCATCTCCTTTTTCACGTATCTTATCATATACAGCTTTCATATTCTCATCTTTAGTATATTCAGCATGTAAATTTTTCATTTTATCTTGGAATGGTTTTATATCTGGGTAATAGAACTGAACCCCCATAGCTTCTGCTTTTTCTTTTGCTTCTGCTGCAGCATCTTCCCATAAGTCTACTTCAAATTTATTTGCATAACTTGCTGCTTCCATCACAATTTTAGCTTGTTCTTCAGTTAATTTATTATCTAGTAAATCTGTACTAGCGATTAATATATCTGGTAACATTGCATGCATGTTGTAAGAGTAATGTTTAGCAACCTCTCCGTGCTTATTATTAATTAATGCTAATTCATTATTTTCTGCACCATCTATAACATTTTGTTGTAATCCTGTATAAACTTCTCCAAATGACATTGGTGTTGGTGATGCTCCTAATGCTTGAAGCATTTTTACATTTGTAGGACTTGTTTGAACTCTTATCTTTAGACCTTTTAGGTCATCTGGTTCCATTATAGCTTTCTTAGTTGTATATATATTTCTTACACCCGCATCAAACCAAGTTAATCCTACAAATCCACTTTGTCTTGTTGATTCATATACAGAGCTCATTATATCTTCATCATTCATTACCGCATGATAATGCTCTGTACTATCCATTATGTAAGGTAAGTTAAAAACTGTGTAGCATTCATTAAATGCTTCTAATGTTCCCAGTCCTGCTATTACTAAATCTACAGCTCCAGTTTGAGATAGCTCTACAGCTTGAGATGTAGCACCTAGTAATTCATTTGGGAATATTTGTACATCGATTTCCCCATTAGTCTTCTCTTCTACGTATTTCTCAAATTCTAACATCGCCTTATGTTGAGGGTGTTCTTCATTTTGACCATGCGCAACTCTTACTACTTTAACTTTTTTTTCTGCCCCATCTACTTTATTGCATCCTACAGCCACAATTCCAATAGCTGCAGCTAGCAATAATGCAGTAATACGTTTTCCTATTTTCATCTAATATCCACCTTTCTCTATATATATTTCAACTTGAATGCTAGTATACTAGAATTCATCATGTTAATAATATAACATATTAACTTAAAATTTTCAATTTTTTATTAAAAAAAAATAATATTTTTTTAATAAAAAATTGAATTTTCATTAATTCCCCTAATTTTATTGAAATAAAATTAGAGGAATATTTAATTATTAATTACCTTTACAATACTTAGCAGCATTATTGTAACAAATATTTTCTATAATTTCCCCTAGAACTTCCATATCAGCTGGATACTCTCCATTTTCAACAAGTCCGCCTATATAATTGCATAAGATCCTTCTGAAGTACTCATGTCTTGTATATGATAAGAAACTACGAGAATCTGTAAGCATACCTACAAATTGACTTAATAAGCCTAATTGGGATAAAGCCATCATCTGTCTTTCCATTCCATCTTTTTGGTCATTAAACCACCATCCAGAACCGAATTGTATTTTACCTGCTATTCCTCCACCTTGGAAATTACCTAGCATAGTTCCTAGTACTTCATTATCTTTTGGATTTAGACAGTATAATATCGTTCTTGGAAGTTTATCCTCTCCATCTAATGTATCTAATAGTCTAGATAAAGGCTGAGCTACTTCACCATCATCTATACTATCGAATCCAACATCTGGACCTAATTTTTTATACATTCTAGTATTATTATTTCTTAACGCTCCTATATGTAACTGCATAACCATATTGTGTTTAGCATATATTCTACCTAAATTAACCATAGTTAAAGTAGCATATTTTTCTATTTCATCCTGAGTTAATTCTTCTCCATTTATAGCTTTTACAAATATTTCATTTACTTCTTCTTCATTAGTATTCTTAAAGTAAACCCTATCCATAGCATGGTCAGTTATTGTACAACCATTTTCTACGAAGAACTCTATTCTCTTTTCTAAAACTTTCATAAGCTCTTTATAGCTAGTTATTTCAATATCTTCAGTAACACCTAATACTTTTATATATTCAGCAAATCCTTCATTACCTATTTTAACTGCTTTATCAGGTCTTAATGTCGGTCTTACTTCACAGTCAAAACTTTCATCTTTTGCTATTTGTATATGGTATTTCAGGTCATCTGCTGGATCATCGGTAGTTGCTATATACTTAACATTTGATTTTTTTATTATACTTCTTGCACTAAAGTTATCACTTTGTATAACTTCATTACATCTATTCCATATCTCTTCTGCATTCTTTTCACTTAATGTTTCCTCTACACCAAAATATGTTTTTAATTCTAAGTGAGACCAGTGATATATAGGATTTCCTATTAAATAAGGCATAGCTGTTGCAAATGCTTTAAACTTTTCAAAATCACTTTTACTTCCAGTTATATATTCTTCATCTATACCAAAGCTTCTCATAGCTCTCCATTTATAGTGGTCACCATATAACCATATTTCTGTTATATTATTATACTTTTTGTCTTCAGCTATTTCACTTGGTATTAAGTGACAATGAAAATCGAATATTGGCATATTCTTTGCATGTTCATGATATAAGTATTTAGCTGTTTCATTTTGTAATAAAAAGTCTTCATCCATAAATTTTCTAACTTTTGTAAGTTCTTTTAACATATTTAACTCCCCCTATTATAAAGTTACACCATCTTTTAATATTGATATTTCTCTATATCCATATTGCTCATTTTTAGCTATGTACTCTCCTGATGCTGTATCAAGTATTAACTTAAAGAATGAGTCATCTACAGATTGAGTATCTTTTGTTTCTATTAATTCACCAGCATTAAAATCTATCCAGTGCTTCTTCTTATTATATAAGTCTGTATTAGTAGATATTTTTAGTGTTGGCACTGAACCTCCAAATGGAGTTCCTCTACCTGTTGTAAACAATACCATATGAGCTCCTGCAGCAGCTAGAACTGTAACTGCAACTTGATCATTCCCTGGACCATACAGTAAATTAAGACCTGTTTTTTGTGCTCTTTCACCATATCCAAGTACATCTGTTACTATAGCTTTTCCACCTTTTTGAACACAACCTAATGACTTTTCTTCTAATGTTGTTATTCCACCCTTTTTATTACCTGGAGATGGATTTTCATATATAACTTGATCATATCTCATAAAGTATCTTTTGAAGTCATTTATTAAATCAACACTTTTATCAAATACATTTTTATCAACAGCTCTGTCAAATAATATAGTTTCAGCTCCAAACATCTCAGGTACTTCAGTTTGTATAGAAGTTCCTCCTAATGAAACTATTTCATCTGATAGTCTTCCTAACAATGGATTAGCAGTTATTCCTGAAAATGCATCTGAACCTCCACACTTAAGACCTATCTTTAATTTAGATATGTGAACATCTTCTCTTTTAAATTTAGAAGCATAGTCAACTAACTCTGATATCAGCTTTTTTCCTTCCTCAATTTCATCTTCAACATCCTGTATATTTAAGAATTTTATTCTATTGTGATTTATAGGCTCTAAGATTTCTTTAAAACTTGCTAGTGTATTATTTTCACACCCAAGACCTACTACTAAAACTCCCGCTGCATTTGGATGATTAACTAATCCTGCAAGTATATTTCTTGTATTTTCTAAATCGCTTCCTAATTGAGAGCATCCATGTGGGTGTTCAAAATAGTGCACTCCATCAACTTTATCATTTATAAGTTTATTTCCTTCTTTAACTAACAATGCACATGTTTTATTTATACAACCTACTGTATTTATAACCCATATTTCATTTCTAATTCCAACATCTCCATTTTCACGAACATATCCTTTAAAGTAGATGTCTTCATTTTTTTTGTCATATTTTAAATCATTTTTGTTAAATTCATAATCTAGTATTCCATCTAATCCTGTACCCATATTGTGAGAGTGTATCCACTCTCCAATTTTTATATCTTCTTTAGCCTTACCTATACTGTATCCGTATTTTAATACATCATTCCCCTTATGTATTTCTTTTACTGCAACCTTATGTCCCTTTGGTGTATCTTGTAATAATTTTATCTCTTTATCTTCTATGCTGATGATGTCCCCTTGGACACCATCAGCTAATAATACAACTACATCGTCTTCCTTATTTATCTTAATGAACTGGCTCATATTCCTTCTCCATTGCTTGTAATTTTTCAGTTACAACTTCCACTATATTTAAATATTTAGTTAAGTCTTCTCCCCAAAGTTTATCTTCACTTAATACATATCTTACATACTCTTCATTTTTTTCTTCAAACTTGGAGTTTGCATTCTCCATAAATTCTAATACTTCTGGAGTATCAAATACTTTATATTCATTTCCATTAAAGTCATATCCAACATATCCATTTTCTCTCTTACTTATTTGATAGAATCTTAAAAGCCCTGCTAAACCTATCATCATATTTTCTGGAAATTTATTATTATCTTCTATAAATGACTTTATGGTTGGCCATAATCTATTTTGGAATTTAGATACTGAGTTCATAGATATAGACTCTAACTTATGTTTTATATGTGGATTTCTAAATCTTCCAAGAACTGTTGATGCAAATTCTTCTTTATTTCCAGTTTTATTTTTTAATGAAGGTAATATCTCTTTTTGTAATGTTTCATTTAAGTATTCTTTCATTTGCTCATTTTCAACAACTTCATCAACTTGGTTAAATCCTTTTAATATACTTTGAGGGGTGATTAATGTATGTGATCCATTTAGTATTCTTACCTTTAATAGTTGAGTATCATGTAAAGATTCTAACCATTGAACATTAAGCCCTGATTCTTTTAGTGGTAATATTTTATCTAATTCTTCACTTCCTTCTATTGCCCATAAGAAGAACGGCTCACACATAGACATTGCTTCATCTTTATATCCAAATCTATCAAAATAAGCTTGAGAATCTTCTCTTGGATAACCTGGAACTATTCTATCAACTAAGTTATTTAAGAATACACAATTTTCATTAACCCAAGCTTTAAATTCTTCTGAAGCTCCGAAATCTTCAGCATGTTTTGCTACAAATTCTTTTAATACTCTCCCATTTTCTGCTACCAATTCACAAGGGAATATAAGTAATTTCTTAGAAATATGTCCTAATGTATTAAATCTATGCATTAAGAACGCTGTTAGTTTCCCTGGATATAACCCTTCTGTCGCAACGTTTTCTAAGCTAACATTTTTATATGCAAGTCCAGCTTCTGTTGTATTTGATATTACTACATCTAAGCTTTCTTGCTCTGCTATATTCATAAAAGTATCCCATTCTACATTATAATTGAATACTTTTGAAAATACAGATATTATATCTTGTTCGAATATTTCATTATCTCCCTTAAACCCTCTTTGTACCACTGTATATAGTTTATCTTGAGAGTTTAATGTATTAATCTTTCCATCATAGTTTAAAGGACAAGTTAATGCTATTGAACCATTGTAGTTCCCTTTCTTTATAGCTTGATCTACCATCCAGTCAAAGAATGACATTAAAAAGTTTCCTTCTCCTACTTGCATTATTTTTACTGGGCTATTTAATACTTTTTCATGATGTTCTCTTTGTGATTGAGTTAAGCAATCCATGCTTAGACTTCTTAATTCTTTACTCATATAAATAATTCTCCTTAAAATATATTTATTTTATCTTTTTATATTTTCTATCCCTAAATTCATAAGTGTTTCAACATCTTCTAGTGAAACTAAATTTATATCACCTTGTATACTATGCTTTAAAGAGCTTGCACAAGTCGCAAATTCAACTACATCATCATTCTTCATTTTATTTAATAGTCCATGTAGTATACCTGCTGTATAAGAATCTCCTCCTCCAACTCTATCTAATATATCAAAAGTATATACCTTTGACTTACTTAAATTTTCTCCATCAAATAAAAATCCTTGTAAAGAGTTGTTACTTACTGAGTTTACTTTTCTTTTAGTGCAACTAGCGTATTGTAAGTTCGGATATTTTTCAAATAATTTCTTATATAAATCACTTAAGCTATCTTCAAACTTTTTAGATTCTGATATCTCATATTTTAGTATATTTTTAAAATCTAATATTCCTAAAAATGCAATGTCTACAAAAGGAAGTATATCTAACATGAACCTTCCAGCATCTTCAAGACTCCATAGCTTTGATCTATAATTAGAATCATAAGATACTACTATATCTCTTTTTTTAGCTTCTTTAGCTATCTCTAGAGTTAAACCTTTAAGTTCTTCACTTAGTGCAGGATTTATACCCGACATATGTACTAACTTAACATCTTTAAGTATTTCTTCGATTTCAAATTCATCTTTTTTAGCAAGTGATATTGCTGAATACTTTCTGTCATAAGTCACTTTAGAATTTCTAAGTCCATTACCTTGTTCTAAGAAGTATATACCAAGTCTTCCTTCACCTTTTGTAACATCTTTTGTACATATTCCAAAAGAATTTAAATCCTTTATTACTTTTTCACCTAATGGATTGTTTGGCACTTTGGTAAGAAACTTAGTATCATGATCAAACATACTTAAACTACAGATAACATTTGCTTCTCCACCAGAATAAGTTGCTTCAAAAGAATTTGCTTGTATTATTTTTTGATGATTAAAAGGTGTAAGCCTTAGCATAACGTCTCCAAATCCTAATACTTTTCCGTCATCTTTAACTTCTAATCTTTTCAATTTTATTTACAAACTCCTTAGCTAAATTTTCTATATCTTCTAAGCTACCTGCATTGAATAGTGAACTTCCAACTCCAACACAAGAAACCCCCATTTTAAACCATTCATCTATATTATCTATACTAACTCCACCAGTTGGCATTATTTCAACATGAGGTATTGGAGCCTTTAGTGATTTAACATATTTCGCTCCAAACATATCACCAGGGAATAACTTAACCATTTTATTTCCTTTTTCTAATGCATTCATTATTTCAGTAACAGTCATGCAACCTGGTAGGTATATTACTCCTAGTTCTCTACATACATCATTAACCTCATCAGAAAACCCTGGACTAACTACGTACTCAGCTCCTGCTTCAATAGCATCTTTAGCCATCTTTTTATTGAGCACACTACCTACACCAACTAATGCATTTTTATATTTAGATTTAACTTCAGTTATAAGTTCCACTACATTAGGTATTGTATAAGTAAGTTCTAATGCTTTAATTCCTCCATTTAAGCATGCTATTATATATCCCATTGCTTCTTCATGGTCGTTAGCTCTAATAACAGCTACAATTCCTTCATCTTTTATTTTTTCTAACATAGAACCCCCTCTATTTATCTTGTATACCAATTTTTTTATAAAAAAATATACTTTTTATTTTCTAAAATATATTTTAATAAAAATTTATGATATCCGTTGATTTTAAAGTATTTTCCATAATCTAAAAATAATATTGCCCTTATTTATAAATGAATAAGTTCTTACATTATTTTTATGAAAGCTTTTTCTTGTATACCAATATAGTATTATTATACATCACAACATTATTTTTTCAATATTTTTTTGTTATTTTTTTATTAAATTATTATAAATTAATAATTTGTATACAAGATCTATATGAAAAAAATAAGAAATCAAATTATATACAAAATAATCCAACTTCTTATTTAAATTTTATTTAAAATATTTAGACATTTCCCCATCATATTTTCTTATGTAGTCCCAACTTTTCATAGAGAACTTCATATGCTCATCTATCAAAGAGTCTACTCTATCTTTATCTTTATTCTTTATTACATTTAAAAACTCTTCATGTTGTTCAACTACAGATCTTTTAGAATCCTTTTTCTGAGTTAATAATCTTAATCTATTATAATGTGTGCTTATATTTAATATACTCTGCCAAATATGCTCCTTTTTAACACCTTTAAATAGTAACTCATGGAAACATGTGTCTAACTTATGGAATTCATTTTCTCCACCATCTATATCTGCTATTATCCCTTGAGCAAAAACATTTTTTTCTAGTTCTAACATAACGCTATTAGGGAAATCTTCACAGGCTAATTTTAAAACTTTTTCTTCTACTGCAAACCTCATAAATATCGCTTCTTCTATTAAGTCCATATCTATTAAAGATACATATGTTCCAGATTGAGGTTTAACCTCTATTAAGTGTTCATTTTTCAACTTCATTATAACTTCTCTAATAGGAGTTCTTGATAAATCTAATTTTTCAGCTAACTCAAGTTCACTTAATAGTTCGCCTGGTTTTAATTCTAAAGACATTATATTATCCTTTAATACTCTATATGCATATTCTTTTCCGGTTTCCTTTTCATTTCTTTCGTACAATATCAACTAAATTCACTCCCTAACCTTAACGCTATCAGTTCCTACTTTTTTAATTCTTATTACTAGTATACTAGATTTATATAATAATTCAATATATATTAAAGAAGGTGAATAAATCTTTTATTAAAACGTAAAAAATTTATTCACCTTCTTAGCTGTTATGTTTATTTATATTGTAAAGCTTATATTATTTTAATTTATATTCTTTAATTAATCAATATTAAATTATATAGCTTCATCTTTTTCAAATTGAGAGTTATATAAATTTGCATAGAATCCATTTTTCGAAATTAAAGTTTCATGATTTCCTATTTCTATTATATCTCCTTCATTCATAACTAATATTAAATCCGCATTTTTTATAGTAGATAATCTATGCGCAATTATAAAACTAGTTCTATTTTCCATAAGATTATCCATAGCTTTTTGAATTAATATTTCAGTTCTAGTATCTACTGAACTTGTGGCTTCATCTAGTATAAGTATTTTAGGATCTGCAAGTATTGCACGAGCAATTGTAAGTAATTGTTTTTGGCCTTGAGATACATTGCTTGCTTCTTCATTTAATACCATATTATATCCATCTGGTAATGTTTTTATAAAATGATGAACATGTGCAGCTTTTGCCGCTTCTATAACCTGCTCGTCAGTTGCATCTAATTTACCATATCTAATGTTATCTTTTATACTTCCATTAAATAACCATGTATCTTGTAAAACCATACCAAATAATTGTCTCAATTCACTTCTATTGAAATCTTTTACATTATGATTATCAATTAGTATTGCACCAGAGTTAACATCATAGAATCTCATAAGTAATTTTACTATAGTTGTTTTACCAGCTCCTGTAGGACCTACTATAGCTATTTTTTGTCCAGGCTTAACATGTGCTGTAAAGTCTTTTATTATTACTTTATTAGGATTATATCCAAATCTAACATGTTCAAAATCAATTCTACCTTCTAACCCTTCAATACTAACTGCATTTTCTACAAATTGATCTTCTTCTTCTTCATCTAAAAATTCAAATACTCTTTCTGCAGCAGCTGCCGTAGATTGTAATAAATTAGTAACTTGAGCTACTTGTGACAGCGGTTGAGTGAAATTTCTTACATATTGTATAAACGACTGGATGTCACCGACTTCTATAGTGTTTCTTATTGCTAACCATCCTCCAAGTATTGCAACAACAACATATCCTAAATTTCCTACAAACATCATTAATGGTTGCATTATACCTGATAAGAATTGTGATTTCCATGCTGATTGATATAAAGTATTGTTTAATTTATCAAATTCCCTTATAGCCTCATCTTCACCATTGAATACTTTAACTATGTTATGACCGCTATATAATTCTTCAACTTGACCATTCACATGTCCTAGATATTCTTGTTGAGCTTTAAAGTATTTTTGAGATCTTTTTATTATTAATGATATTAATATCATTGATATAGGTAGTATAATTAATGTAACGCCAGTCATTAACCAACTTATAGATAACATCATTATTAATACACCTATAATTGTAGTTACTGATGTTATCAATTGAGTCATACTTTGATTTAAACTCTGACTTAAAGTATCTATATCATTAGTTATTCTAGATAATACTTCTCCATGAGTTTTACTATCAAAATACTTCATAGGCATTCTATTTATTTTTTCTGATAATTCATTTCTTAAGTTATATGCTACTTTCTGAGATATTCCACTCATAACAAATCCTTGTATAAATGAGAATATAGCACTTAATATATACAATGCAATTAAAATAAGTAATATTCTACCTATTGCATCAAAATCAATTCCTGCTCCCGTTGTACCTGAAACTTTAGCAACTAATCCTTCATATATTTTAGTTGTAGCTTTCCCTAGTATTTTAGGACCAACTACAGAAAAAGATACACTACCTATTGCAAAAATCACAACTAAAATTATAGAAAGTTTAAATTTACCTAAGTATCCCATCAATGTTTTCATAGTTCCTTTAAAGTCCTTAGCTTTTTCCCCTTGAACTTTCATAGGACCGTGTCCTCCCATAGGACCTCTTCTTGGTCTTTGATTATTACTCATTAGCTAGCTCCTCCTTTGACAGTTGTGATAAAGCTATTTGTTTATAAACTTCACAATTTTTTAAAAGCTCTTTATGAGTTCCTATACCTACTATTTTACCTTCATCAAGTACTACAATTTGTTCAGCATGTAATATAGTACTTATTCTTTGAGCAACTATTAATATAGTACTTTCTGAAATTTCTTCCTTTAATGCTTTACGAAGTTTTGAATCCGTTTTAAAATCTAGAGCTGAAAAACTATCATCAAATATATATATCTCTGGATTTTTAGCTATAGCTCTTGCAATAGAAAGTCTTTGCTTTTGACCACCAGATACATTGTTACCACCTTGTGATATTTCTGTATCATATTTTTCAGGCTTAGAATCTATAAATTCTGTAGCTTGAGCTATCCTTGATGCCTTAATTATATCTTCTTCTGTTGCATCTTTCTTGCCATATCTTAGATTTGAATCAATAGTACCTGAGAATAATACCCCTTTTTGAGGTACATATCCTATTTTTTCTCTTAAATCATGTTGTGTTACATCTTTTATATTAACACCATCAACTAATATTTCACCTTCTGTAACATCAAAGAATCTAGGTATTAAGTTAATTAGTGTAGATTTACCACTACCAGTACTTCCTATAAATGCAGTAGTTTCTCCTGGATTAGCAGTAAAGTTAATATTTGTAAGTATGTCTTCTTCTGCATCAGGATATCTAAATGATACATTTTTAAATTCAACAACACCTTTTTTCTCAGTGTTAAATTCAACTGCCTTTTTAGGATCTTTTATAGAAAGATCTGTATTTATGACTTTATCTATACGATCAAGTGATACTAATGCTCTTGGTAACATAACTGATACCATTGATATCATTAAGAATGACATTACTATTTGCATTGTATATTGTATAAATGCCATCATGTCTCCAACTTGCATACTTCCACTGTCTATACTGTGTGCACCATTCCAAACAATTATAACTGTAAGAGCATTCATTATGAACATCATTGCTGGCATCATACATGACATGACTCTATTTACAAAAACATTAACTTTAGTTAAATCTTTATTAGCTTTTTCAAATCTCTTTTCTTCATACTTCTCTGTACTAAATGCTCTTATTACTGGAAGACCTGTAAGTATTTCTCTACTTACTAAGTTAACTCTATCAACTAAACTTTGTAATATTTTAAATCTAGGCATAACAACTAAGAACATTATAATTACTAAAACTAAAACAGCTGCTACTCCTACACCTATTATCCATGTCATTGATGTATTAGTTTGTAATACTTTTAAAACTCCTCCTAATCCTAGTATAGGGGCATAGAATACAATTCTTAAAAACATAACCATCATAGTTTGAACTTGTTGTATATCATTTGTACTACGTGTAATTAATGATGCAGTTGAGAATTCTGTTATTTCTTTATTTGAAAATGACATAACCTTTTTAAATACAGAACTTCTTAAGTCTTTACCTAATGTTGCAGCAACCTTTGCTCCCAATAACCCAACTAATACCGATGCCATCACACTTAATAGCGTTATTCCAAGCATTATTAGTCCTGTTCTTATTATATAGCTATTTTGTAATTTTTCTATATTGACACCTATAGCCTCATATTCACCTTTTACATAGTTTATAGCACTTTGTTCAACCATCGTTTCTGGTAAATTATCAAATGTTTTATCCATTTCATTTATAATACTATCTAAATTTTCTTTAGGTATTGATGATAATATTGTAAATAAATCTATATCTTCAGTTTGAGACTGTGGAGGAAGATTAGCCATTAACTGCTTCTTCATAATATCAACTTGATCTCCACCTTTTTCAATTCCAGATACTATTAATATAGGTTTTGATAATATATTATTTAATTCATCTATAGTATCTTTATCTGTGGTATTTAACTCATAAAGATTTTCTTCTTCTAATATTGAATATTCTTTTAACTCACTATCTGATAATGTATCTTTCCTTAACAATTTATAATTATCTAATACAGTCCCCTTATCCGATGAATTTAAGAATATCATAATCTTATCTAATTCACTTTTTCTTATTATTTTAGGAGCTGCATTTTCTACACCTCCCTGTTGTATACCAACATTTACAATATTAGATGTATAATCTGGTAGCGAAAGTTCACATACTGCTTGACCTACTAGTAATGTAACAATAAATATTATAGATAGGGTTGATTTTTTAAGATACTTAACTAAATTATTCACTTACTCATCCTCCTTTAACTCTTGGTTTTCCTTTTTTATTTCAACAATACTGTCATACATTTTTTTAAATAAACGTATCATTTCATCAGTATCTTTTTCACCCATTTTTTCAACAACTTTTTGAGTAAATTCTTCAAACATCTGATTTTCTTTAATAAGTATTTCCTCACCTGAATTTGTTAAGTTGACATAAACAACTCTCCTATCTGACTTATCTGCAACTCTCTCAACAAATCCTTTTTCTTCTAATGTATTTATAAGCTTTGATATTGCTGGTTTTGTTATCATAGAATATTTACTTAAGTCCGATGCTTTTACCCCTTTAAAAAATTGACCATTGGAATTATTATGATCTTTTAAACAATTTATTGCCTTTAAAAGCATAAATTCTCTATTAGGCATAGTTCTTTTTCTAAATCCATGGTGAGTTAATTTATTAATCCGTGTTATGACGCTTAATAACTCTCTAGATTTATCTTCAAATACATCCATTTATTATATTCACCTCCATATATTAATTGCCACTAATAATAGTTAACTATGATAACTTTTATTATAGTTAACTATTATATTATAGTCAATATAAACTTATACTCCCTATAAATTTAATTATTTCCATACATTAATTTATAAATAGCATAAACATAAAAAATATTTCACATAACTTTTACTATCACTTTTAATAATAAAAAAGCTATAAATAGTTTATATAAACTATTTATAGCTTTTTTATTATTAAAATCTAAAATCACGTTTCCCATCTTTTAAATCATTTAGATGTTCTTTTACTATTTTCTTTACCTTTTCATTAGGAATCTTCTCTACTTCTTTATCTATTAACGATTCACCTTTTTCTTTGGTATCCAAAGATGCATAGTCTTCTAAGTATTCTTTTAATGTCATTAATGCATTAGGCTGACAACAGTTAGCTATTTGACCTGATTTTACAAGTTTCATAAATCTATCACCTGTTCTTCCTTCTCTATAACAGGCAGTACAAAAACTTGGTATATATCCCATTTCTAATAACCAATTAACAACTTCATCTAAAGTTCTGTTATCATCTACATCAAATTGAGCTGTATTCTCTTTTTCATGCTTACCTTCAAATCTATCAGCGTATCCTCCTACACTAGTACTAGATGCTCCACTAATTTGAGAGACACCTAAGTGCAATACCTTTTCCCTAGTTTTTTGAGATTCTCTTGTTGACACTATCATACCTGTATATGGTACAGCTATACGAAGAACTGCTACTATCTTTTGGAACACATCATCAGGTACACCATCAGGGAAATCATCTGGATTTATATCATCAGCAGGTCTTATTCTTGGTACACTTATCGTGTGAGGCCCAACTCCAAACTTAGCCTCTAAATGCTCTGCATGCATAAGTATACCTACAAAGTCGTATTTATATGTATTTAACCCATATAAAACACCTAATCCTACATCGTCTATTCCAGCTTCCATGGCCCTATCCATCGCTTCTGTATGATATGCATAATCACTTTTAGGTCCTGTTGGATGAAGCCTCTCATAAGATTCTTTGTTATATGTTTCTTGGAATAATATATATGTTCCAATTCCTGCATCTTTTAGTTTTCTGTAATTTTCAACTGTTGTTGCTGCTATATTTACATTAACCCTACGTATTGCTCCATTTTTATGCTTTATACTATAAATTGTATCTATACATTCTAATATGTACTCTATTGGATTATTTTTGGGATCTTCTCCCGCTTCTAACGCTAATCTTTTATGACCTAAGTCTTGAAGAGCTATAACTTCCCTTCTTATCTCATCTTGTGTAAGTTTCTTTCTTGCTATAGTTTTATTTTTTAAATGGTATGGACAGTAAACACACCCATTTACACAATAATTAGAAAGATAAAGTGGTGCAAACATTACTATCCTATTGCCATAAAATCTTTTTTTAATATCTTCTGCTAAGCTAAACATTTTCTGAATTAATTCTTTATCTTCACAGGAAAGAAGTACTGCTGCCTCCCTATGAGTTAATCCATTACATCTATTTGCTTTATCTAAAATTCCTTCTATTAATTCTTTGTTATTTTTATTTTGCTCTGCATACTCTATAGTTTCTAATATTTCCTCATGATTTATAAATTCTGTTGCTACACTTGATTTTACATCATATACACTTTTTGTTGTTACATCACACATTTCTCCATACCCCTTTTTATTAAATTTATACAGTTTATATAATATGTCAAATAAACTGATTCTGATATGATTTAAATATGACTACTTTACAAAAAGTGATGGTTTAAGATGAAATAGGATTTACTTACTTATCTTTGAATAGTTAATTTTTACATTAATTCCATTGATCATCCCTAATTTTCCTGATAATGAATTAATAATATCATTAGTAGCATCAATTATTATACTTATTATAGATATTCCTTTTTCTCTATACGGTATTCCCATCCTGCCAACAATATATTTTTCGTAGTTGTGTATAATATCATTTAACTTCGGTATTGCCTCTTTTTCTTCTATTATTATACCAACTAATGCTATTCTAGTATCCACTATAAATCCCCCTAAAAAAATCCCCATACCTATATAGGCAGGGGATATTATTATTCTGTCTTATACCATCGCCTTCTCATTCGGGACTAACCCTCATGCATCTCAGTACGATTCAGTTAAAAAATCTTCTCTCTTGGGATATTTAATCCTTTAAGGTTAGATATACTTTGATGGTATCACATAGTATTCCTATTATCAATTAATTTTTAATATTATATCTTATTCATAATGTATTGTAAAATTAAATATAGATTTATATTTTTCAGTTGTTTCATAGTATATATTTTCATCTAAATTTTTCATTATTTCCCATGCAATCGACAGTCCAATTCCAGTTCCTTCAGATGAATGTGATTTATCTGCTTTATAAAATCTATCAAAAATAAATGGAATATCATCGTCTTCTACACCTATTCCAGTATCACATACACTCACCTTTAAAAAATGTTCTTCTTTTACCACCCTTAATGTTACACTTCCATTATCAGCAGTATATTTAAATGCATTATCTAGTAATATTACTAAAACCTGTGCTATACGATTAATATTAGTATATACATAAGGTAACTCATCAAATTTTATATCTATAATAAGATCTATATCTAGATCTTCAGATATAATTTTAAACTCATCTATAACTTGTAAAAATGTATCTTTTAAATTAACTCTAGCTTTTTCTAAAGATGCTTTTCCTGATTGTAATCTAGATAATTCCAACATATCTTTTATTAATGATTCCATCCTTACAGATTCTCTAAGTATCATACTATAGTATTTATCCTTATCTATCTTATCTACTAAACTACCATCTTTTAATATTTCTGCCATTGCTCTAATTGAAGTTATAGGTGTTTTTAGTTCATGAGTTACATTTGCTACATAGTCTCTTCTTGTTTGTTCTAATAACTTTGATTGTCCTTCACTATTTTCTAAACGAATTGCTAAATCATTAAGTGCACTAGATAATAGTTCTGTTTTATTATCTTCATCAACGTCACACCTAACAGAAAAATCACCTTCATACATCTTCATTACCATTTCCGTCATACTTTTCATTTTACTGAATTCTTTTTTACTTACCAAGTATATAGGTATTACTATAGCTATAAATATGAAAATCATACTTACACTCAGAACTGTATTTAAACCAAATATAACCCTATTAAATTCCCTTGCAAACTTTAAAACAAAAATTGTTCCTATAATATTTTCATTTTCATCTTTTAAGGGTTCACCTACAATCATTATATCCCCTTTTATTCCAGTTACTTTTATAATTCCTTTTATTGAATTCCCATGTAAAACTGAGATTTTATACGATTCAAGTGCTTTATCCACTTCATCCGTGGTTAAATATTTATATTCTAAATCTGATGTGAATTTACTTTCACTAATAATTATGTTTCCATACTTATCATAAGCTTGCATAATTGAGTTATTTATAGGATATATACTTGCCAATTTATCTATACTATATCTGCCATACTCATATCTTTTCGTTATTTTGCTCAAACTTTCTTCTGTTTCTCCAAGCTTTATTTTTAAAAAATATTGGCTCATAGTAAAATTACAAAATAGTATCATTAAGATTAATGTTGTTATTATTAATCTTACTAATTTATTCGACATATATTCATAATATTTTATATCCATTATACAGCCTCAATCTTATATCCAACACCATAAACAGACTTTATTTCCCAAGTTATATCATCTCTTTGAAGCTTTTTTCTTAATCTTTTTATTTGCGTATCTACTACTCTTGTATCCCCAAAATAATCATATCCCCAAACTTCAGATAAAATATGTTCTCTGTTAAATATACTTCCTGGGCTAGATACTAACATAAATAAAATTTTCATTTCTTTAGGAGTAATCTTAATAGATTCTCCATTTATACTAACTTCATGTGTATCTAAATTTATTTCTAAATCTTTATATTTAATATAATGTTTTTCATTATTTGAATTTGGAGTTATTCGTCTTAAAACAGTTTTTATTCTAGTTACAACTTCTCTTGGTGAAAATGGTTTAGTAATATAGTCATCTGCACCAAGCTCTAATCCTAATATTCTATCAATAGTCTCATCTTTTGCACTAAGCATAATTATTGGAACATCACTAGTTTTCCTAATTTCCCTACAAACTTCTTCTCCAAACATCTTAGGCATCATTAAATCTAATAATATTAGGTCTGGATTATATATATTATTTTTTTCTATTGCTTCTAATCCATCATATGCTGATATGTAATTGATTCCATTTAACTTTAAATATTCTCCTACTGTCTCATGTACTGATTGTTGATCATCACAAATTAAAACTAAAAGTGATTCATTCAATGTTAATCCCCCCTAATATTTTTTAATTTTATCTTAGATTAATTCTTTAATATATTATCATATTATGGTGTTTTTATAAATAATTACAAAATAAAAGAGCTATACTAAAATAAAGTTATAATAACTTTACTTTAATCTAACTCTTTCCATTCTAATGTTTTTTCTTTTTACTACCTAGATAGTATCCTATTAATCCTGCTCCCAATGCTGCTTGTGTCGAAAATAATAAACTTTCTATTTCTCCACTTGGAGGTTCGTAAAAACTTGTAAACCATGGTTCATAATTTGGAGAAAGTTCTGTTATAGCTTCTTCTGCCTGACCATCTGCTCCACCATATTCTGCATGTGGATTAAGTACTAGTGGTATTATTATTAATATAATTGCTAAGAATAATAGTATCCAGTTAAGTTTATTATCTCCTTTAGCTTTTCTGTCATTAACCTTTGTATCCATATTATGCAACCTCCTCACCTTCATTTTGTACAATTAAATTGTATAATATTGTAGTTAATATACCTTCTGCAATTGCTATTGGTATTTGAGTGAAGAAAAATACACCTAAAAATTTAATTGCTGAGCTTGCAATTCCACCTGTGGCGTCTGGAAATGCTAATGCTAATTGTAAAGATGTTACAGTATATGTAAGTAAATCACCTAATGTTGCGGCTATAAATACTGCCCAACTCTTGTTTATCTTATTCTTAAAAAACTTAAATGTGAAAAATGACACTATAGGACCTACTATCGCCATTGAAAAGGCATTTGCTCCAAGTGTAGTTATACCTCCATGAGCTAATAATATCGCTTGGAATAAAAGTACTATAACCCCTAGTACTGTCATTACACTTGGTCCAAATAATATTGCACCTAGACCTACTCCAGTAGGATGAGAGCAACTTCCTGTAACCGAAGGTATCTTTAAAGCTGATAATACAAACACAAACGCTCCACATAAAGCTAATAATAACTTTTTCTTTGGTTGATCTTTTACTATTTTATTTATGGATTTTAAACCTATGATAAAAAATGGTATAAATAGTATAGACCATATTATCGACCACTTAACTGGCAAAAAACCCTCCATAATATGCATAGCACTTGATTCAGTAGGATTCATTACTATAAGTAGCAAAGAAGCTATTACCCCTATTTTTAAATTTAATTTTTTCATATTAAACTCCCCTCTATAAATTTATATGATGTTTAATAATTTCACTAACAACACTAATTATAGCTATATTACATGAATAAATTGTGTCATAATTATGTCTTTTTCTTGTCATACTTAGTACAAATTTATATACATAGGAATATTTTAATTTAATTCTATTAGCTTAATTATTTTAAATCACTTTTATATATTTAGTCTATAAATTTAATAAATTCTAAAATTATTAATTTATCATGTAGATGACTATTACTTTGCCCTATTATTTTATGTATATTTATGAGAATTCTGGATATAATTCACTTGTAATAAAAAGTCAAGGGGGATAAAATATGGAAAAATTTTTTTTGATTGATACTGAAAATGTTAATATGAGAGCTTTATATGGTGCTCATCTACTTAATCCTAACGATCTAATAATTTTATTTACAACAAATAGAACATCAACAACTAGTTTTAAGGATTCAGTTATAGACGCTTTAAATACTAGTGCTAAAATAAAAAAAATAAATGTAACTACAGGAATAAAAAATAGCTTAGATTTTCAATTAGTCGGATACCTAGGATATCTAATTGGGTCTAATAAAGATAACATAAACTACTACATAGTTAGCAAAGACAAAGGTTATTTATCTTCTATAAATCTTTTATCTGAAATTTCTAATACTCAAAATTTTACAATAGATCTTATTCCTAGTATACAAAGCATTTCATATGATTTATATAATGAAGCTAAAGATCCAATGTTGGATTTAGAGGACGAAATTATAGTTGAATTGAAAGGTTATGGATATACTAATAAAACAATAACAAAGGCTTTAATTGTAATACAATCATCTTTTGATTTAGAAAGCCTTGAGCTTAATTTCTTTTTACAATTTGGATGGAATAAAAAGATATTAAATATTTGTAAACCCATAGTTCATCAGTATTATAGTAATTCTATTGCATAACATATATTTCATCAAATCATAATTACTTATTGCCAAACTTATCTTACTAATTCTTCCTAATCATAAAAAATCAGTTTATTAACCATCATTATCCATGTTATAATACCAATATTGTTATTAGAAAGGTGGTTAATATGGGTATTAATAGAATTCTTAATTTTGCCTCTACCGCAGGCAAAATGATGCTTCAATGTGGTGGAGAAACTTATAGGGTTGAGGAAACTATAACAAGAATATGTCAATCTTTCGATGTTGATGATATCGATGTTTTTGCATCTCCTACAGCTGTTATGGTTTCAATAATAGTTGATGGAAAAATACATTCGGTTGTTAAAAGAATTAGTTCTCGTAGCATCGATTTAAATATGGTACATAATATAAACTCATTATCTAGAACTATTTATAAAAATAGACCAGATATTTATTTTTGTGAAAAAGAATTAGAAAGACTATGTGTAGAGGATTTTTATTCGCTTAAAACTACTCTATTTGCTGCAGGTATTGCAACATCAACATTCACAATTTTATTTGGTGGTGGCTTTACTGATTTTATTTGCGCATTTATTATAGGTATTTTAACAAAAGCATTATCATTATTTTTAAATAAATCATCTCTTAATGAATTTTTTATCAATAGTATATGTGGTGCATTAGTTTCTATATACTCAATAATTCTTTTAAATTTAGGTATAATTACTCAGCTCGATAAATTAGTTGCAGGTAGTATAATGCTTTTAGTCCCAGGTTTATCTCTTACTAATTCTATTAGAGATATACTTGAAGGTCAGTTGCTTTCAGGTTTAGCTAAAGCTGCTGAAGCACTTTTTATAGGTATATCTACTGCAGTTGGAACTGGTACTATTCTTCATTTATACTTAAAATTAGGAGGAATATAGTATGATTATAGAAGTTATCATGGCATTTGGTGTTGGACTTAGCTTCGGATTACTTTTTAATGTAAAAGGTAAATACTTATATATAGCAGGCATTGGAGGAGCTTTAGGTTGGTTTACTTATAAATTATGTCTGAGTCAAGGATTAGGAGATAGCTCATCCTTATTTCTATCTGCAATAGTTTTTAGTATATATTGCGAGATTTGCGCTAGAGTTTTTATGACTCCTGCAACAATACTTAGTGTGTGTTGCTTAATACCTTTAGTTCCAGGATATGGTGTTTATAATACACTATATAGCTGCTTAAAAGGTGATTATATGAAAGCCTTAGAGATTGGAATTAATACTTTAAGTAGTGCTGGTGCATTAGCACTGGGGGTTATTTTAATATCTACTTTATTTAGAAATTTTAATTTATATAGCATATTTAAATAAAAAAATCAACGAGAAAAAAACTTTTATAGGTTTTTTCTTGTTGATTTTAATTATAAATTCACATACTTATCTATGTTTACATTTTTACGATTAAACTAATCAATAATTATTTTTATTTCAAACAAATTTCAAATTTATCTATCTCTGGAGATAATTGTATTAATTTTACATTAGCTTTTTCAAACATATATTTTGATGCTTTTATTGAATCCGTTTCTGCATATTTATCACTAAGATAATATACTTCTTTTATCCCTGATTGTATAATATTTCTAGCACATTCATGGCAAGGAAATAAGTTAACATAAATTCTACATCCCTCTAATGACTTCCCTCTAGCATTTAAAATTGCATTTTGCTCTGCATGAACTACATATGGATATTTAGTTTCAAGAAATTCACCTTCTCTACACCATGGAAAATCATCATCACTACATCCATTTATAAATCCATTATATCCTATTGATACTATTCTATTATCTTTATCTACTACACATGCTCCTACTTGAGTAGAAGGATCTTTACTTCTCATTCCAGATAATAAGGCAATACCCATAAAATAATCATTCCATGAAATATAATCTTCTCTTTTCATATATATCCTCCAATTATTATATTAAATTATCATTCTTTAGTAAGTTGTATAAAGTTGGATTAAAATTAAATTGAGCTATTAGGTTATTTACCTCATTTAATGCTTTCTCTCTTTTATCCTTAGTTACGTTACCTTTAGATGCTCTTATTAATATATTTTTAGGTGAGTGAGATATATCTATAAACTCCAGTAACTGAGTTTTATACCCTACAGCTTCAAGTAAATTAGCTCTAGATGCATCTGTCATAAGTGCAGCTACTCTTTCTTGTACTATTCCATATTTAGTTAATATAGATAAAGATTTAGCTTTCATTTGATGATTAAATTCATGTTGACAGCATGGAACTGAGAATATCATCTTACTATTCCACTTTATAGCATTGTACAGCGCATAATCAGTTGCTGTATCACATGCATGTAATGTAATTACCATATCAACTTTATTATTATACTTAAATCCATTTATATCTCCAAGTTCAAAACTTAAGTTATCATATCCATATCGTTTAGCTATTTCATTGCATTTTTTAATTACATCTTTCTTTAAATCTAACCCTATCATTTTTACATTTATATTTTTAATTTCCACAAAATAATAATATAGTACAAAAGTTAGATAAGATTTACCACATCCAAAATCTAATATAGTAAGTTCTTTATAATTATTTTTCTTTATCTCGTCATCAATTATCTCTACAAATCTATTAATTTGCTTGTATTTATCATACATTGATTTAACAACCTTACCTTCTTTGGTAAATACACCTAGGTCAATAAGTGGCTGTATAATCGTTCCTTCTCTTAATATATAATTTTTTTCTTTATTATGGCCTTTATTAACTAAATTCGAATTATCACTTTTTTTCTTTCCTAAAAATACTTTTCCTTTCTTGGATATCTTCAGGTCAAAATTATGAGTTATAGACCAGGCAGATAATTGTTTATAATCCGAAATTAAGTTTACTATTTTATCTTCTAATTCTTCTTTTTCTATATTTTCATGAAAAACTTGTTTATCTGTAAATTTTTCAATTTGGTAATACTCTTTATTATTTTTTTCTTTTATCGAAATATTTATCTTATTATACTCAACATCTTTATTAGCTTTATTACTAATTACAACTTTTATTATTTCATTTTGTGCTATTTCTTTAATTGAATTTTTTAAATCTTCCATTTTGACATCCTTATTATAATTTATTTTCTACTTAAATTTCTCCATTAACAATATTATTACATATATCCTTTTAATTAAAATTTTTTGTTATTTTAAATAACTTATAGTCTTATTTTGATTTTTCTATTTTATCTAATTTTTTATTATACAAAAATACATAATAAGATGCAGTAAATACTATTATATATCCAATTATACTAAATTTATCTGGATATTGATTAAATATAAATATACTTAATATTGCAGAGAATATTATATTACTATAATCAAAAATAGATATTTCTTTAGCAGGTGCATATCTATATGCTAATGTTACTCCAAATTGTCCTAAACTTGCTGATATCCCAGCTAACAATAGAAACATTAACTGTTTTAGCGTCATAGGCTCATAGACATATATAAACATTGGTAATATACTTATTAAAGAAAACATTGAAAAGAAAAATACTATTGTATGAGCCTCTTCTTTGTTTCCTATAGCCCTCAAACAAGTATATGCAGATGCTGCAAATACAGCTGACATAAGCCCTCCCATATACGGTATTACCTCTACACTAAAAGTGGGTTTTATTATGAATAAAGCTCCAGTGAATGCTATTATTATTGATATAATTTGATTTTTATTTATTTTTTCTTTTAAAAATATTGCACTGAATATAACTACTAAAAATGGACTAATTTTATTTAGCATATTAGCATCAGATAAAACTAATTTGTCTATAGCATAGAAGTTAAGAATTACACCTAATGTACCAAACAATGATCTCATTAATAAAAGCTTTCTATTTTCTTTTTTTCCTACCATACTACCTTTATTCTTAACTATTAAATATAAAGCTATAATTGCAGAAACTAAATTTCTAAAAAATACTTTTTGAAAGTTTGGTAAATCACCAGCTAGTTTTACAAATGCAGACATAAGTGCAAATCCAAAAGCAGATCCTATTATACACATTATACCTTTAACTCTATTTGATTTTATTATATTATTCACTTTTACCTCCTATTTCTAATAAATTTTTAATTTGAAAGTTTTGTATACACTATCTTTTTAGTTTATATTTCTTATTATAAGTAGTCAATTATTAAATTCTTAAAATAGAAATAAAGCCCTTAGAAAATCTAAGCGCTTTATCTTTATAAATATTTATACTGTAGTTCCAGTAGATCCAAATCCACCTTCTCCTCTTACTGTTTTATTTACATCTGTTACTTCTCTAAATTCACAATGATATACTTTTCTAAGAACTCCTTGTGCGATTTTAGTATGTTTTGGTATAGTTATTTCAAAATCTTCTTCATTTTTTAACATTATACCTACTTCGCCTCTATAATCCATATCTACAGTACCTTCAAAAACAGTTATATCTGCATTTTGACCAGAAATAGTTGGTACTCCTTTAACTGTTATTCCTGATTTATTTTTTATTTGTATTCCCCATCCATAAGGTATCTCAAAAACTAATCCAGTTTTTGCTATTGCTTTTTTTCTTCCTGCAACTGTTATTTCTTCACATGTAAACAGATCAAACCCGCTATCTGTTTCATGTGCAAAAACTGGTATTACAGCATCTTCACTAACTTTTTTTACATTCATTATCATTTGTAATGTCTCCTTAATTCTGTCCTATTTATTTTAGCATACCTCATGTAAGGCTATATTTTTCGATAATAAAGATTGTTTAACATCTATAACTCTTTGATTAGAAGATCCTCTTAACATAATAGATAAGTTTTTTTGTTCTTCTTCAAATTTTCCATCTACTAATACATCTATATAATTTAATACTTCTTTCTGAACTTCATTCAAGTTCTCAATTGTATATCCAGTCCATAAATATATCATTTTCTCTGGATATACTTTTTTAAACTCTTTACATAAACTTATAACACCTTTAATATTTTGAGAGCATAGTGGCTCTCCTCCTAAAATAGATAGATTTCTCTTTATATTATTTTTATCTATATTATCAATAATATACTTTAGGTCTTTTTGTGTAAACTCTTTGCCACCATTGAAGTCCCAAGTTTCTTTATTAAAGCAACCTTTGCAATGATGGGGGCATCCTTGTGTCCAAAAAGACATTGTTACTCCTAATCCATTTGCTATATCATTATCTTTTATCTTAGAAAATCTCAACCTTATCACTCCAAATCTTATAGATGTAATACTCTTTCTCCTATTTCTTGAGTACGTCCTTTGCCCCACATATTTGAGCCTATATAACCACAAGTTCTTCTCATAACTTGCATTTCATTTTTATCTCTATTTCCACAGTTTGGACAATACCATTCTAAGTCATCATCTAACTTTATCTCACCTGTATAATCACACTTAAAACATACATCTGGTTTAGTGTTTATTTCAGCATATTGTATATTATGGTATATATAATTTATTATTTGCTCTACAGCAGGTAAGTTTTTACTCATATCCGGTACTTCTACATAACTTATACATCCACCTAAACTTATATCATGGAATTGACTTTCAAACTTTAACTTAGAAAATGCGTCTATTTCTTCAGTCACATGTACATGATATGAGTTTGTGTAATACATTCTATCAGTTACATTTTTTATTTCTCCGAATTTTTGCTTATCTATTCTACAGAATCTTGATGTTAAACTTTCTCCTGGAGTTCCGTATAATCCAAATCCAAGTCCTGTTTCTTTCTTCCATTTACTACAAGTATCATTTAAATAATGCATTACTTTTAAAGCAAATTCCTCTCCTTCTTTAGTCGTATGACTAACACCAAGCATTGCCTGAGTCATTTCATATATACCTACGTATCCTAAAGAAAGCGTTGAATATCCATCCTTTAGAAGCTTGTCTATTTTTTCTCCTTTTTTAAGTCTAGCAATTCCACCATGTTGCCAGTGTATTGGAGATATGTCTGAAGTTGTTCCTAATAAGAAATTATGTCTAACCATTAATGCTTCTCTACAAAGCTCTAGCCTTTCGTCTAATACTTTCCAGAACTTGTCCATATTCTTATTAGCTGTTAATGCAACTTGAACTAAATTTAAACTTATAACACCTTGATTGAATCTTCCATACCATTTATAATTTCCATTTTCATCTTTCCAGTTACTTAAGTGCGATCTGCAGCCCATTGGTGGGAATGTTTCTCCATCATAATTTTTTCTCATTATTTTAGCACTTTGATAATCTGGAACTAATCTCTTCGTATTACACTTTGCTGCTAGCTTTGTAATATAATCATATTTTCCACCTTCTAAGCAGTTATGCTCATCAAGTAAATAAACTAATTTAGGGAACTCTTCTCCGATTTCATTTCCTTTATAGTTTTTCATCCCTTCTAATCTTTGAAGTATCATTTCTTCACAAATTAATGCCATTTCTCTTTCATATTTATGACCTTCTTCTATTTCTAAATAAATAGTTGAGAATGGAGACTGACCGTTACTTGTATGAAGTGTTGAAAGTTGGTAACGTATTGTTTGTATCCCAGATCTCAACTCTTCCATCATTCTTTCTTCTGCCAATTCTTTAGCCATCTCTTCAGAATACTTTACTTTATATCTATTAAAATATTTATCGTATGAGACTCTTAAGAATGGTGCTATATGTTTTATAGTTATAGAATTTCCTCCATATTGACCACTAGCTATTTGAGCTATGATTTGAGTTATAATAGTACAAGCTGTTGCAAATGACTTTGGTGATTCAACTAACTTATTATTTATAACTGTTCCATTAGTTAACATATCTTCTAGATTTATAAGCATACAGTTATGAATAGGTTGTATCGTATAGTCCATGTCATGGAAGTGAAGTACACCTTCATCATGTGCTTGAACTATGTGTGATGGAATTAACTTCCTTCTAGCTATATCTTTAGACACCTCTCCAGCAACTAAATCTCTTTGAGTTGAAGCTAACATTCCATTTTTATTAGAATTTTCATTCATTACCTCTTCATTGCTTCTGTCTAATAATCCTAATATACTTCCATCAGTTGTATTTTTTTCTCTTTTAAAAGATTGTACAGCTCTATATCCTTCATAAGCTTTAGCAGTTAATTCTTGTTTATTATCTATTAACATCTTATAAACCATATCTTCAACTTGATGTACTGTTGGTGATATAGAATTTTCATAGCAATAGGTTTCTATATCTGTTGCTATTTTATTAGCTATTTCTTCTTTATAAATTCCGCTACCATACTTCATTGCTTTTAATATTGCATTTTTTATTTTGAATTTATCAAATCCAACGCTATTTCCATCTCTTTTTATTATCATTAACTCTTTGATCATAGCATTCTCCTTTTAACCAATTATGTAATCCTTGTACTTCTTATTTTTCATAAAATATACATTTTTTTAATTTCAAGTATTGACTTTAATGACTATATACCCTTACTTGTCGTACTATATATAGTAAGTACTTAACTATTCTATACTATATATAGTATGTAAGCAAGTTATTTTTTCATTTTTATTTTTTATTTTTTAAGCATTAAAAAATGGCCTTATTGACACATTTTTCGACAACAAAACCATTCTTTTATAAATTTATTTATATGTTTTTTTATGTTTTTTTTATAAGAAATACACATACTAATCCTATATATAGTTATTACACAGCTCTTCAATTTTATCAAAAACTTTTCTTAAAATTTTTATATCTTTATTACAAGTGATTCTAATATAATTTTTATATTTATCTCCAAAAATTTCTCCTGGTAACACTAAAATTCTTTCCTTTAATAAAAGGTCTCTAAATTCATTTCCATCAAACTTAGTTTGAGATAAGTCTATAAATAAGTAAATTCCACCTTGGGGTTTACTAATATTTAGATTTTTTATAGTTTTAGTTCTTTCATACCCGTACTCTACTCTTTTCCAATATATATGTTTTAAATTTTCACCTATATCATCACTAAGTTTTAAAGCTGCTATAGATGCACTTTGACATATATTTGGTGCTGAGTATGTTATTGAATCATTTACAAATCTACATACATCTATAATTTTCGAATTTGATATTATATATCCAATTCTCCAACCTGTCATTGCATAATCTTTTGACATAGTTTTTATTACTACTGTATTTGTAAGCTTTTTATCAATCTCTAACATTGATGTAAACTTATTTTTACCATATGTAAACACTGTATATACCTCATCTGATAAAATTATACAATTATTCTCTCTACTTAAATTATATATTTCTTTTAACAACTCCTTTGAATATACACTTCCACTTGGATTTGTTGGTGAATTTATAATTATCGCCTTAGTTTTGCTCGTTATACACTTTTTTATGTCTTCAATACTCGGGATATATCCATCCTCTATACATGTCTCTACAACTACAACTTTCCCTAAGTTTAATTTAACTTGATCTATATATGTAGGATAATATGGAGCTATTATTATTACTTCATCATCTTTATTTATTATTGATTTTAAAGCTAAATAAAGTCCATGACCAGCTCCTATAGTAACCATTATTTCATTTATATCAATATCTATATTATATCTATTACAATAACTTGATATCTCAGCTCTGAATCTCTCATCTCCTAATGGATGAGTATACATTGTATGACTTATATATTCATTTTTATAAATAGAATCAATAATTCTTTTATCTGTGCATATATCATGGTCACCTAAACTTACATCTATTATATCATCTAATAGATTTACATCATCTCCTGCTGAATTTAATGCACCTATTTGTATATCTTTAAATTCATCTGCTATAAAGTTCATATTCCCTAACCACCTTTTTAGTTGTTTAATATTCATTGTATTTTTACTTTTAATTATAGTCAATCATTATTTAAGCATATTTTTCCATGGATAATAACTATAGATTATGGTAATATTTATATATATGATAACTATTATCAATTAGGAGGTAATTATGAGTATAAATTGCAATAAAAACTGTTGTGAAAATAAATTAAATTCACCTTATATAAAAAAAATATTAGAAATTCTAGGACCTGTTATACTTGGTTCAAAACCAGCTGAGATATTAAATATATCAGGTGAAATGAATCTGAAAAAAAATAAACTTAATGAAATAGAATCATTTTTTGATAAATGTAGTAAAATAAATTACAAAATTATAAATACTTATGATGGTGGTATTAGAGTTCTATTTATTAATAAAAAATCAATGTCTCGTGTATTCACAAATAAAAAGTGTATTAATTTTTTAAAGTTTCTAGGATATCCATCTGATTATGATATGGAAACATATATTAATGTTTTAATTAACAAATTACATTCACCTAATTTTCCAAATGAAATAGGTATATTTTTAGGATATCCACTTAAAGATGTTCTTGGATTTATGGGATATGGAAAAAATGAGCTATATACTACTCGTGTTTGGAAAATTTATGGAGATCCATCTATATCTTATGAAGTATGCAATAGTTTTTTTAAAGATCGAGCTATCATGAAAGAAATGATAAATAATAATTCAATTAGTGAATTAAGAAGTGTAATTTAAAATAAATTTTATTTTTAATGTTTAATTCATAGTATGTAGGGTATATTTTATATATAGAAAATGATAACAATTATCATTTTCTATATATAATTATTATCGAGGTGATACATATGGATTTAATGACAAAAATAAGAAAAAATAGTGCTACACTTCATAGTGCAGCTGAACACAGTGGATTTATAAAAAGAATAGTTGATGGTAATGCATCTAAAGACAGTTATGCTGAGTATTTATTTAATTTAGCTGCTATGTATAATTCTATAGAACAAGCATTAGAAAGAAATACAAATAACGAAACTGTTAAAGAGTTTGCTACTCCAGAATTATATCGTTATGATTTAATAAAAAAAGATTTAGACTTCTTATTAGGAGATAAAGTAAGTGAAATAGAATTACTTCCATCTACTATAGCTTTTGTAGATAAAATAAATGATTTAGAAAAAACTAATCCTGAATTAGTAATTGCTTATGCTTATACAAGATTTATAGCTGATTTATTTGGAGGAAGAACCTTTGTTGCTTTATTAAGTGTTAATTATAAAGTTCCTGCAGAAGGGTTAAACTACTACTCTTGTGATAAAATAAAAGATATTAGATCTTATGTTATGAATTATGCTAATAAGTTAAATAACTTAAAATTATCTTCTGATTTAGAAATTAAATTTATAAATGAAATTAGCAATGCTTATATATATAATCTAGCAATTTCTAATGAATTAGAAGCTAAACTTTATCTAAATTAGTAAAACAAAAACTATCTAAAATAATATTTATATTATTTTAGATAGTTTTTTATTTTACTTAATATTATAAAAAATTAATTCATTTTAAATCCATGTTAACTTAAGGTTTATTTAAGGTTAAATTTTTACAATATAGCTATAAAATAGTTCTTAAATAAGGGGTTGGTTATAAATGTCGATAAAATCTTTTCAACGATATGAAAAAAAATTTATTTTAGATAAAAATCAATATGATATGTTAATTCCAAAATTACTCGAATATATGAATCCTGATAAATACTGCAAAGATGGACAAAACTACAGTATATTTAACATTTATTATGATACAAAGCATAGTGATGTCATAAGACACTCTATCTCTAAACCATTTTATAAAGAAAAACTCAGACTTAGAAGTTACACTATTCCTAAAAATATTAATGACAAAGTTTTTCTTGAATTAAAGAAAAAAATAAATGGCATAGTTAATAAGCGGAGAATTTCTCTTACATTAGAAGAAGCATACAAATTTTTAAAATTTGGATATAGACCAGTTTCTACTGACTACTTAAACAATCAAGTTATTAATGAGATACAATATTATCTTAGTAAGAATAAAGTTACTCCTACTGTTTACATTGGTTATAGCCGTAAAGCATTTTTTTGTAAAAATGACCCTGACTTTAGATTAACGTTTGATTCTCATATAACTGCTAGAAGAAATGATTTACATTTAGAATCCGGTTTATATGGCTATGATATTCTAGGTGAAAATAACTATCTTATGGAAGTAAAAATATTAGGTGCTATTCCAGTTTGGTTTACAAAGATTCTTTCTGAGTTAAAGATATACAATACTCATTATTCAAAATATGGAAATGAATTTATGGCCCATTGTTTAAATAATCAAAATAATAATTTAAAAGGAGAAGAAATAATATGTTAGAAACGATAATTTCATCAACAACTGGTGAATCATTTACTCTCACAAATACACTACTTGTTATAGTATCATCACTTTTACTTGGACTGGTTATTAGCCTTGTATATATGAAAACCAATAAAAAAAATGGCTACAGTTCTGGTTTTAGTATAACTCTAATAATGCTACCAGTTATAATATCCATTATAATTCTCTTAGTTGGTAATAATGTTGCTAGAGCTTTTAGTTTAGCCGGTGCTTTTTCAATAATTCGTTTTAGAAGTGCTCCTGGTGATCCAAAAGATATTTCTTATGTTTTCTTTACATTAGCTGTTGGTTTAACATGTGGTATGGGTTATATTGTGTATGGAATAATATTCACTACAATTTTATGTGCTGTCATGCTTATATTAGATGCTATAAAATTCGCAATTCCAAAAACAAAAACTATGCAACTTAAAATTACAATTCCTGAAGATTTAAACTATGAAGGTGTATTTGAAGACATATTATCTAAATACACAAACTCTTGGAATATAGAAAAAGTAAAAACTAGAGACTTTGGTTCTTTATTTGAATTAAGTTATATAATACATATGAAACCTGATTCTAATCAAAAGAAATTTATTGATGAGCTGAGATGTAGAAATGGTAATTTAAATATAACCCTTACTCTTTCTGGTTTTGAAGAAAAAGTTTATAACTAAAATTTAACTGGTACATAATCAGATTTATACAGATTATATACCAGTTTTTTGCTATTATTTTATATGTTGTAATAATTTAATATTCATTTAAGGCTAATAATGTAATATGAGATTATTAATTATAAAAATTACAAACTATATTTAGAGGTGAATTTATGAAATTATTGTTAGTTGAAGATGAAGTTCAGTTATCAGAAGCTTTAAGCCAAATACTTATAAAAAATAAATATTCTGTTGATGCTGTATGCGATGGTGAAGATGGTTTAAATTATGGTTTAACTGATATATACGATATTATTATTTTAGATATTATGCTTCCCAAGTTAAACGGTCTTCAAATACTTAAAATACTTAGAAAAAAAGGTATATCTACCCCAATAATTCTACTAACTGCAAAAGATAGTATTGATGATAAGGTTACTGGATTGGATTTAGGTGCTGATGATTATTTATCAAAACCATTTTCAACAGAAGAATTGCTGGCAAGATTAAGAGCATTAACAAGAAGACGTGGCGAGATTATTAATGATAATATACTTGAATTTGGTGATATAAGATTAAATTTATCTACTTATGATCTAGAATCTGGTGAAAATTCCATAACTCTTACTCTAAAAGAATTTGAAATTCTAAATTATTTTATGCAACGACCTAAAAGTATTGTAAATAAGGATGATTTAATAACAAAACTTTGGGGATTTGATTCCGAGGCAGATCATAATAATATAGAAGTTTATATCTCCTTTATAAGAAAAAAGTTAACTTATATTAATTCTAATGTAAAAATTGCTACAATTAGAAGAGTTGGATATAAATTGGAGGAATAATCATGTTTGACAAATTACGTTCAAAATTTATATTAATTAATATGAGTTTATTAACAGTTGTATTTATAAGTATATTTGGTACACTCTACTTTATGACTAATGAGAGTATGAATAGGGAAATTAATGCTTCCTTAAATACTCTTATGATTGATAATCCTAATAAGGATCATCGACCTAAGATAAATTCAAGTAATATAACTGTAGATTTAAATTCTAATGGAGATATTATACAAATATCTACTTCTCCTAATATTTATATAGACACAGATATTATAAAAGACTATATTGATGAGGTTATAACCAGCGAAAATATGTCATCTAAAATAAATATATCTAATAATCCATATATTTTCTTAAAAAGAAATTATGTTAATGGTATCAGAATAGTATTTTTAGATGTTTCTTATCAAGAAAATTTTAAGATATCATTATTAAAAATTTTTATTTCAGTTGGTGGCGTAAGTTTAGTTATACTTTTGTTAATTAGTATATATCTAACTAACAAAAGTATAAAACCAATAAAAGATGTTTTTGAGAAACAAAAACAATTTATTGCAGATGCATCTCATGAATTAAAAACACCCTTAACTATAATAAAAACTAATACCTCATTGGTTCTCAGTAACCCTGATGACACTGTAAAAAATCAAACTAAATGGATTAATTATATAAATTTGCAAACAGATAGAATATCTGAACTAGTAAATGAGATGTTATCATTAGCTAAATTAGACACAAAAGAAAATACTCTATTACTATCTTATATTGATATAAGTAGAATAGTTGAAGCTATGCTTTTACAATTTGATGCGATTATTTATGAAAATTCTATAAATTTAGAAACGTATATAGAAAAAGATATCTTTATAAATGGTAACATGGAAAGTATGAAAAAATTATTTAGTATAATTATGGATAATGCTATAAAACATACTAAAAATAAAGGTACTATTTCTGTTAAATTATTCTTAGAAAAAAATACAGTTAAATTATCTATAAAAAATACAGGTGAAGGTATAGAGTCTGAACATATAAATAAAATATTTGAAAGGTTTTACAGGATTGATAGCTCTAGGGTTCGTGCAACTGGAGGATATGGCTTAGGTCTTTCTATTGCAAAATCTATAGTAGAACAGCATAAAGGTAAAATATATGCTAAAAGCAAGGTTAATGAATATACAGTATTTTTTGTGGAGCTTCCTATTAAGTTTTAAAATTAACTGAACTATGTTAAAATTGTCTCTGGTAAAATAATACATAGGGAGGTTTTATATTTGAATAAAGCTAATATACTTAAGGTAATAAAACTGTCACTTGGAAGTTCCCTTGCTATTTTTATTGCTTGGCTCTTAAAACTAGAATACTCTACTGTTGCAGGAGTTATAACCTTACTTACAGTAAAAAATACAAAAAAAGAAACTCTTAAAGGTACCCTTGGTAAAATATACGGTTTTATTTTATGTAATATATTTTCGTATTTGTGCTTTAATATTTTCGGGTATCATTTATATGCATTTGCATTATATATATTAATTATTATAAGTTTTTGTTTCTTACTAAATATATCAGATGTTATTGCTATGTGTGTTGTAATTTCTTCACACTATTTCCTTCAAGGTACTATGTCTGTACATTGGATTGTAAATGAATCTTGTTTATTTTTAATTGGTGCTGGAATCGGTGTTTTAATAAATATGTATATACCATCTAATATTGAAAAAATATATGAAAATCAAAAAAGATTACAAAATGAAGTTAGTTCTATCCTTATAGATATTGCGGACTTGATAGTAAATCCTACTAGTGAAAATAAATACAATAAAGATTTAAATACATTAAATAACTTAATAAGTAATAGTATTTCAGAAGCCTATAATAATATAAATAATAATTTATTAAGTGATACTAAATATCTCTTAGACCATATGGAGATTATAAAAAGTCAGAGAAATATATTAGAAAATTTATATTCATATGTATCTCAACTAAGTAGTACTCCACTTCAAGGCCATATTGTATCTGCTTTTATACATAAAATTGGCTATACATCTTTTAATGCTGAAACTGTTGCTGATTTATTAGATGAGTTAGATAGATTGATTGCTACTATGAAAAATCAACCTCTTCCTATAGATAGAATAGAATTTGAAGATAGGGCAATCTTATTTTTATGCCTAACTGAACTAAAAAAGTTCTTAATTAATCGTAAAAATGCACAAGCGCTTAGAGATAATTACTTTTATAATTTATAAATAAAAATACCTATATATAGATTTTAAAATTCTATTATATAGGTATTCTTTTTATTTTACTACACTTAAAGTTATATTATTATTCTTGCTATTATTTATTTTTGCTGCGTATAAAGTTTCTTTACTATCTCTATCTACTACATATATGTATTGTGATACATGACCTCTACTATTCCAAGTTGTAGATGTATTATTTTGAATTTCAAGAGATATAAATAATTTATTATCTATACATCTTAGATTATCTAAACTATACCCAACATCATTAGTATTTATATTTTCATCAAGTTTTAATGAGTACTTTATTTCTTTATTAGTTATTTTATTAGTATTTAAATTAATTTCAATTTCAGATATATTAAATATTTTACCAAGTTCATAGTCATATATAAGATAAGCTATATCATCGATTAAATAATAATTAAATATATTCCATAAACCTTGTCCATCTATATTTCTTCCTAAACTTAAAGTATCAAATTTTCTAGTTTCTAAATCAAATGATAATAATTGGAACTCTGTTTCAGTTTCATTTTTATTGTTTTTACTATATAATCTATTTACGAAATAAGCTGTACTATCTTTTGAGAATGCAGTATTATATCCGATGCTTGACTCTCCATCCTCACTAAGTTTTTTAGTTAATATATGTTCTGCACTTTTATCCTTTAAATTTAATTTATATACATAAAGTCTTGATTCTTCTGTTTGATTTTCATATTTATTAGTATTATTATAATTTATCATATCTAAGCCTACTACCACATATAGCTCATCTTCAAATACAATAGGAACAGTTGTTGTTGATATTCCATTACTCTCATTATCTTTAACATAAGTATGTAAATTTATAGAATAATTTTTAACTTCTTTAGTTTCTATATTTTCTTCCATAACAGTTGCCACTATTTCTTTTTGTTCATCATCAGCATTTTCTTCTGTATAATATGTACTTACACTTACAACACCTACATAATTATCATATTGGTATGTTCCATTGTCTCCTTGGGAATAATCTAATAATTCCTTATTAGTTATTAAGTCTTGAGCATTACTATATCTAGTTGACGTAGTTTTAGTAAATTTCTCTTCACTAATTCCATCTTTATTTATAGTACTTTTAGATGTTTTATATATACTTTGCATATCTTGAGCAATTATGCTTACATCTCCTAAAGCAGATTTCTCTCCATTTATTTCTTTTATTATAATTTCTTGTTTATTATTTTTCCCTATAAAAATACTTAAACCTATCATTATTATTACTGTGCTTACAATAGCTATTCTTGATAATTTTATTTTCATATCTGTTCACCCCTAAAGATATATCTTTTTATTTAAAAGTCTATATGATATCCCTACCGATATTAAAGCTGTTATTATATAACATACACTTTGATATATAAGTAATTGTCCGCTGTATGATTTATCTGCCATTACAAAAAAGTTAGTACTCGCAAGGATAAATATATATACCACTCCAAGTAATATACCTACTTTTTTAAATGATTTTTGAATTATTACTCCTGTAAATATAATCATTACAGTAATTATTACACCTATTATATTTATCATTATGAATGATATAAAATCAAATTGCATAAACCCTAACATCTCAAATAACATCCTGTGATTTACAACTTCTACAATTTGGCTTAGAGTAACTGTCGTTAATGATGTTACTATTAATATAGATACTATCCAAGATAAGGCTTGAGCAATAATCACTCCATATATAAGAAGTACTACCGTCATTAACTTTGCTATGTACATATCAAATTTATCATTTGGTAACATAAATAGTGTATATGCAGTTTTACTTTTTCCTATAAAGTCTCTATACCAAATTATAAATCCATAAATCAAACATATAACAATGGCTACAACTAAGGCCATGCATATAAAAGTAAATGCCCTATCTATATACCTTTCTCTTATCATCCTTGCAGCTGATGCTTTTTGTAAAAGTTGAATACTTTTATTAGTTTGAAGCTTGTTAGCTACTGCAATTACTACATCACTTAACATCACAAAAACAACACCTATATTAAAAGCAATAAATGCTAAAAGTGCTCCAAGGTATAATTTATATATTCTTTTAAATTCTATATCATATAAAGTTAATATCTTATTCACCCCTATATACCTCCCTCATTTTATCTACAATTGACATACCGTCTTTTTCTCTAGATTCTTCAGCATTAAACTTACATACTAACTTGCCATTATTTATAAGTATTACATCATCTACAATCATTTCTATCTCAGGTATCTCATGAGTAGTTATTACTATACTTTGCTCATCAGTCATATACTTTACCATCATTTCTATAATTTCTTCTCTTTTAAATATATCAATTCCTGAAAATGGCTCATCAAGTAATATATATTTTGCTTCTTGAGCAAAACCTAATATTATTTTTATTCTAGCCTTATTTCCTTTCGACAACTTGGATATAACTTTGTCATCTGTTAGATTAAAGCTCTTAAGCATTTCATAGGCCTTCTCATTATTCCAATTTTTATAAAATACACTCATAAATTCAAATGTTTCTTTTATATTTAATTGTGGAAAATGAATATCTATATCTGGAACAAATGCTAATTTGTTATATATTTTATTATTTATTTTTTCTCCATCTATTAATATTTCTCCACTATTTATCTTAACAAGTCCTGCAATTGCTTTTAATATTGTAGATTTTCCTACTCCATTTGTACCTAATATACAAGTGATTTTTCCTTCATGTATATTAAAAGATATATTATTAAGAGCTTTTGTTTTTTTATATCTCTTTACAACATTTTTTACTTCTATCATAAAGTCCCCCTAGTATCTATCATTTATAATTTTTATAATCTCATCTTTATCTACATTTATAGCCTTCATACTTTCTATAAATAGTTCTAAAGATTCATCAATTAAATTTTGTTTTATATCATTTATAACATTTATATCCGTAGTTATAGTACTTTGATAATTTCTAGCCGTATTAATAATTCCCATGTCCTCCATCTCCTTATATGCTTTTTGAACTGTATTTGGATTTACCTTTATACTCACTGCCATTTCCCTTCTAGAAGGTATAGCATCTCCTGGATTTAAAGATCCATTTACTATTTGTTGTTTCATATATCTTACAATTTGAATATACACCGGTTCTCTATCATTTGGAATAAAATTCATTTTATCACCTCCGTATTACTGTACTATATCAGAAGTACAACTCTTTAGGTGTATTATATATCTAATACACTATCTATGCAATATATTTTTACTAAGTTTAATTAAATAAATAAAAAAGAGCAGTAAACTAATACTGCTCTCTTTTACTTATTATTTATCTATGTTAAGGTCTTCTTCCACCTTGCATTCCCCCAGGTTGCCCCATATTACTTGTTGATGTAATTCCAGATTGAGTAATACTTGTTACCGAACTTGATACACTAGAACTACCTATCTCTGTACCATTTTTATAAGTTCCATCAGAGTATAATCCATCAATTTCACTTCCACTTGAACTTCCACCTACATATACCTTATATGTAGATTTTGATTTTATTTTGGGTGATGAAACTATTACTGACTGATATGTTTTTGATGGTGCAAATGTTACTATCTCATTACCATTTTCATCTTCTATATGAATTATGGAATTAGCTTCCTGTGCTGATACACTAATATTTAAAGTGTTTTGGCTAGATGAAGTACTTGTTGTTTGAACCATACCTAAGCTACCTGATGCAATTAAAGTACCTCCACTTATATTAAATGTCGAATCATAATCTAGTGCTCCATTTCCACCATTAGTTGGCCCATTTACTATAGCTACACCATCAGTCATAGTTATTGATCCATTCGCATCTAATCCATCTCCAGTTGCATCAACAACTAAATATCCTCCATTTATATTTATCTCAGAACTTGAAGATGATGAGAAATTATTCTGACCTGGTCGCCCGCCTGTCGATGAAGAATCATTCCCTCCCCCAGCATTTACACCATCATCACTTGCTACTACATGAATATTTCCATCATTAATAGTTATAACTTGACTTTCAATACCTTCATATGATTTTGTAATGTCTATAGTTCCTCCATTTATTTCTAAGGTAGAATCTGAATGTATACCATCATCTCCTGAAGACATAGTAATTGTTCCGTTGTTTATTACTAAACTATCATTTGAATGTATCGAATCATCAGAAGAATCTATTTCTATAATTCCTCCATCTATAGTTATATTACTAGTAGCTTTTATAGCTTTTGCACTAGTTGATTCTTCAGTTGATGAATCGCTTGTGATTGTTTGTTGCTGTGGATTTTGATCAGGTGGCATTCCCCAGTTACCCCACTCATTACTACTTGAACTACTATTTTCGCTTCCTCCTCCAGAGGAAATCTTTATATTTCCATCACTTATTAATACGTTAGTTTCTCCTTGTATTCCATCTTGCCCTGCAGTGATATCTAATGTTCCACCTTCTATAGAAACATACCCTTTTGATGTATCTTCACTATTGTTTGATTTTATTCCATCTTTACCTGCATTAATAGTTACATTACCACCAGTTATGACTACAGAGTCCTTACCTCTTAATCCATCTCCAACTGATGCAACACTTATATTTCCATTTTGAATAACTAGATCATCCTTACTTACTATTCCCCTATCATAATTTCCATCCACTTCTAAAGAACCACTACCTATAAAAGTTAAGTCTTCTTTACTAAATATGGCTGCATTTGGTTCATCACTACTTTCATCTTCAAAAACATAACTACTACCATCTTTTATTACATTTGTTGTTCCATCAGCCAGTGAAATTACTGTTTTTTCAGAGCTAGTTATATATATTGCTGAACTATTTGAACAGTTGATATCAACACCATCTAAAACTATATAAGTTTTTTCTTCTTTATTAGTATTAACTATTACTTGTCCATTACTTAAACTCCCACTTATACTATATGTTCCCGATTCAGTTATTGTAATTGTATTGTTTTCAACAGTTACACCTAATCCTTCAATTGTACTATTATTATCTGATAGTTTTATATATGTATCTATATCTCCTATAGATTCTGTTTCTTGAGTAGTTGTTGTTTGTGTACTTTCTTTACTTTCTGTGTTTGTAGTTGATGAATTACTAGTATTCGCCGAACATCCACTCATAACTACACATAAAGAAAGTATCGATAAAAATGATATAAATCTCTTATTCATATTCTTTCCTCCTACTATTTTTATAAAAATATAGTAGCATGAGTACCTTAAATAAATCTTAAAATACTTAATTTATGATTGAATACTTAATTTTTAATGATAAAATTCTATATAAACTTTCATTTATTCTTTCTTCAGTTATATCATTTTCTTCAACTGCTTGTTTAATTTTTTCTATTACTGATGTTACGGTTTCTTGACCTCCTCCTATTAAAATAACATCGCTTCCTGATTGTATACTTTTTATACTTGCATCTTCTACACTCATTATATTAGTAATAGCTCTCATATTCATATCGTCTGTAATTACAACTTTATTAAATCCTAGATTATCTCTTAGAATTCCATTTATAATTTTTGATGATACTGTAGCAGGATTTTCTCTATCTATATTCTCTAAAACAATATGTGATACCATTACTACATCACAATTATTTTTAATTGCATATTTAAATGGAATAAATTCAAAACTTTCAAGTTCATCTAATGTTTTACTTACTATAGGTAATCCAAAATGTGAGTCAACTTCAGTATCTCCATGCCCTGGAAAATGCTTAACAGTAGGAATAACTCCGCTGTCTTGTATCCCTTTCATAGTGGCAACTCCCATAGTTGATACAATATCTTCATCGTTTCCAAATGCCCTATCTCCTATTACAGTATTTTTTGAATTACTATAAATATCTAAAACTGGTGCATGGTCCATATTTATTCCATGACTAATTAGTACTTTTCCTATTTCAAGGCCATTGTTATAAGCATATTCAGTACTATTTTGTTTTCCGATTTCTGATGCACTTTTAAAATTTCCCATGTCATCTGAAATTCTACTTATTCTTCCTCCTTCTTCATCTATTGATACAAATAATGGAACTCCTTTATTTGATTCATTCACATCATTAATTAACTTTTTTATCTGTGATGATGATTCTATATTTCTTTTAAATAAAATAATTCCTCCCACCTTATTTTCATTTACTAAATTATTAAGTTCTTCATTTATAATAGTCCCATCAAATCCTGCTAAAATCATCTGCCCTATCTTTTCATCTAAGGTCATACTAGTAATTATTTTATTAATTAAAACTTCATCTTCATCACTACACCCAGCAAAAAATATAATAAAAAATATAATTATACAAATCTTAATCTTCTTCATACTATGATTATTTCCATATAATTGAATTATTAAAATAAAATGCGTTATAAATAAAAAAGATTATAATAAGGTATTTCTGCCTTAATATAATCTTTTTTATAATTAATTTCCTAAAACTTCATTTAATGCATCATATGTAAAATCTATTATTTCTCCACATCCTACTTTGTTTCTTTTTAAATCTAAACATATTTCAGAATTATATTTTTCTCTTACTTTACTCATTAATGCCTTAGAGTACTGTCTAGCTTCATTTTGACTTAATTCACTGTCTCTACCTTTTAAATATCCAATTACAACTACTGCTGCATTTATAGCTCCACACAAACTTCCAACTGCCATACCTGTTCCCATGCCACTTCCTATAGATACTGGTATATCTGTATTATGTTCCTCGTTATATGATTTAATTAGTGCTTCTGCACAATTATATCCTTGACTATGATATACTGCTGGTTTCGTCATATCATATCCCCTTTCATTATCATTTATTAATATTCTATCTTATTAAATATTAACACATTTAATACTACATTAACCTTTTAATTTTAATTTCTACGCAAAAAAGGCTGTATATTGTAATTTATACACTATACAACCTTTGAATCTAATAACGTAGTAAATTTTGAGGGAGAACTACTATTAGATCTATATAAAACTAGGGTATTATACTTGGCCACTTTTTATTGGCTCTTCTTTAACTATATAATACAACTCTTATATGAATTTAATGTAAAGTTATCATGAAGAGTTCTTAAAGTTTATTTTAAATTTAATTTAAATGTTTTCCTTTACATAAAATTTTTTTTATATTATACTAAATATTAGTGGGAACTTATATAAATATATAAGTATTACGCTAGCCCAAATAAAAGCATCTATCTTTGATAGGTGCTTTTCCGTTTTTATTCATAAATATAATTCCTAGTTAAAGGTAGCTCATTATTAACGCCATTTGTAAATACAATTTGATGAAGATCTATCACACCATTATAAAAGCAAGATGCGCAAGAATATAAATACATTTTCCACATTCTTATAAATCTTTCATCAAACTTTTCTCTAATTAAATCTATATTTTTTTCAAAATTTTCAGCCCATTTTAATAAAGTCTTCATATAATGTAATCTTAAACTTTCAACATCTTCTACGTAAAATCTATAATTTGAAGATATATATATAATTTCTCTCAAGCTTGGAATCACTCCACCTGGAAATATATATTTTCTCATCCATGCATCTCCCCCAGATTCCCATAAACCGCTTATATAATGAAGTACAAATATTCCACTTTTATTTAAAACGGTAGAAACATTTTTCATAAACAAGTCGTAATTTTCTCTACCAACATGTTCTAACATACCAACACTTACAACTCTATCAAACATAAGACCTGATTTTTCTAACTCTCTATAGTCCATTAACTTAACATCTAAATACTCTTGTAAATTTTCACTTTCTATTCTACTTTTAAATTTTTTATACTGCTCCTCGCTTAATGTTATACCTAATCCCTTTATTTTATATTTTTTTGCTGCTTCTATAAGTAATGCTCCCCAACCACAACCTATATCTAATAAACTTAATCCTTCTTTTAAGTTTAATTTTTTTAATAAGTGATTAATTTTATTCATTTGAGCTTCGTATAATGAGTTTTTATCTTCCTTAAAATAACCACATGAGTAACTCATAGTTTTATCTAACCATAGGCTATAAAAATCATTACCTAAGTCATAATGATATGAAACCTCTTCTTTTTGCTTATTTTTAGATGTTTTATGTGAAAATAAATTTGGTAATGCTTTAAAATTCGTTAAAAATTTTTCCTTATACTTTAAAACTGTATTAAGCATTAATAAAAAATCACCTTCAACCTCTAAATCTCCATTCATATATTCCTCTCCAAATACTAATGAAGTACTTGTGAGTATATCCTTTTTACTAATAGGTTTCTTTAAAATAATCTTAAATAAAGATTCTTCTCCTCCTAATTTAATTTCTTCTTTATCCCAAAATTCAACAGTAAAAGATTCATTTTCAAATATTTTTAAAAATGATTTAAGAAAAATTTTGTCTAAATCCATTCTTTATCCCTCCTTATTTAACTTATATATTAACTAAAATTCTCTCTATTAATAGTAGAAATTATTTCTCTAATTATAACTACTTATCATTCTATTTATTTAAATCAGCCTTATTCCTATTTTTTCCTAATATGTTGATTATTATTTACTAAATTGTATTTAGTAATACTTAATATAAATAATATAATTTAATATATATACATAAAAAAACAAAGTATGGATTATCATATATATAATCCATACTTTGTTTTTATTTTTTACTATTATATTGTCTTAATAATGCTTCTTTTCCCATTTCAACTAATCTTCTGCTCATTTGCCCACCAACTCTTCCACCTAATTCTCCATTTTTGAAAGAAGTATCATTAGCACCATTTGTACTATTATTTATACCCAATTCATTTGAAATTTCTAATTTCATTTGATTTAATGCTTCTTTTGCATTTGGATCAACTGGTTTACTAGACATATACATCACCTCTTATTCAACTTAAATATTCTTATTTATAGTGTTCTTATTTTATAAAATTATTCAATATTTAAGTATTCTTGTATTCCATCTACTATAGCTTGTGCCATCTTGGTTTGATACTCCTCATCTGATAAATTATTCAATTCTACGTTGTTAGTCAAAAAACCCATTTCAACCAATACAGAAGGACAATCAGTACTTTTAACAACAGCATAATCATCTCTTTTAACTTATCTATCCCTAACATCTAAACTGTTTATTATACTTGATTGAATTGAATTAGCAAGATCATATGACTCATCTGTATCGTTTTTCCAATAAAATGTTTCAACTCCATTAGTTGATGATGTTCCATTAGGATCTGCATTGCAATGTAGAGATACAAATATATCAGCATTATTATCATTACAAAATTCAATTCTATCACTTAAAGATAAATATTCATCTGTATCTCTAGTATTTAACACTTCTATGTTACTATTCTCTCCTATTATTTCAGTGACTTTAAGACCAATCTCAAGAGATATGTCTTTTTCACTAGTTTCTCCATCTATACTTTGTGCCCTCACATCATTTCCTCCATGACCCATATCTATAACTACTATTTTTTTATCTTCTTGTGAAGTACACTTAACCTTATTACTTAATACAACATTATTTTCGTCTTTATTATTTAGCATTATATAAATACTAATACCAAATAAAATTAATAAAATTATGGATATAACTTTAAATGGATCTTTATTTATTCTTTTGTTTATCATATTTTTATATTTCTCCCTTACCTAAATATATATCAAGTATTTTTTCATAATACTATTCAAACCTTAAAATAAACTTAATATATATTGAGATTTTACCAATAAAAATATCCATGCATAACTAAATAGTAATTATACATGGATATTTTAAATAATTGGAGTTTGAAACTTTCTATATTAATTTTTAATTATATAGCTTTAATATATCTATTTTACTTGTAATTCTTCTATACAGTAATGTAAATACCATCTTATATAACTTAACTCTTCTATAGTTTTGTTTGTATCATATAAAGTTTGTTTAGTTCTACTTCTAGCATTCTTAAAATTATTCCACTTTTCTATAGTATTATTAGTTGTTCCAGCCCTACTTATATCTAGTAAGTTTGAATAATTTAATAAGTTTTTAAGTTTATTTTTTCTGTTTCAATTAGTTTTTTATTTTCAGCTTGTGACAACTTCGTGTCTTTGATACCTACTCCTACTTCGTCAGTAAAAATATTTAATTCTGGTGATATATTAATAGCTATTGATGATGTAATTAATATCAATAACATTATTTTCATAATATATACCGTTCGTATAAAAAAACTACCCTTGTTAATAAAAGGGTAGTTGCCAATCCAAATAAACAACAGAAAATATACCTATACTATTAGCATAAGATTTCTGCTTAAACAAAGAATAGTTATTCTTTGGCAACTGGCTGGCATAGCTTTTAACCTTAGCCCCTTTAGCTTTGCGTCTCTAGATTTCTCTAAATTTGCCTATAAAATTTTAATTTCTCTTAAATAATATCATCAAAATAAATTTTTTACAATATTTATTTTATATATTATTAGATATATCTGTATAATTGTAGAAATTTTTCATTTCTTCTTCATTAGGACCTACTTCCCCATGAAGTTCTAAACCTTCTTTTCTTACTCCATATTTTCTATAAGCATTAAGTTTATATCTACATTTATTATCTATAATTTTTGCTACCTCTTTTATTGTATATTCATTATTTAAGTTAGGTGCTACTACAGTTCTAACTTCATGAAGTTTATCTTTTTCTAAAAGATAATGCAAGTTTTTTATTACAATCTCATTTTTTTTACCTGTAATTTTTATATGTTCATCTTTATCCATACATTTTACATCTAACATAAATTTATCAGTAATATTTACTAAATCTTCTCTTTGACTTAAATCTAATGTCCCATTAGTATCAACGAAACAAGTAAGATTTAACTCTCTTTTTACCTTAGTAAATAATTTCACTAAGAAATCTGCATTAAGTGTACATTCTCCTCCACTAACAGTTATACCCTGTATAAATGGTCTTATTTTTTTTATTTCTTCAAATAATTCTTCTACTGAATATTCTATTGTTTTTGGAGTTGATAAATTTTCACATGTTTTTATACAATTATCACACTCTACACATATATCTTTATTCCAAACTACCTTTTTATCTTCTATTTTTAGTGCCTCAACTGGGCAAGTTAAAACGCACTTGCCGCAGTTAGTACACATATTTATAGTTTCTGGGTTATGGCAATAAGTACACCTTAAATTACATCCTTGGAAAAATATAGCCGTTCTATTTCCTGGTCCATCTATACAAGAAAATGGTATTATTTTATTTACTAAAGCCATAATTAATCTCTAAGCCTTCTATCAAATGCTTTTGCTCCATTTTTAGCATTCATACCAAATACTGTAGCATTATTCTTAACTGCTTTTCCACTTTCTAATTCTGCAACCTCTGATTTTTTAACAAGATATCCAGTAACACGAACAACATCACATCCACCTGAATATGCTGATATATATCTTATGCCATTATTAAATGCTCCATCTACAATATTTACTATAGCTTCTGGATTATCTTTATAAGTATCTTCAAATACAAATATATCCCCTATACCATTAAAGAAATATTTATGATACGGAGCAGATTGAACTATATGTTCAAATATTTCTGGTTCTTCACCTACAGGTATTCTACACCCTGGTGATATCCCTGTATCTGAATCTATCCCTACCTGACAGTGCATTACATGATTTCCATTAAAACATCCTACATATTTAGATTTATATGAAGTTACTATTGAATTAAGTTTTTCTATTATTCTTTCACCTAGATCATTTGCTATTTTTGAGTGACCAAATCTATCCTTTTGTTCTCTAGCATTTAATAAATAGTTTACTGCTTCAGCAAGTCCAACCATTCCAAACATTCCTGTGAACAGATCTTTATTTACAAACCCTTCCTTTACAAGGAAGTTTGACTTAAAGAATGCAGACTCTTCTACTAAAAATCTTACTCTTTCATCTATATATTCAAGCATCTTTTCAGCAGCAAAAGGTAACTTATTATCTAAGAAATCTTCTATCGATTCTGCTGTTTGTGCCAATCTACTAAGAACTAATCTTACTAGGGTATATCCACCCCCACCTATTATAAATCCATTATAACAACTTGCAATAGCATAGTTTTCAGTTCCAAAATCTTTCGTATCCATTTTGTGGTTTGCAAAACTAGGCTTAGCTGTAACTAAAGCTGTACTTGCACATAATTCTATAAACTCTTTTGATGTTATATCTTTATCATATTTGACTGTTAAGTTAGGCATCGCACACTCTAGCTCTTTCATTGCTTTTAATATAAGTCTACCTGCCTTAGTATCTACTGGACCTATATTGGCATGAACGAATGAATCTGTAAGCGCTCTATCTATATGAGTTAGATATAATTTTATAGCTTTATATGCTTCTTCTTCATCTTTTACAAACGGCTCTAATAATGTATCTATATTTCCTAAGTATACTGGGTACGAAGTTATCGATGGTACATGCTTATATAGTATAAGTAAGCTATTAGTAGCTTCCCATATATCTGTTGGTGGTTTTAGATCTAAAAATTCGCATCCTTTTTCCATTAATACTTCATAATTAGGTATTACATATCTTGGTCTATAAGGTGCATTTCCTTCAAACATAGTGCAGATTATTTCTGCATCAAGAAGAGGTTTAGTTTCTTCATCTATATTTAATACATTAAGAGTACTTTCAGCTTGTCCAGCTAATTGCAGTACTTGTTGGTTGTAAGTTAATGTTTCATTTTTTATAATGTTTAATACTTGTTCCATAAGTATTTCCCCCTAAATTTATATGTATTTTATATTTAAAAATTATTTTATTGAATCCAATTTTTCTGATAGTTTATAAAACTGATCTTTTGTTATTGTAATACCTTTTCTACTTACTGAAATTAAATTTTCCTCTTTTAATGTTTTTAAGTTTCTATTGATTGTTCTAGTAGAAAAACCTAATATTGAGCCTATTTCTTCTCTAGTTTTTTCTAAAAATACTATATTTTTATCTTCATTCTCAAAAACATTAATTAAATAGTTTATTAATGTACATATTGCTGGATATGCAAGTACTTCTCCAGTACTTAATGATTGATCATACATAGTCTTTGATACAAAATGTAGAATTTCTAATGTCAATTTTTGATCATTTTGAATCCATTTAATAAAATCCCTTTTAGGAATTTCTATTACTATACACTCTGTAGTAGTTTGAAGAGTTGAAGAGTAAGTTAGTTGATTAGCCATAATTTCCATTACGCCAATATATGCTATCGGTTTGACATTTGCAAAGCTATATACAAACCCATTTTCAAACTCATTTTTTACTTGCATATTTCCTTCACAACTTATATATACACTTTCAATACTATTTCCTTTAAGTACTATTAATTTCCCTTTTTCAAATCTTACTAATTTACATTGCCTTTTTATATGATTAGGTATTTTATTTATAAAGTCTTTTACTTTTTTATCTTTTATCCGATTATAAAACAAGCTTTCTTGCATATTTTATTTTCTCCTAACGAACAAATGATTTGTTCTATAATTATTTTATCATTATTTTTATACTTCCTAAAAGGACATATGTCCTTCTATATACATTTTTATAATATATTCTTTACAATAAAAAATCTACACTAATTAAGATAATAATTGCTACTAATACTCTGCTTATAAATTGTAAATTAACGTTAATTATGGTATTCTATTCTTTTAGATGATTATATTAAATTTTATTTTGGAGGAATTGAGATGTCATTTTTAATTTTAATTGTAGGATTCTTTTTCTTAATAAAAGGAGCTGATATATTTGTAGAAGGTGCTGCATCTATAGCTAAAAAATTTAACGTTCCTTCTATGATTATAGGACTTACTATAGTTGCAATGGGAACATCTGCACCTGAAGCAGCTGTAAGTATAACATCATCATTAGCTGGTCAAAATGATATGAGTGTTGCTAATGTTGTTGGTTCTAACTTTTTTAATATCCTTATGGTTCTTGGTGTATCATCTTTAATAGCTAAATTGCCTGTGGAGAAAAATACAATAAAAAAAGATGCTCCATTTTTAATAATTGTGAGTGCTATTCTATTATTATTCGGAGTAGATTTAAAAATAAGTAGAATAGAAGGTATTATTTTACTATCCTTATTTACTTACTTCTTAATAAATACTATAAAAAGTGCAAAAGCATCTAGTAAAAATTCATCTATAGATGAAATTGCTACAACAGCTATAGAAGATGAAGTTGTAAGTGAAATTCCTATGCTTAAAACATTATTATTATGTATCATAGGTATAATAGGTATAGTTATTGGCGGTGATATGGTTGTAAATTCTGCTACTTCTATAGCAACTTCATTTGGTATGAGTGCTAACTTAGTTGGGTTAACAATTGTTGCTGTTGGTACATCTTTACCTGAATTTGTTACATCTATTGTTGCTATAAAAAAGGGTGAAACTGAAATAGCTATTGGGAATGTTATTGGATCTAACTTATTTAATATACTATTAGTTTTAGGATTAGCCACTACAATTTATCCTATAACTATAAGCATGTTCGCTTTAATAGATATAGCATTTATGGTTGCTATAACAGTTCTTTTATATTTATTTATGAAGAAAGATTCTTCTCTTGTAAAAAAGCATGGCTTAATATTAGTTATTATATATGTTGCATATATGATTTATACTATTCTAAGATAGTAAAATGACTGCAAATAATTCAAATTATTTGCAGTCATTTTTTATAAATATTATGATAGTTATGGTATCCTATATAAGGATATTATTATTGAGGGGAGTATAAGTAAATTGAAATCAGTTATATTCAGATTTTTTAAAATGATAGTAGGATTCTGTTTTTGTGCCTTAGGTATTGTAATGATGATAAATGCTAACTTAGGTTTGTCACCTTGGGATGTATTACACGAAGGTATATATAATCTAACAGGTATAACTATGGGAAAAGCAAGTATTATAATTGGAGTTATAGTCGTTATTATTGATATAGTGCTTGGTGAGAATTTAGGTTGGGGTACTATTATTAATATGATTTTAGTTGGAGTTCTCATGGATATTCTAATGTTAAATAATCTAGTTCCTATAGCTAATAACTTTATTCCTGGGCTTATTATGATGTTAGTCGGAATGTTTTTTATGGGAATTGGATGTGTACTTTATTTAGGTTCTGGATTTGGAAGTGGTCCTAGAGATGGTATGATGGTTGCAATTCAAAAAAGAACAGGTAAATCGCTAACACTTATAAGAGGACTAATGGAAATTATAGCACTTAGTGTAGGTTATTTTTTAGGTGGTACTGTTGGAATAGGAACTGTTATTAGTGCACTTGGATTAGGTTATTTTATTCAGCTTACATTTAAATTATGTAAATTTGATGGTACTAAAGTTCAGCATAGGTATATTGTTGATGACATTAATTATATAAGAAATCTTTTAAATAAAGAAAATGAGAGTAAGCAATTATTTATTAAATAAATTATATAAAAAGTGTAGATAGTCTATATAAACAAACTTATCTACACTTTTTACATTTAACAGATTATACTATCTGATAAAATAATCCATGATTTGTACAATAATAGAATAATCTTCCGTGTCCTCGCTTACGCAATCTAAGTTGAAGATCCCATTCAGGATATTGCTTTGCAATAAGTACACTATCTCCTTTTAAATATGCTAAGAAAGATATATAATGTTCTTTGTCCATGAAGTGATTAGACGTTATATATAACTCATCTTCCACAGGCTCTATATTTAAAACGTGTTTTTCATCTGATTTCTTTGCTTCTAATGCTTCTAATTTTTTCCCACAACATGATATTTCTGCATTGCCCGTAGCTGTCATTAAATTATTACATTGTGGACATACATAAAATTTTAATTTATTCATATTTCCTCCTACTAAGTTGTTTAAATTTATCTCTCCTTCTAATATTCTATCAACACTTACACAAAAGATTTCTGCTAACTCTGAAAGTAATGATATATCTGGACATCCTAATCCTCTTTCCCATTTACTTATTGTTTTATCACTAATATTCATTAAATCAGCTACTTGTTTTTGTGTCATGTTCTTTTCTTTTCTTAGATTATATATTAATTTACCTATTTTTTTACAGTCCATTAACATCACTCCTTAGATATAATTTAAACTATTTAGTAAAATCATTCAATAAACTCTCCGTAGAGTTTTCTCTTAATCTATAGGTTCTGCTCTAATATAGTAATAGTCTTAAACATATGATTTTTCATTATAATAATATATTATTTTCTTATATTCCCTTTATAAATCTATCGAGTTATAATATTTTTCCCTGTTTATAACCTCTTGATTATCATTATTAATTTCTATATATACAGGACCTGTTGAGAATTCAATCTTTCATTAGCTTTAAATGTTTTATTTATTTCTAAACCTATGTAATATAAATTACCTGTATCACCTTTAGTTATTATATGCTCTCCTACTTCTAATTCCATTTCTATAACTCCGTTATTTGCAGTATATTCTTGTCCATCAATCACCACGTCTTTATTAAATGTTGAATTTAATACCAATATAAGTTTTGAATTATTTTCAGTTATAAATTTAATACTTGTTGAAGACTCCATTTTTAAGCATTTAGTAAGTTTTAAATCATTATATTTTACTGTTACTTTCGTACTTGAAAGATTTCCTGATATATCAAAGAAGTTACTACTTTTATTATCCGTTGTAAAGTTATGCTTAACTATTATTGATTCATCAGGAGTCGATGGTGTTTGATCTACTTCTGGTTTTTCCGGTTCTTCTGGTGTAACTGGTGGAATTTCTTCAGGTTGTTGTGGTTCATCTGGTATTACTGGCTCTAATGTTTCTATTGATCCACCACCAATAGAAATTAATTGACTTTTGTATCCTTTGATTGCATTCATTAACTCTATATTTACGCTAGAACTAATATCATCAGCACTTGTAAATTTCCACTCAAAATCTCCACCATTTACTCTTCCTGAATAGTTTGTAACAATACCTCTTACATCTTCTATATTATCTGGAGTATACTCATACATTTTAGAACTTGTATCAAAGTTATTATATGTATTTGCTCCACTTAAAGTCTTATATGTACTTGGAACTATTTCATTTCTCGAAATTGCTAAATAAGCATCAAACTGTGTTGAATTTTGACTTGCATATACAATTCTTGATTCACCTGATATCTTGTTGTTATATGCTTTGATCATACCACCAGATTCACCTGAGAAGTTTCCTTTACCATTTCCATATATATCACTGCCTTGTAATGAAATAAGCATTGGATATTTAGTATTTCTAAAATCACTAGCTTCTACGAAAGCTGAACTGCCTTTAGTTACCCCAACTCCATATTTTGAATTTCCATCAAAATAATTATTATAAATATGCACTGTACCGACTCTTATTCTAGGATGCCTTGAGTCTGAATGATCAAACCAATTATGATGATACGTTACAAAAAACTCTTCAGTATCACTCATTCCACAAAGTGAAGCTTTACCCGAATCATAAAAATGGTTGTATGAAATTGTTACATAGGTTGATTTTCCCTTAACATCAGCTGAACCATCTCCTTTTGCCTGGTCTACATCACTTCCTGCACTTCCATAGAATATATCATTATTATGAATCCATATATTCTCATTACCTGTATCCAGTGAAATTGCATCATCTGGGAATAACATTATACCAACATTTCTTAATTCTACATTATGAGAATCTCTAATTAAAAATCCCCATTTATATACTGTAGTATCCTCTCCTACACCTTCAAAAGTAACATTATATATTCCCTTTAATTGTAAATATCCACTTGAATTAAGTCCTATAATATCTGATCCTTTTATTTCTCCAATCATACGTATTATTAAAGGTGTTTTATCATAACCTTTTGGACGTTTTTATAGTATATCTACTATACCTGTACATTTAGTTTTACTACCTTTGCTATTAGTAATAACATCTAACGTTACTGTATTAACATTTTCTGATGTTATATATATTATTTTTGAATCATTCTTAACTGTTCCATTATCATTATATCCTCCTGAGCTAGTCTTCATAGGAGATTCTTTAGAGAACCCAAAACCTTCTCTTGTATGATTTTTAACTTCTATATCTGTTATTATTCCTTGTAAAGATACCTCTTCTTTATTATCTATTGTAGGAATTACTTTTATAATGTATTCGCCTTCTGAAAGCCCCAGTATATCTGCTCTAAAATATGATGAGTATTGCCTTATTAGTTCATCGTCTATTTTTTTATATTTATAATATGATTCAGAGGCTAGCTTATAATAAACATTATACCCTTTAGCCTCTTTTATCGGCTTCCATTCAACACTTATACTTTCTAACCATCCTTTACTTTCTAATATAGAAACTTTGCTTAATTGAGTTATATGGCCTGTATTATTCTCTATTGCACTTGCAATAATAGCTACATTAGTAGATATTATTGACGCTATAGTCATAGATGCTATAGCTTTTGATAAAATTTTCATCTTCAAATTTAAATCTCCCTTTTATAAATTTATTGTAGCTAAGGGTATTCCGGTAAAATCTTAATTCTTTAGTTTTATTTTGCAATAAAAAAACTATCCTAACTTAAGAAAGAGGATAGTTTCCATATAAATCATTACAACCTAATCTATATTTAATTAAATATATTAAATAAATATAATCTTATTTTATAAGAACAAAGAATAAATATTCTTCGGCAACTGGCTGGCATAGTAATAATTACCTTAGCCCCTTTAGCTTTGCGTCTTTGGATTTCTCCAAATTTGCCATTATTTTATTGTAAAAACAATTTATCATATATTTATATCTATTTCAATAGAATATCTTTATAAGAATAACAATACTAGAAAATTTTTTCTAGTATTGTTATTTTTATTATGTTCCGCAATAAGTTCTATAAGGACAATTTGATGGCTTAGGTAATTTAGAATACTCTTCTTGTTTTTTTGAATGTTCATATGGTTTAGATAGAACCTCAAGAAGTCTTTTCATAACATTAAGATTACCTTTATTAGCAGCATCAAGAGCTTCTTCAACTCTATGATTTCTTGGAATTACAGCTGGATTTGAATTCATCATTAGTCCTTTAACCATTTCTTTTGACTTTCCTTGTCTTTGTAATCTTTCCTGCCATAATTTATACCAATATTTAAATTCCTGACTATTATACATTGAACTTTCTTTATTATTATCAAATGTTAATGAGATAAATGTATTAGTATAATCTTCATTATACTTCTCCATCATATTAAGCAAATCTTTAATAATAGATTTATCTTCAACCTCTTCATCAAATAATCCAAGCTTAGACCTCATTATAGATATCCAATTTGAATAATATATCTCAGAAAAGTTAGAAATAGCATTTTGAGCTATTTGTATAGCTTTATTCCTATCTTCATTTAGCAAAGGTAATAATGATTCTGCAAATCTACATAAGTTCCACTCTGTCATAATAGGTTGATTTTTATATGAATATCTTCCATTTCTATCTATAGAACTAAATACAGTATTAGGATTGTATTCATCCATAAATGCACATGGCCCATAGTCAATTGTTTCTCCACTTATAGTCATATTATCCGTATTCATAACTCCATGTATAAAACCTACACATTGCCACTTAGAAACAAGACTTGCTTGAGATTTTATAACCTCATTAAGTAGATTAATATATTTATTACTATCATCTTTGATATGAGGAAAATGTCTTTTTAAACAGTAATCAGCTAAATCTTTAAGTTGTTGGTGTGACCCAAAGCTCGATACATATTGAAATGTACCAAATCTAATATGACTTGAAGCAACTCTAGTTAATATTGCACCTTTTTTTATATCTTCTCTAATTACTGGATCACCAGTTTTAACTACAGCTAAGCTACGCGTAGTAGGAATTCCGAGTCCATACATTGCTTCGCTTATTATATATTCTCTAAGCATTGGACCAAGTGCCGCTCTTCCATCTCCTCCACGAGAGTATGGAGTTTTTCCTGAACCTTTAAGTTGAATATCATATCTTTCACCTAACGGTGTTATTTGCTCTCCTATTAATAAAGCTCTTCCATCACCTAGTATTGTAAAGTGCCCAAACTGGTGACCTCCATATGCTTGAGCAATATATTCTCCACCTTCTATTTTCTTATTTCCTGAGAATATTAAAGTTCCTTCATAACTTTTTAAGGAATCAATATTAAAACCTAAATTTTTTGCCAATTGCTCATTTAATATAATTAACTTTGGTGATGATACTGGATCTATATTAATTTTACTATAAAAAAAATCAGATAAATTTATATACGTATTATCAAAATTCCATCCCATGTTATTTGCATTTTTTATATAAGTCATTTTTCCTCCTTTATTTTAATTTAGATTTATTAATTAATATACCCTTATTAATCATTTCAAATAATCTTATTTAACACAAATCTTTAATCCTTTTTTTGTAATTTTAGACAGTAAAATTTAATTATAAAACTCAACTGTATTTTCACTTATAATGTTCATAACGGTAATATAAAACAAACTAAAAGTCACTCTGATTTAATCAGAGTGACTTTTAGTTTGTTTTTAAATTTATTAAAAACATTTTTCTTTTACATTGTCTACTTCGATTTGTTCTCCGTTAGATTCTATAACTCTTTTATACCAAAAGTATGAATCTTTACGTAACCTCTTCATAGTACCATTACCTTCATTATCACGATCTACATATATCATACCATATCTCTTCTTCATTTCGCCTGTAGTAAATGATACTAAATCTATTATTCCCCATGGAGTATATCCCATTAAGTCTACTCCATCATAATTTACAGCTTTTTTAATTTCTTCTATATGTTGTTTTAAATAATCTATACGATTTATATCATGAATTTCTTCATTTTCTTCAACTACATCTACTGCTCCAAATCCATTTTCAACTATAAACATAGGCAGTTGATATCTATCATATATACGATTTAATGTATATCTTAGACCAACTGGATCTATTGCCCATCCCCAATCACTAGATTTTATATATGGATTTTCAACGCCATTTTCTAATCCACCATTCACTATATCTCCAGTATTATCATTATGTACATCAGATTTAACTGTCGTAGACATATAATAACTAAATCCTATATAATCAACTGTTCCTTTACGAAGTATTTCTTCATCTCCTTCTTGTATACCTATATCATATCCTTGTCTTTCAAATTCTTTTACTGCATAACTTGGATAATATCCACGAGTATGGACATCTAAGAAGAAGAATCTTTGACGCATAGCTTCCTCTGCAGCCATTATATCATCTGGATTACAAGAATATGGATATATAGGAACATGAGATACCATACAACCTATTTTGAAGTCTGGATTTATTTCATGCCCTTTTATTACTGCTTTTGCACTTGCTAATAGTTCATTGTGAGCAACTGTATATAACACTTCTTTAGGATCTTCATTCTCTTTAAGAGTTACACCTGAGTTAGTCCATAAGAATATTGGATTATTAGTATCCATTTGGTTATTTATTTCATTAAAAGTCATCCAATACTTAACTTTATCTTTATATCTTTCAAAACATACTTCTGCAAATCTAACAAAGAAATCTATTAATTTACGATTTCTAAATCCTCCATATTCTCTAGCTAAATGAAGCGGTAATTCAAAGTGAGATAATGTTATAACTGGTTCTATTCCATACTTTAATAGTTCATCAAATACATCATCGTAGAATTTAAGTCCTTCTTCATTTGGAACTAATTCATCTCCCTTTGGAAATATTCTTGTCCAAGCAATAGATGTTCTTAAGCACTTTAATCCCATTCCTGCAAGTAATTCTATATCTTCTTTATATCTTCCATAAAAATCTATAGCTTCATGATTTGGATAAAACTTATCTGGCATAATTGTTTCAGTAATTTCTCTAGGAACACCATGAGCACCTGCAGTCATTACATCTATAACACTAGGACCTTTTCCACCTGCATTCCATCCACCTTCAAATTGATGAGCTGCAAAAGCTCCTCCCCATAAAAAATCTTTTGGTAATTGATTCATAATATCTCTCCTTAATAATTATATATTTTGTGGTACTGCTTTAAGATTAATTATTGTTTTTCCGTAACTAGCTTCTTCATTTATGCATAATGCACTTTCTTCATAAGAATCAAAATTAGTTATTACAACTGGCGTAATTAAAGAATATCCTTTTGAATTTATTGCCTTTCTGTCAAATTCTAGAAGTAAATCTCCACATTTTACTCTCGAATTAACTTTTGTTTTTATATCAAATCCTTGTCCTTTCATTTGAACTGTATCCATACCAACATGTATTAATAGCTCTACTCCATTTTCAGAACGTAGACCTATTGCATGTTTAGATTCTGCTATAAATTCTACAGTTCCATCAAATGGTGCATATACTTTATTATCACTTGGTTCTATTGCAATTCCTTTTCCCATAGCCCCGGAAGAAAACACTGGGTCAGATATTTCTGAAAGTGCTATAACTTTTCCACTTATAGGATTTTTTATTTCTTCATTACTATTTATTAAACTAGGTTCCATACTAGTAATTGTTTCAATTACTTCTTTTTCTTCTTCTTTTTCTCCAAATCCAACTATTTGAACTAATATTATTGCACCAAATAATGCTATTGCACAACCTATTAATTCTCCTACTATTGATGTTGGATTGCTTGGATTTATAGCATTTACTACTGTTAGTACACCTGGAAGTCCTGCATACGCATAGTAGTGAGCATTAAAGAAAGATGCTACTACTGCAGCTACAGCTCCTGCTATACAACCACATATAAAAGGCTTTTTGTACTTTAAATTTACTCCATATATAGCTGGCTCCGTTATACCAAATATTCCTGTTATACCAGCTGAAAGTGCTATATTCTTAGTCTGTTTATTTTTTACTTTTACAAATACTCCTAAAACAGCTCCAGCTTGAGCAACAACTGCCATTGTTTGGAATGCTTGGAATGTATCCATACCATACATATCATAGTTTGCTAATACCATAGGAGTTACTCCCCAGTGAACTCCAAATATTACTACTACTTGCCATAATCCACCTATTATTGCACCTGCGACTGCTGGTGATAAAGCAACCAGATAATTATATCCATTTGCTATTGCTGTAGCTAAACCATCAGAAGCTGGTCCTATTGCTACTATTGTAAGTGGTACCATAATTACCATACATAAAAGAGGTGTAAACAATGATTTAACCACTTCTGGTAAATTTTTTTCTACAAATCTTTCAACATATGATAATATCCATACTAAAAATAACGGTGGTAAAACTGATGAAGTATAAACTGTTTCTGATAACTTTATTCCCATAAAGCTCACAACTGATCCATTAGCTATTTGTGATGCTATATCAGACCAAGTTGGACTTACTAATGCACAACAACATGCTATCGCTATATATGTATTACATTTAAAATGTCTAGATGCTGTTATAGCTATGAATATTGGTAAAAAGGTAAATGGTGCCCAAGATATAAAATCTAATACTTGATTTACACCTGTACCTGAAAAATTTGGAAATGCTAAATTTGCTAATATTAAACATCCTTGTAATATACCTGCTGCTGCTAATATGTATATAAAAGGTGCAAAAACTGCAGACATTGTTGCTATTACCCTATTTAAAATAGTTCCTTTTGCTTCACTTTCATCTGATGAATTTTCTAAATTAACTATACTTGATACCTTATCAAATACCTTCCCTACATGTGTCCCTATTACAACCTGGAACTGTCCATTATTTTGTACCACAGTTATAACACCAGTAAGTGAAGATACTTTATCTACTGCATCTTTAGGTGTTTCTTTTAATACTAACCTAAGCCTTGTTGCACATCTTGCAGCGCCTGTTATATTTTTTTCCCCACCAACAGCTTCAATAATATCCACTGCTAACTTTTCATAGTCACGAATGCTATTTGACATTTTTATTCCCCCATTTAATCAATTTTATCCCAAAGTGTATCTTGATAAATTTATTGTATATTTATATTGTAATTATACCGGTATAATTAGTCAACAGTTTTTGCAAACATTTTCATTAACTTGGATTAATTTATGTTTTATGCTATACTTATACAAAATATGATTAAAGTAATGAGGGAGTAAATATGCTGAAATATCAACAAGTTGCAAATGATATTGAAAATTACATATATGATAATGATTTATCTCAAGGAACAAAGCTTCCTACAGTAGAAACTTTAGCTTCTGATTACAATGTTAGTAAAAGTACTATAGTTAAGGCTTTAGAATTATTAGTAACAAAAGGCATGGTGTATCAAGTTCAAGGTAGTGGAATATTTGTTAGAAGAAAAAATAGAAAAGGATACGTTAACTTCTCAACAGTTCCTGGATTCACAAATAACTTTAAAGGTTCTAAAGTAACTTCAAAAGTTTTAGAATTTAATCTTATTAATGCAACAAAAGAAATTGCAGACTTACTAGAATGTAATGAATGTGATGAAGTTTATATGGTAAAAAGATTAAGATACTTAGATGATGTGATTTTCTGTATTGAAGAAGCTTACTATAAAAAGAGCATTGTTCCCTATCTAACTAAAGATATAGTAGAATGTTCAATTTACGAGTATTTAGAAAAAGCATTAAATCTAAATTTTGCATTTTCTGATATCTATATGATTATAGAAAAATTAGACAGTGAATCTGCTAGTTTATTAGGTTTAAATTCTGGGGATCCTGCATTAATAGTAGATGAACAAGTTTATTTGACATCAGGAGTTCTTTTTAATGCTTCTAAGGTAACTTATCATTATGAAAACTCTAAGTTTTTCTTTCAATCTTAAAAAAAAGGAATGTCATAAAATGATTAAAATCACTTTAGACATTCCTTTTTTACTTACTAAGCATATATTTCTTCCAATCCCCACTTTGAATATAAATTGATTCTTTCTCAAAACGTTGATCATTATTTTTATTGTAGAAGTAAACAAAGCATTTTTCAATTTCATTATCGCTTATATTCTTAACTTCAAGAATTATCTTATCATATTCATTTTCTGGATTATCTTTTCCTTTAAATCCTTCCATTTCATCCATTGCTTTTATAGTTTCCTCATAGAAATTTGGATCTATCACTATAATTTCTCCATTTACAATGTCTTCACCTGATATTATAGCTGGATATCCTTTATAAGGCATGTGATATAATCTCATATTTTCTAACTTTGCAGTTTTTTTCTCTAATACCTTACCAGCTAAATATTTCTCATAGTTAAAAAATCCATCTCTTAAACTTCCATAGACAAAAACATTTATATTTTTCATTAGCAAATTTCTCCACCTATAGCATTTATATCTTTATCATACAAAGTACATGCTTCTATTGCAAGCTCAAGTCCTTTTACTATTTCATCTAAAGACATAAATGGTGTATTTTTCTTATCTATAATTTGAGAAGTCATGTAAGGTATGTGTATAAATCCACCTTTTATATTAGGGTATTTTTTATCTATCATATATAATATTCCGTACATAACATGATTACATACAAATGTTCCTGCTGTATTAGATAATGTTGCTGGTATATTATTTTCATTCATATGTTTTACCATTGCTTTTACTGGTAAATTTGAAAAGTATGCAGCTTGACCATCTTCTTGTATCACTTCATCAGTTGGCTGATTGCCTTCATTATCTTCTATTCTAAAATCATCTATATTTATAGCTACTCTTTCTGGAGTTATGTCAAATCTACCTCCAGCTTGTCCCACAGATATTACAAAATCAGGATTATGCTCTTTTATTGCATCTTCTATAACTTGAACTGACTTAGTTCTAACTGTAGGTATAGTTATTTTTATTACATGAGCACCATTTATCTCGTCTTTTACCATTTTTACAGCTTCTTCTGCTGGGTTTACTGCGTCTCCTCCAAATGGATCAAATCCTGTTAATAATATTTTCATATAATTTCCTCCTAAAAATATCTGTTAATTTAAATTAAAAACCTAAAGTATACATTAAGAAAATATGAACTATAAGTAATACTAATGCCACTGGCGCTTGTGCTTTTATTACCGCATTTTTATCCTTAAGCTCTAGTAATGCTGCAGGTAACATATTAAAGTTTGCTGCCATCGGAGTTAATAGCGTTCCGCAATATCCAGCTGTTAGCGCAAGAGTAGAGCATACTATAGGATCTCCTCCTTGAGCAAATACAAATGGTAAACCTACTCCTACTGTTATAACTGAGAATGCGGCAAATGCATTACCCATTATAGCTGTAAATAATGCCATACCAACACAATAAGCTATAACTCCAACTAATATATTTCCAGTTGGTATAACCCCAGATATTATAGAAGATATCTTATCTCCTACTCCAGCTGCTGTAAATAAAACGCCTAATGAAGCTAATAATTGAGGTAATATTGTAAATGCTCCCATTGATTGATACATTCTATTACTATCTTCTAAAAATTCACCAACATTTGCTTTAGTTATTACAAATGTTAATAATAAAGTTACTGTAGCTGATATACCTATTGCTACTGTTCCTGATAAAGATGTAAACGATGCTATAATCATTGCTACTACTGCTATTGATAAAGATGGTATAAATATTTTTAAACCTAATTTTTCTGCTTTTAAATTAGTAAACGTTTCATCTAATTGCTTTAATGTTCCTATATTTATTTGTTTAGTCACTGATAATAATGCTATTAACACTACTAATATTCCTACTAGTGTACTTGGTATGTAATTTCCAAACATAAACACTATTGCTAGAGTTCCCCAAAATATTGAAGTTCCTATTCTTGTTTTATGATTTTTATCTTTTATAGTGAACACCATAGTAACTATCATGTATAACCCTATCATCATATAAAATATTTCTAATAATGTATTTGAAAGCTTTGCTATATCCATTATTCTGCACCTCCTACATTATTTTTTCTAGACATATATTTTTTCTTTAATTTTCTATCTAATAATCTATTTTGACAAACCCATAGTATTATAGCTAAAACACCCACTGGTATAGCTACTTTCGCCAGTTGAAGTGTATCTACATTCATTCCTAGACCTTCTAATGTTGATGCTATTAAAAGTATTCCTGCATTAGCCATAAATATATTTTGACCATAGAAATTACCTATATTATCTGATGCAGCTGAATAAGCTCTTATTTTATCTAAGTCTTCTTCGTCTAATTCTCCATACTTTGCAATGGCTGCACCTTCTGCCATTGGGCTTACTAATGGTCTAACAAACTGAGGATGACCACCTAATGTAACCCCCATTGCTATCGTTGCTTCTCTTATAAGTGTATATCCACTTAATAGTATTCCTGTTGATAAATTACTTGCTTTTTTTATAAGCATTATTGCTTTAGCTTTTAACCCATATCTTTCACATAATCCTATTATTGGTACTGTAAGCATAAATAAGCAAGTTGTTCTATTTGTTATAAATGCCTCTCCTAAGGTACTTAAAATTTCTGTTATACTCATATTTGCAACTAACCCTGTAGCAATTCCAGCTGAAACTACAACTGCTATAGTATCTAATTTTAGCGCAAATCCAATTATAATTATCAATATTCCTATTAATTCCATATTGACTTCTCCTTTTTTTAATATTCAGTTAATTTATTATATAATGTTAATTTTTAAATGTAAACATTTTTCGACATACTTTTTAAAATTTTCTAAAAATTTTTACTTATATTTTATTTCTCTATATATAAAAAAACGAACTCTATTTAGAGTTCGCTTTGCTAGCTAATTGATTTTTCTTCATATATATTACGAATTTCATTTATATGCTGAATTACGATACTTATATGATAGTTATAAACTGGACTTATATCATCTTTTATTTCTATATCATTAGCTAATTCATCATATAAATCTTTACATTTATTATAATTTTCTTCATTTATATAACATTTTTTCTTCATACTTTCTAAAACTTGAAGATGCATGTATATCTGCTTACAAATCTCTATTATATTGTTAATTTTTTTATCATCAATTTCTGAATTACTATATTCTAGCTCTTCTAAGAATTTTTTATATAGTGCTTCAAGGTTAGAAATATCTTTAATTAAAGAAGATTTATCCATATGAATTCCATTTTCAACCTCATATCTTAATAGCTCAATAGATTTATCCTCTATTGTTTTAATTTCATTATAGATTTTATCTAAATAGTTAGGTCTATATATTATATAATTTACAGCTACTCCGATAAGGATACCTATCGATGTATCTAATATTCTATAAATAGAATAGCTCAATGGATTTGAACTTCCAGTTCCTAATTCTATAGCGCAAAATACTATACATGCAATATTTATAGATTTGTTTATATTTAAAATATTACATATATATATAGTCGCAATTACTCCTAAACATGATAATATAGGGTCACCAGGTCTAATACTTACAAATAAAAATCCTACTACACCACCTACAAATGTACCCTTTAACCTATTTTTACCTACGACTAAAGAACTTTTTACTGTTGCTTGCATGCATATAACACAAGATATTGCAGCATAAAAAGTGTTATCAGCTATATTTAACTTTCCAGCTAATATACACAACATAACACCTATACCGGTTTTTATAGTTCTCATTCCAGGTTTTTGTAATTTCAAATTCAACACCTCCACTCAATATTACTATATCATAATGTAAATTATATACAATTATTTAAACACATAAAAATACTAGAACAACTTGTTCTAGTATCTTGTAAATAAAATTTAAATTTGTATTTTATACTTACCAATAAGTTTACAAGATAAAACCTAGTTTTTTTATATTACATAAATATAAGATGGACTATTTAGGAAAAATAAATTATAACTCTTGCTAAATTTATAGGAGGTTTATTTATGGACAAAGAGTTTGATCATGATTATAAAAAAAATGTTCTTCGACTGGCACTATTTATTGGTGAACTTATGCTTATAAATGGAGCTGAAACTTATCGTGTTGAAGATACAATACTTAGGATTTGTAAGTCTAGAGGTTTTAACCATATAAATGTTTTTACGTCTCCTACAGTTATAATCATTTCTGATTATAGATTTGATGGTTATGCATTTATGAAAACTATAAAGTCTAGATCTATAAATTTAAACAAAATTTCATTATTAAATAGCCTTTCTAGGAAATTTGTAAATGATACTAATTTATCCGTTAAAGATGCTATGATAGAACTAAAAAGATTAAATAGTGTAAATTCATATTCTCCTATAGTAGCTTATATTTGTACAGGAATTGGCTCAGCCTTTTTCGCAGGTGTTTTAAGTGGAGATAACTTACAAACTTTTATATCTACCTTTATTACATCTATTTTAGCAGTTATTATTTACAATAAAACTATGAAGTTGAGTAGTATACCTGCATTTTCTAGCTTAATTGCATCTATTTTTATAGCCTTTATTGGGGTTTTATTATCCCATATTAATATAGTAGATACACCAACCATGCTAATCGTAGGATCTATTATGCCTCTTCTTCCTGGTGTTTCATTTATTAAGGGAATTAGAGACTTAATTTCTGGAGATTTAATTTCCGGTGTAGCTCGAGCTTTTGACGCGACTGTTACTGCTATAAGTATTGCCTGCGGAGTTGGTATTATTTTAGATATTTGGATCAGATTAGGAGGTATACTTTAATGACAAATATGCCTGTTTATATGCATTTTTTATATTCATTCTTTGCTACTATAGGCTTTTCCGTATTTTTAGATGCACCTAAATCTACATTGATTCCATGTGGATTTACCGGAGGATTGGGGTGGAGTGTATATTATTATTTATATACATTTACATATAATGATCCTTTTTCAAATTTTATAGCTGCTTTTTTAGTTTCTTTAGTAAGTGAAATACTAGCAAGAAAATTAAAGCAACCAGCTATAGTTTTTGTGATTCCCGGAATTATACCTCTTGTCCCTGGACTTGGTATGTATAAGACCATGCTTTACTTAGTACAAAGTAATTTCGCCTTAGCAATATCTAAAGGTTCTAGTGTGCTATTCGTTGGTGGTGCAATAACTCTAGGTGTACTTGTTGTAACATCATTAGTAAAAACAGTTAACATATCTGAATTAAAAAGAGCTGCTAAATAGCAGCTTTATCTTTTATATTGCTATTCAATTTTCTTAGGTAAATTAATAAAAATATAGTTCTGCCAAAATAATATGTTAAAAACGCAAACCAAAGACCATGATTTTTAAATATAGGAGCTGTTATTTTTAAAGTTATTATAAATAATATCATTGATAAAAATGTAGAGTTTCTTATCGCTTTAGTTTCCATAGCTCCAGTGAAAACCCCATAAAATGTAAGGCTCATACATGCTATACATGGATAAATGATTATCCAAAAATCATAAATCTTAACATTTGTAACAACTTCTTCTATACTTGTAAATAAAAAAATTACTCTCTCTCTAAAAAATATATAAAGTATAGTAAGTAAAACCATAAATATAAAACTCCACTTAAAGGTTATCTTTATTGTATTATTTAATAAATTACTATTTTTATTTCCTACTGCCCTTCCTGCAAATACACTAGATGCATTTGCTAATCCTTCAAATAAATATGAAATCACACTTTCTAGTTGTAGAATGATAGTATTTGCTGCAAGTATCTCAGTTCCAAAAGATGAGCTACTTGCCATAAACATATTATTCACTATCAAAAGACATATAGTACGTATTATAAAATCTGAATTAGCAAATATCTTATTAAGTATTTCATTCTTATCTAATATATTTTTATTTAATACATCTTTACATTTAAATCCACTAGAACTGAACATGAATTTAATACCTAATACTAATGTAAATAATTGAGAAAATAAAGTAGCTATAGCTACTCCATCTACCTTCATTCCAAAATTCCATACTAATAATACATCCAATACTATATTGACTATATTGCCAACAACCTACATTGTAACAGACTCTTTCACTTTTGATTGCCCCATTAACCATCCTAAAATAACATAATTTACAAATACAACAGGAGCTCCATAAATTAATATATTATAGTATATACGTGACTGCTCCATTACTAATTTTTCTGGTGCTAATATCTTCATTGCCAGTGTCCATATAATATCCTTCATTAATATAAATCCTAATCCTACTATAATAGCTATAATTAAGGGATGTATAAAAGCTTCTATTTTCTTTTTATTATTATCATCCCCTATGGCCTGAGCGCTATAACTAGTAGTACTTACCCTCAAAAATCCAAATAACCAATATAATGTATTAAATATAGTAACTCCTATGGATACTCCCCCTATAAATATAGGACTTTCCATTCTTCCAACTACTGCAGTATCAACTATACCTAATAAAGGTTGAGTAAGTGTTGATAACATAAATGGTATTGCAATCTTTAGATATTCACTTTGATTTAATTTATCACATTCTATATCCATAAAATCACCTTATTTTTCTATTATCATTAAGTTCTCATATTGTTTTATATTACAATCAATTAAGTTTCATGATACTTTAATCATATAAATAAATTTATTTAATAATACTTTTGCTCTTACTTAATATATAAAAGCCCCCCACTGTTAGAAGGAATATCTATAATTAATTTCTTTCTTTTTGTATCTATCTTTAATAAATTATTATTTTTAGTAGTATCTAAAATGTCAACAGCATTACTTACTTCAAATGGCATATCTATTTCCATAGTTATAGATTTGTAATCATTATTAACTATTGTTACAACTGCATGATTTTCTAATATTCTAGCAAATGCAAATTGACGATTTGTTAATTTAAGTTCTTTATAATCACCATAAGTTAATTCTAAATAATTTGCTTTAAGTTCTCCTAGTTTACATAAAAGATTAGTTATTTTATTTTTATAATAATAATCTTTATAATTGTTTAAGTCTAAACATGGCCTAAGATTCCAATCATCACCTTGATTCTTATTCCCTTCTATACAGAATTCTGAACCATAATATATAGAAGGAATGCCAGGTATGGTGTATTGAAGTAATAAAGTGTTATATATATGTTCTTTATTTTTCAAAATACTATATATACGTGATACATCATGATTGTCTACAAATGTATAAAGCCTTAATTTCCCTGTCATTTCTATCATACGTTTAATATTATGTGCTAACTCAAAATAATTGTGATCATTATGACTTGAGTAAATAGATTTATACATTGAATAATTCGTCACAGAATGTAACATCTCACTATTTGCCCAACGACTATAATCACCATGTATTACCTCACCCATTAACCAAAAATCATTTTTTAAGTTTTCAGTAAATATTCTAAGTCTTTTCATAAAATTAAAATCTAAAACTTCTGCAACATCTAGTCGTATTCCATCAATATCAAATTCATCTATCCAAAACTTAACTGTATCTAGATGGTATTTCACTACTTCTTCATTGTTATTATTTAATTTGACAAGAAGATTATATCCTCCCCAATTTTCATAACATAATCTATCATTATACTCATTATTTCCCAAGAAATTTACATTACAAAACCAGTTTCTATATTTACTATTTTCACGATTTTTCTTTAAATCCTCAAAAGCAAAAAAATTTCTACCTACATGATTAAATACTCCATCTACAATTACTTTTAGCCCTATTTTATGGCAATTACTTATAAAATTTCTAAAGTCTTTATTATTTCCAAGTCTTTTATCCACTTTTCTATAATTTATAGTATCATATCCGTGTGAACCAGATTCAAATAAGGGACCTATATAAATACATGTACATCCTATTTTTTTAGCATGCTCTGCCCATTTATTAAGTTTTTCAAAATGATTTTCTGCCACTCCACTATTTTCATGTCTACAACCACAAAGTCCAAGAGGGTATATATGATATATTACAGCCTTATCATACCATGCCATAACAATCTCTCCTTTCATAGTTAAATACCTTATATTCATTATATTAGTTTTTTTAATTTGTTATTCAGTTGTATATAATAAAAGGACTAGCTACGCTTAGCTAGTCCTTTTATTTGTTGCTCATTTTTTATCTTTTAAATTTGGATTAACTGGTAATATAATTCAAAATTGCTACCTTCTCCAAGCTTACTCTCCACATAAATTTCGCCTTTATGTAACTTTACAATTTGATTAGTTATTGCAAGCCCAAGTCCACTTCCTAATTTTGCTTTATTACTCATTTCTGTTACTTGACTAAATCTCTCAAAAATAGTTTTATGATATTTCTCATCTATTCCAACGCCTGTATCTTTAACACTTATCATAACCCTATCATTTAAATCTTTTACACTTACAGTTATATTACCACCCTTTGGTGTAAATTTAGCTGCATTACCAACTAAATTTACTATACATCTTTCAATTTCATAAGAATCACAGAATATAGTTTTCTCCTCAACATCTGGGTCTATTATAATATCAATACCTTTTGATTGTACATAATCAACTAGTGCCAATGAAGTTTCTTCAACTAAGTATACTATACCTACTTCTTTTAAATTTATAACATACATATCATTTTGTAGTTTAGTATTATCAACTATGTTGTTAACTAAATTTAATAATCTATCACAATTTTTTTGTGATATATCTATATAATAGCTCAATTTACTGTGTTCAAGATTTGAACCTTTTTTCATTAAACCTAAGATTAGTTGATTTGTGCTATTTATAACATTCAAAGGTTTTCTTAACTCATGAGATAAATTAATTAAATAACTATTTTTACTCTCTTATAATTATTAATATATTTAAAAATTTATTTAATGTAACTTCCTTAATATACTTTTATTTAATATATTTAAATTTATGTAACTAGTTTTTACAACTTATATATTATATTTACTAGATCAAGTCCATCATCGTAATTTACTACTGCATCAACTTCATATACATCTTTAATAAGTTCTTTTGTTAAAATTTCTTTTGGATTTCCATATGCAACTATGTATCCGTCTTTTAAAACATATATTTTATCACAATACATTGATGCCATATTTAAATCATGAATGGCAGCAATTACTTCTATATCTAAATTCTTAACTGTATTCATTAACTGTAATTGATATTTTATATCTAAGTGATTAGTCGGTTCATCAAGTATTAAACAATCTGTTTTTTGAGCAAGAGCTCTTGCTAATATAATTCTTTGCTGCTCTCCACCAGAAAGTGTATTAAAGTTTCTATCTTTACAATTAAGCATGTCAACTTTCTTTAAAGATTCCTCCATTATTTCATAATCATTTAAAGAATCTCTTTCCATTAATTTTTTATGAGGAGATCTTCCCATTAAAACTATTTCACTTACACTAAAATCGAAATCATAATAGTTATGCTGTGAAACCACTGCCATCTTTCTTGCACTTTCTTTAGTAGTAAGATCATTTAAATTTATATCGTCTAATCTAATAATTCCACTTGTTGGCTTTAATATTCTATAAATACATTTTAATAATGTTGATTTACCACTTCCATTAGGTCCGATTATACCTATAAATTCTTTATTTTTTACATCTATATTAATTCCATTTAATACATCCTTTTTCCCTATTTTAAATTTAATATCTTCTACATTTATTTTCATTAGCTTTTACCTCCAAAGCCGTAAGTATTTCTAATCATTAACAAAATAAAACATGGTGCACCTATCATTGAAATGAGTATTCCTATCGGTATCTCTGTTCCCTTTATAATTACTCTAGATAGTATATCTGCCCATATTAAGAATATTGCACCTAGCAGCGCTGCTATTGGAATTATTTTCTTATGATCTGGTCCTAGAATTATTCTAACAATATGAGGTATTACTAGCCCTACAAATCCAATCATTCCAGATGCGTAAACTAAAATTCCGATCATCAAAGATGCTATTATTAAATAAGCATGTCTATATTTATGAAGATCTGTTCCTAATGTTATAGATACTTCATCTCCTAATAACATTAAATTTAATATCTTATGTTGAGTTAAAAAGAATATAGTCCCTATTAAAACAAATGGCATTATAAACATTATTTGCTCCCATTTTGCACCAGCTACACTTCCCATTAACCAAAATGTTATAGTCTGCATTCCTTGAGCATCATTAGCAAAATAAACTATAAAGCTAGAGAATGCACTACAAACCGAACTAAGCGCCATACCTCCTAAAAGAAGTTTTATAGAATTTGCTCTTTGACCAATATTAGCTATTAATAATACAAGCATTGATGTTACAAGTGCTCCAATAAATCCACATATACCTATTGCATTACTTCCAAATATGGCTCCTACTCCAAGCATAACCGATATTGTCGCACCTAGTGATGCTCCTGATGATATCCCTAGTATATATGGGTCTGCGAGCGGATTCTTCACAATTGCCTGCATTACAATTCCTACAACTGATAATCCTATACCAACTAACATAGCTAATATAATTCTAGGTAACCTTATTAACCAAACTACATCATGTACTGCTCCATTAGATAATATTTCTTCATTTCCTATTCCAAATATTTTATAAAAAATAATATTATAAACTTCCTTTATACTTATATCAACAGAACCTAAATTCACTGCAAATCCTATAGATAAAGCTAATATTAATAATAATATTAGCGAAACACCTACATACATAGGTGCTCCTTCATTTATATTTATTCTACTTTTACTTATTATAGCTTTCTTATCCATATAATTAGCCTACTCATTTAAATCTGGATATAATCCATTTGCAAATGTATTTATTCCATCTATTGTTCTTATTCCACTACAGTACATTTCTCCTAATGCAATAGCATTTATTCTATTATTTTTTACAGCATCTAAACTTGCAAGTGACTTATTATTTAAAATATTTTCTACAGCTTCTTTAGGTACATTCTCGTCATTTCTATCCATATATACTACAAATATTGAATCTGGATTTAATTTTATTAAATCTTCTTCACTTATATTTCCACCATTAGGATTTAATAACTCACCTCCAAGAATTGAAACCATATCTCCACCTAATGTACTTGCTCCATAAGTATATATCTGTCCATCCATATATTCTATTATTAAAGTAGTTTGCTTTTCATTATTTTTTACTGAATCAGCTACAGATTTTACTTTTAAATCAATTTCATTTACTAAATCCTTAGCTCTATCTTCAACATTAAATATCTTACCTAAATTTAATATATCAATCTTTTCATTTTCCACTTTTCTACTTGCTACTGCTCCACTATTTAATGACATATATGTATTTGTACCATTTTTATGCCAATAGTCCACATCACCTAAATTCTTCTCATCAAATAATGAGTACCAAGATAATATAAAGTCTGGTTGTTCCATTATAATAGTTTCCTTAGATGGTGCAAATTCTTTTAAATAATTTACTTTATTAAAAGCTTCTTTATATTCACTCTTAACTTCATGGTCTAATCCAGAAGCCATTACTATCTTATCTTCTAAACCTAATGCTAGTAATGTTTCTATTGAATTTTGATATACTGCTACAACCTTTTCAGGTGACTTTTCAAAAGTTATTTCTACAGGTTTTTTTTCATAATTATATGTAGTTATTGTAACAGGATAATGTGAACTCTCATTAACTATATTTTCTGTTAATTCTTTATCTTCTACTTCATTTGTATTATTTGTGCTACATGCTGTAAGGCTTAATATAATTAAACCACTTAAAAGTAATGTAATTTTTTTCTTAATCATCTTCATTTTCTAAATCCTCTCATATATATTTACAATAAATACCTTACAATATTATACATATAAACTTAATCCTATTTGTGTCATTTTTGTGTCATTTCTGTGTCACTTTACACAAAAAAGTAAAAATAATAAAAAAATAGATGGACTAGAATGTCCATCTATTTTATGCCCATTGCATTAGTGATCCGATTGTTATAAAACCAAGTGATAATATAAATAATATCCCTTGAAGTGGTAAAACCCACTTTAACCATTTTCCATAAGGCACACCTGCCAGACCCAAGCAAGCTATTAATATTCCTGATGTTGGGAATAGTGTATTAGAAAATCCATCTCCCAATTGATATATCAATACTGTTAATTGACGAGATATTCCAACTAAATCTCCAAGTGGTGCAAGAATTGGCATTGTAAGTGCTGCTTGTCCTGAACCCGAACTAACAAAGAAGTTTATAAACATTTGTATAGGATACATTATATAAGCTGCTATCATTGGTGGTAAGTTACCAATTAATTGAGATAAATTATATAAAATTGTATCTATTATATTAGCATTCTCTGCAATTATTACTATAGCTCTAGCAAATCCTAACATAACAGCTGCTCCTATCATTCCCTTTGCACCTTCTATAAATGCATCTGCCATTTCATCAGTTCCAAGTTTTCCAATAAAACCACTCATAAGTCCAGTTGCTAAAAATACTGCAGCTATTTGAGGAATCCAAAATCCCTGAGTTAATACTCCCCATACAATTATTCCTATACATAATGCCAATAAAAGTAATATTATTTTATGTGACATTCTAAAATCTTCATTTTCACTTCCATAGTTACCTAAGTTTGCACGCTTAATTTGATCACTTTCATAAACTAAACTAAGTTTTGGATTCTTTTTAATTTTTGATGCATACATCATTAAAAATACAGTTCCTATACAAGTAGTTATAAACCAAATAATTGTACGATATTCTATTCCTGAGAACATCGGTATTTCTGCTATTGATTGTGCAATACCTACTGTAAATGGATTAAGCATAGCTGATGAAAATCCTAATTCACAAGCCAAATATGTAATTCCAACTGCAACTATACTATCATATCCTAAAGATAGCGCTAAAGGTACAATTATTGCTACAAAAGGAACTGCCTCTTCACTCATTCCAAATACAGCACCACCTAATGAGAATAAAAATGTAAGCATTGGAATTACTAAAATTTCTTTTCCTTTAAATATATTAGTAACTCTCACTATTCCAAAATCTATTGCTTTAGTTCTAGTAATTAAATTAAATGCTCCCCCAACTACAAATAAAAATGCTATTATTTCTGCACCACCAATAATACCTTCTACTGGTGCTTGTAAAACTTCAAATACTCCTTGTGGCTGACTTTCAATATATTTAAATGAGCCATCTACAATTATTGTTTTTTCACTTCCATTTACCACCTTTACTACTTTTTCATAAGCCCCTCCTGGTACAATATAAGTTGCAATTGATACAAGTATAATTATTGAAGTAATGATTACTAAAGTATGAGGTACCTTTAATTCTCTTTTATTTTCTCTTTCTGTTCTTGCTTGTGCTAAATTCAATACTTTCACTCCCTTTTATTTTTATAATTTTCTTAAATACAAAAAAGTCTTGAGCGAAATCACTCAAGACTATATTCTTTCATTCAAATAATTTACAAATTGAAATACCAATTTATTAAAATATATCTGTCATGATAGCTCATCATAAAATTTATGACAGTATTATGCATATTCTACATAATCCCAACTATATAACCTTAAAGCCTCAGTTATATGTTTCGGCGATATTTCCTTTCAATTTACTTCACTGTGCTTAACTCTGTAAATTTACTCTTAAAGATCGCAACCTCTATCTTTTTTATTTAATTTTTAATTTATATATAATATAACCTATATTATTTCTATTGTAAAGTGAAAATTAACTTTATTTTCATATTTTTCTAATTTTATATCATTTTAACATAAAAGACTGAACTACTTTAGTTCAGCCTTAATATATTTCTATAATTTTTCCCCATTAGATCTTATTACTTCTTTATACCAAAAGTAACTATCTTTTTTAATTCTCCTTAAATCTTTAAAATCATGATCTTCTCTATTGATATATACAAATCCATAACGTTTTTTAAACCCTTGATGAGAACTTAATAAGTCAATTACTGACCAAGGACAGTATCCAATTAGCTCTACACCATCTTCAATTCCTTTTCTACAAGCATCTATATGATCTCTTAAGTAATTAATTCTATAATCATCATGGACTCTTTCGTCTTCAGTTAATGTATCTGCTGTTCCAAGACCATTTTCTGTAATTATAAGAGGTAAATGATATTTATTGTAATATTCATTTAATGCTATTCTTAACCCAACAGGATCTATTTGCGCTCCATACTCTGTTGCACTTAAGTTAGGATTTTTTTCAATTTTAAAATATCCATATAAATCATAATCTATCTCACTAACACGAGTTCCAACTGGATTTTCTTCTGTTGCTTCAAGATGTCTTGCACATAGTGTACGATAATAGTTAAATGCTATAAAGTCCATTTTAGCATTTTTAAGTATTTCTTTATCTTCCTCAAGCATATTAGGAACTATGTTAAGTTTTTCTAAGTAATTCATATAATATGCTGGGTATTGTCCATTATAGTGCATGTCTAATAAATAATTAGTTTTAAAGTTATCATTTAATTTTGCTGCCCATACATCTTCTGGCTTATTTGAGTATGGATAAGTTACTGTAGCCGATATTGATGGCCCTATTTTCCCACCTTCAACCATATTATGGCAAGCTATTGTTGCTAATGCGTGAGCTAAACACATATGATAATCCATCTGTGCTCTCATTTTTTCAACTTTATAATTATCAGTTTCATATATATTCATACGCTCTTTTACACGCATCATTAAATTTTGTTCATTATGTGGTTGCCAGTACTTAACTCTATCTCCGAAGTTTTCAAAGCAAATCTTTGCATATCTTTCAAATGCAAATGTACATTCTCTAGCTTCCCATCCATTATACTTCTCAACTAATGCATATGGTAAATCAAAATGATATAAGGTAACAAATGGAGTTATATTACACTCTACTAAATAATCTATTACCTTATTGTAAAAGTCTATTCCAGCTTGATTTATTTCTCCATCTCCAGTGGGTATAATTCTAGCCCATGATAGCGAAAATCTATATATATTTAGCCCTAAATCTTTCATAAGATCTATGTCTTCTTTCCAGTGATGATAAAAATCACTAGCTACCTTACTGTCTGCTTGAATTTCTGACTTTTTAAATGAATTAAAGTCTGCAACTGTCATTCCTTTTCCATCTTCATTCCATCCACCTTCTATTTGAAATGCTGAAGATGATGCCCCCCATAAGAAATCTTTCGGGAATGTATTTTTCATACTACGTCCTCCTAATGTCTATATTAAGCAACCTCTTTTAAAGTTTCTTCTTGCTCTTCCTCTATATCTTTAAATCCAACTATATATGTAAGTAGTGCTGAACCAAAGAATGCAAAAACACATCCTATTAAGTAAGCTAAAAATCCTTTAGCTCCAGCTTGTGCATATACTGGAATTGTAAGTACACCTTGATTTGCAAATGCTATACCAAATGCTCCTCCATATCCCATTATTCCACCACCTATTGCACCGCATATTACTGCACATATCATTGGCCTTTTTAAGCGTAAGTTAGCTCCATAAATTGCAGGTTCTGTTATACCAAATAAAGCAGTTATACTCCCCGATAAAGCAACTGTTTTTAGTGATTTATTTTTCGATTTTAAAAATACACCTAATGCTGCTCCTGCTTGTGAGAAATTTGCTGCTCCTGCAAATGCTAGTAAATTTTGACGTCCATTTTGAGCTATATCATTTATTGCTATTGGTAATATTGGTCTATGAGCTCCAAATATAACTAATACACACCACATTCCACCTATAAATGCTCCACAAAGAACTGGGCTAAAGTTCATAAGTAATTGATAGAACCAATTAACTCCATTACCTATATATATTCCTATTGGCCCAAATACTAATAAAGTGGATGGAACCATTATTAATATTGAAAGTGTAGGAACCATTATCATTTCAATTACATCTGGTATTACTTTTTTTAAGAATTTCTCTAAGAAAGATAACATCCAAATTGCAATAATTATCGGTATTACTGATGAAGTATAACTTGCTTTTGTAATACTAATATTAAATAAACTTACTACTCTCTCTTCTGCCATTAATGCTACTATACTAGGATAACATAGAGTTGCACCAAGTACCATTGATATAATTTCATGTGTTTTAAATACTTTAGCAGCTGTATATCCAAGTATTATTGGGAAAAAATAAAACACTGCATCTGATGCTGCATTTAAGATAATATATGTATCATTTTGCTTTATATCTATATTATGCTTATTTAAGTAGTACATAGATATAACTGCTAATATCCCCTTTATCATTCCTGAACCAGCTAGTGCATATATAATCGGCGTAAATATCTGAGCAATAGTTGTAAGTACCTTATTTAATGAAAAACCTTTTTTAATTTCTTCATTATTTTTATTCTTAGTTTTACCAACCATAGGTTCTAGTTCTTTAAATACTTTATCTACTTTACTTCCTATAACTACTTGTAACTGTTCCATACTTTCTACTACAGTTATAATTCCTTCTATTTGTGAAAGATTTTCTTTATTTACTTTACTAAAATCTATTAATGTAAATCGTAATCTTGTATGACAATGTATAACATCTTTTATATTATCTTTGCCACCAACATTTTCTAAAACTTCTTTAGCAATCTGTTTAAAATTCATATCTAACCTCCTATTTCTTATAACTTTATGTCCTTTATTATTTATCCATTATTTTTATTGATAATCAAATATTTTCATTTATTTAATAATCCTAATTTAATTATTTATAATTTTAGATAATTACTTATAAGTTTAAATATCAATTATATAAGTACTTTAATATATTCTTTACTAATGTTATTTCTTATAAAGTTTATACTAGTAATTTAAGGGTATTAATAATAATTATTATATTAAGGTGTTTAATTAATATTTTAGTACTTATTGTTACAATGCCTTTAGTATATTTATTAATTGTATAGTTTAATCTGTATAATATATAAAGGAGAGTTTTATATGTGTGATTTTATTTCTCGTAATAGTAAATCATTTGAGGAGTTAGATATATTTATAAATTCACTTGATAAAAGCGAGGATAATGTAATTCGTACTTTACATTATGCGCAAAAAATATTTAGATATCTTCCAAATGAAGTTCAAAAATATATTTCTAAAAAACTAAACATTTCATTTGATAAGATTCATGACTTAGTTAATTTTTACTCTTACTTTACAACTGACCTTAAAGGTGAAATCAAAATAAAAGTATGTTTAAGTGGTGCATGTGCTAAAAATGATAGTAGTAATATACTTGCTGAATTTGAAGAATTGCTAGGTTTAAAATGTGGTGAAACTAGTAGTGATTTAAAGTTTAGCTTAGATTCATCAAGGTGTGTTGGTTCATGTCGTCGTTCTCCAGTCATTACTATAAATGGAAGAGTTTATGATAATGTAACTCTTAAGGATGTTTCTTTAATTCTAAAAGAACTTAAGTAGTTTTTAATTTATATATAGTAAAAATAATAAACTTAATAAAAAAGATGGACTGTATATTACGTCCATCTTTTTGTCTTCTATGAAAGAGTTTTAAACTCATATCCATTTTCTTTAAAATATTTTATTATTTGTGGTAAAGACTTTGCTGTTTCTTCTTTTCCATAAGTATCGTGCATTAAAAGAACTACCATTTCTTTATCTTTAGATGTTTGTATTGCTATATTAGCTAATTGATCAGCATCTTTTTTAGCTCCTTCTGCATCTTTACTTAATGCATTCCAGTCTATTGATGCCATGTTATTTTCATCTAAATAAGCATCTAAACTATCCATACCTTTCCATGACATATGACCACCTGGACATCTTATTACTCTAGTAGAAAAATACTTACCTAAAACATCTTTTAATAATTTATCAGTTTTTTCAAAATCAGCTTTAAATGCCTCTAAATCTAATACTCTATTTGGATATAATATGCGATAATCATGAGTATATGAATGATTTGCAATAGCATGACCTTCATTTAGTTCTTGTTTTAAAAGTTCTTTTGCTTTTTCTCCACCTCTTTCAATATTTTCCCCTGTAACAAAGAAAGTTGCATGAACATCATTTTCTTTTAATATTTTTAAAACTTGAGGAGTTACAGTTGTTGAAGTTCCATCATCAAAAGTCAAAAATACTATTTTTTCTCCATTATTAGAATAATCATAGCTATTAAGTTTTTCAGCTACTTTTCTAGCATCATAAGAATATTTTTTAGCATCATTACTACATCCAACCATATACTTTTTCTTTTCTTCTTCTTCTTTTCTTCTTTCTTCTTCAATTCTTTGTTGCTCTAATTTTATTTGCTTTTGTTCTTCAAAGTAAGACCAAGCCTTACTTGTTATTCCTATAAAAAATAAACATATTAGTATTAATATTATTAATCTACTTTGGTTTATATTTCTTCTTACGTTTCTCATCTCTCTTAGTGCCTTTCTTTAATGTCATTTTTCTAGTTTGTATGTCCGTTATTTTCAATTTATATTTATAATTTATCTGTTATTGATTTAGGTATTACAAACTCAGTTAATCCTTGTGATCCCGGTGCTACATCATATTTATCAAAACATATTACAATTTCACCTTTATCATTTATATAAAACCCTTGATTTTTATCTATTTTGTCAAATGTATAACTTCCATCATTAGCATCTATCCAATAATGTACTTCTGAATCAGCCTTCATTCTTTCTCTCATTTGTTGTTTTATGTTTTCACTTATAATATCTACATAATCAGTTCCTCCAAACATGCCTTCTAAAGTTAAAATTGTTTGATTCCTTTTGTCTATATTATAAAATTTTCGAGTTGTATCACTTGATGCCATTATAGTGTTGTTGTATATAACTATAGATAAAATATCATCATTATCTGTTTTTACTTCATACCAGGATTTAAAGGATTCTCTTCCCTCTTCTCCTTGCAGTTTTAATTGTTCTAATTCTTTTAAATACTGATCATACAATTTTTTACCTTCTTCTTCGAACTCTTTATTCATTTGATATTGTAAATTAGTATCTTTCATACCTTCTATATTAGGCACGTCTATTGATATATCAAGTCCACCTTCATCAATTTTATAATTTCTAAAGTTAATTACTTTTATGACTTCACCTATTACAGGTATATTTTCTAAAGCATTTGCAAATGTTGGATTAATATTAACAATTCCTACTACTACTGCTAATGATGCTACTAGTGTTGACACCTTAGTTATACTTTTTTTATTACGTCTATTAAGTACATCATTTACAACGATATTTAATTTATCTGGTATCTCTATATTCATATAATCATTCTTTAATTGTTCTATTTTCTTATCACTTTTCAAAGTTTTCACTTCCTTTTATTCAGTAATGCTTATTTTCAGTTTAGATAATGCTTTATAAAGCCTAGTTTTTATAGTACTTTCTTTTTCATCTAAAATCTTTGCTATATCAGATATTTTCATATCTTCAAAGTATCTTAAAACAATCACATCTTTATACTTTTCAGGTAATACCTCTAGTGCTCTTTGAAGATCTATATCTTCGTATGTATCATACTCAGCAGATTCTTCTAAATTTAAGTCATCACTTCCTATAACATACTTGCTATTTTTCCTTATATAGTCAATTGCTGTATTAGCTACTATCTTATAAATCCAAGGTTTAATACTATCTATATCTTTGAGAGTGTCTACATTAGTTAAAGATTTGCATATAGCATCATGAACTATGTCTAATGCGTCATCTTCATTTCTTACATAAGTATAAGCAAATCTATATAATGATTCTTTATTGTCGACAATATATTTTTTTACCTCTTTTTCCTTTTTTTTAATTCCTAAGCTTAGTAATTTCATCTTATTCGTCCACCTCTCATATATATGACGATTTATATGTTGTAAAAAGTTTTCTTTTTTTATTTTTTATTAATTATTTTTTTTAATACATCTTAAACAAAATAAAATTAATAATAAAAAAGAGCATAACTATGCTCTTTCTTTATTATTAATTTTATTTACTTTTATGCTAATACAGTTTCAATATTTTCTAATTTTTCTCCATTAGATTCTATGACTTGCTTATACCAATAAAAACTTTTCTTTCTATTTCTAGATAAATCTCCACTACCATCGTCATACTTATCTACATAAATAAATCCATATCTTTTCGCCATTTCTCCTGTAGATGCACTTACTAAATCTATACAACCCCGTGGAGTATATCCTATTAAGTCTACTCCATCTTCTACAGCCTCTTTCATTTGCTCTATATGTTCTTTTAGGTACTCTATACGATAATCATCATTAATATTTCCATTAATTTCCTTTTTATCATAAGCTCCCAATCCATTTTCAACTATCATCATTGGTATTCTATATCTATCATATATTTCATTTAATGTATATCTAAGACCTTTTGGATCTATTTGCCATCCCCAATCACTTGACTTTAAGTAAGGATTTTTTGCTCCACCTAAAATGTTGCCTCCTGTGCTTGCATTCTCAGGATCACTACTTACGCATATAGACATATAGTAACTAAATGTATAGAAGTCAACACAACCATCTTTTAGAATTTCTAAATCTCTATCTTCCATTTTTATTTCTATATTATTTTCTCTGAAATATCTATTCATATATGTTGGATATTCTCCACGTACTTGAACATCTCCACAGAAATAATTCATTACTCTACTATCTTTTTGAGTCATTACTATATCATCAGGATTACATGTAAATGGATACATTGTTGCAAATAATTGCATGCATCCTACCTTATAGCTCGGGTCTATTTCATGCGCTAATTTAACAGCCTTTGCACTTGCAACAAATTGATGATGTAATCCTTGGAATCTCAATTTAGGTATATCTACTTGATTAGTAAAATCTGTAGTTCCTTCATTTAATATACCTTGAGATAAAAATCCTCCAATAGGCATAGTTGCTGAATTTATTTCATTAAATGTTAACCAATATTTTACTTTTCCCTTGTATCTAGTGAATATTGCTTCACAATAATTCATGTATAAGTCTATTACTTCTCTTGAAGCCCATCCATTGTATTTTTCTGTTAAAGCAAATGGTACTTCATAATGAGATATTGTTATTAATGGTTCTATATTGTATTTTAAACATTCATCTATTACATTTTCATAAAACTTAAGACCAGATTCATTTGGACTATTTTCCATTCCTGTTGGGAATATTCTAGTCCATGCTATAGAAAATCTAAATACTTTAAATCCCATTTCTGCAAATAAAGCTATATCTTCCTTGTATCTATGATAAAAATCTATTGCTTCATGGCTTGGATAAAATATTCCATCTTCTATAGTTCTTGTTATTCTCTTACTTACCGTATGAGACCCTCCTGTACACATATCTGAACAAGATGGCCCTTTTCCGTTTACATTCCATGCTCCTTCGAATTGGTTAGCCGCAGTTGCTCCCCCCCATAAAAAATCTTTTCTAAAAGACATACTATTATCCCCCTTAATCTAAATCTTTACCGTTTGAAGCTATCACTTTTTTATACCAATCAAAACTTTTCTTTTTACTACGTTTTAGAGTTCCTTTTCCACCATTATCTTTATCTACATATATGAATCCATAACGTTTTTTCATTTCCCCAGTACCAGCACTTACTAAATCAATACATCCCCATGGAGTATACCCTAATAAATCTACACCATCTAATTCAACAGCATCTATCATAGCCTTTATATGCTCACGTAAGTAATCAATTCTATAATAATCATTTACATAACCATTTTCATCTGGAGTATCTACTGCGCCTAGTCCATTTTCTACTATAAATAATGGTTTTTGATAACGATCGTATAAAGAGTTCATAGTTATTCTAAGACCCAATGGATCTATTTGCCATCCCCATTCACTTGAATCCAAGTATGGATTTTTAAGAGTTGCAAAAACATTTCCTTCTGTTTGAGCATCTACCTTCGGATCTGCACTTGTAAGTCTTGATGAATAGTATGAGAATGATATAAAATCCACTGTATTTTCTTTTAATATCTTTTTATCATCTTCTCCTATTAATATGTTTATACCTTTACGTTCTAATTCTTTTATTGCATATGCTGGATATTCTCCACGAGATTGTACATCTATGAAGAAGTAATTTTCTCTATCTTTTTCTATAGATTTCCATACATCATTTGGATGACAAGTATATGAATAAGTATTTCCTGCAGCTAACATACATCCTATTTTAAACTCTGGATTTATTTCTTTAGCTAACTTTGTAGCTAATGCACTTGCAACTAGTTGATGGTGCGCAGCTTGATATTTTATTTGTTCTTCATTTTCACCTTCTTCTATATATAGACCTGCACCAATAAAAGGTAAATGAAGTATCATATTTATTTCATTAAATGTTAACCAATACTTTACCTTACCTTTGAATCTTGTAAATATTGCTTCACAGTACTTTACGTATAATTCTACTAATTTACGGTCTCTCCATGCTCCATATTTTTCTACTAAGTACATAGGAACATCAAAGTGACATATCGTTACTAATGGCTCGATTCCATATTTTAAACATTCATCAAATAAGCTTTCGTAAAATTTTAACCCTTCTTCATTTGGAACTTCTTCAAGTCCAGTTGGAAATATTCTAGTCCAAGCTATTGATAAACGATAACATTTGAATCCCATTTCTGCAAATAATTTTATATCTTCTTTATAATGATGATACATATCTATAGCTTCATGTGAAGGATAATAATGATTATCATCACATTCAAACATCTTCATTTTACCAGCTAAAACTGGAAATCTATCTTTTCCGTGTGGTGCTACATCTACATTTGCTAGACCTCTACCACCATCTTTATATCCACCTTCACATTGGTTAGCAGCAGTTGCTCCGCCCCATAAAAAATCTTCTCTAAGTGCCATAACTCTACCTCCATAAATTTATGTATATTAAATCCCCTAGGAGATAAAAGTAAATATATATATCTTATCTCCTATAAAAACTCTAAGCTAAAACAGTTATTAGTTCTTGGCTATTGTTTATATTTTTTGGTGTTTTTCCTACAACATCTACATAATCAGAATAATTTGTAACCACTACTGGTGTTTCTAAGCAATAACCTTCTTTTGATATTTTTTCTATATCAAATGTTACTAATGTCTGACCTTTTTTAATTTTATCTCCTTGTTTTACAAAGGATTTGAAGTATTTCCCATCTAATTGGACAGTATTTAGCCCAATATGAACTAATAACTCACATCCATTGTCAGATACTATTCCTATTGCATGTTTTGTTGGAAATAAAGTCATTACTGTTCCATCAAATGGAGCTACTACCTTACCTTCTTTAGGTACTATTGCTACACCTTGTCCTAATACTCCGCTTGAAAATGCTGCATCTTGTACTTGGTCTAAAGCTTTTACTTCACCTTTTATTGGACTATATATTATTTCTCTTTTAGTTTTTACTATTGTTGATTGTTCTTTATTATCATTAGATTCCTCTACTACAGTATCATCTTTCCATAATAAGAATGTTAATACAAATCCTACTATTGCCGCTACTATTGCTGCTACTATTGAAGTATAAACTCCTGTCATATCTCCTGTTGCTGGATTTATATAATTAGGTATCCCAAATATTCCAAGTCCACCCATTACGTATCCTTTTATATTCATTACACCCATTACAGCACCTGCTGCCGCTCCACCTATACAACTGTATATAAATGGTTTCTTTCTAGGTAAAGTTATACCATAAATTGCAGGTTCTGTTACTCCACATATACCAGATATAACTGCTGGTATACATAACTCTTTTATCTTTTTATCTTTTAACTTAAAGTACATTGCCGCTACTACTGCTGTTTGTGCAAAAGATGGTGCAAATGCTCCAACTAATATTGTATCAAATCCCATAGTCATCATATTTGATATAGCTATTGGTATTAATCCCCAATGTAATCCGAAAATTACAAGTGCTTGCCAGAATAAACCAACTAATACACAACATAAGATTGGTGAGAAGTTATATAATGATAAGAATCCATTTCCAACCATATTAGCACCAAATGTTGCAATAGGCCCAACTAACATAAATCCTATTGGTAGCGAAACTAATAAAACTGCCATTGGTACAAAGAAGTTCTTTACTACATCAGGTATTATCTTATCAAACATTTTTTCTAATTTAGATGCTAAATATACAATTAATATTACTGGAACTACTGTAGATGTATAGTCCATTGCTATTACTGGTAATCCTAAAAATGTTATATATACTGGAGACTCGATCATTGTCCCTGCAAATAATGTGTATAAAGGTTCAGAACTAGCTGATAATGTAGCTAGCTGAATTCCTGGATAACATAAAGCAGCTCCTATAAGCATTCCGACAAATGGTTTAAGTTTAAACTTTTTAGCTGCTATAAAACCTAAAATTATAGGCATATACTGGAATATAGCATCTCCAATTGAATTTAACATAATATATTCACCACTAGTTTGTGCATATAAACCTAGTGCCAAAAATATTGCATTGAATCCTTTTATCATACCAGCAGCACACATAACTCCTAGTATTGGTTGAAAAACTCCTGATATAATGTCTATAAATTTATTGAATATCCCTTTTGGTGAATCTGATTCTGAATTGTCTGAAGTATCCCCTCCAAGTCCTGCTAAATCACATACAACTGAATAAACATCTGGAACGTGGTTACCAATTACTACTTGGTACTGTCCACCACTCTTCATTACAGTTACTACACCATCCATGTTTTTTAGTACATTATCATTTGCAATTGACTCATCTTTTAGTTTAAAACGTAGTCTTGTTATACAATGTGATAAACTGCTAATGTTTTCCTTTCCACCGACATTAAATATAATGTCTTTTGCTAATTGTTCATACTTTTTCATTTTTACTCCTCCACTTTCTTTTTTGAAATATGAAGGTTTGGCCAACTTAATGTCACCATCCAATATATATAAGCCTAATTTCTAGGATTTATATCCTACCTAATACTTTTACTCACTACTCTTTCAACATGAATAGTTAAGTATAGTTTTTCTTCATCTGTTAATTTGTAATTATATTTTTTATCCATAAATTCATCTACTTTTTCTATACAACTATATGCATTTTTATATTTCAATTTTATTACATCTAATAAATCATCTTCATTGTCTTCATATGATGTATCTTTTAGTAATCTTTCTGCAAAGTATTTTAAATGAGTAATAAATCTATAATAATATACAGACTCTTCATCAAATGTTATTCCAAAATGATATTTAACTAAATTTGTTATTTCCTGCATTATTTGTGTCACTTTATAAACAATCTCTATATTTTGATCCATTTGTGCGTTTACTATATGTAGTGCTATAAAACCTGCCTCGTCCTCTGGTAATCTAACTTTGAATTTATTCTCTATGTAATCTAAAGACTCTAGTCCTATTATAAATTCTTCTTTATAAAATCTTTTTATATCCCAAAGAAGAGCATTTTTTACATTTATACCTTCACGAGCTCTTTTTATTGCTGTATGCATATGATCTGTTAAAGAAATATAGATACTATCATTTAATTTTTTCCCTAACTTCTTTTTTGAATTTAAAATTATTTCATCTGATAACTCCATATATTTAAATGGAATATCTGATATTAACTCTTTAAATTTATTAGACATATTTGGATCAGAAAGTTTAAATACTTTATCTATCATATCTTTTTGAATATAATCTCCTGTACGCTTTTTAAAAGCTATACCTCTTCCCATAACGACTATTTCTTTATTATTTTCGTCATTTGTAATAACAACATTATTATTAAGTATTTTTTCAATAATCATTCTGATTCCCCCCTTATCTCTTTTTCTACGATTAACTTTGATTTTACTTGGTTTATAACATAAAAAAACCTATTTATTACACGTTAAATAGACTTGTATTAGCCTAAGTAATAAATAGGTTTAGCTTGTATTTAAACAATCACTATCCGGTTACATTTAATTTTCTAAGTTATTTATATAGTAACAATTCCGCATGTGTATGTCAACGTTTTCTTAATTATTTTTAATATTTTCTATTTGTATAAATGTAATTATTAACTTCTTAGTATCATTGCACATTTATGATTTTATTTTTCTAAGTATTTCACCGATGAAAAGATTTCTATATTACCTTCTTAAGCTACTCATATATTGATATATTTCTTCTATCTAATTAATAATTTTTCAATATCATTCTTGATCTTAATTGGTGATACTGTAGGTGCATATCTTTTTACTACATTACCATCTCTATCTATTAAAAATTTAGTGAAATTCCACTTTATCTCTTTACTTAAGAAACCTTTGGCTTCATCTTTCAAATATTTATATAAGGGATGTGCATTCTCTCCATTTACCTCTATTTTTTCAAACATATTAAAACTTACTCCATAATTTAGCTGACAAAATTCATGTATCTCTTCATTTGTACCAGAATCTTGCTTTGCAAATTGGTTACAAGGAAAACCTAATATTTCAAAATTTTTATCTTTATATTCTATATATAATTCTTGTAACGATTTAAACTGTGGTGTTAATCCACATTTACTTGCTGTATTTACTACTAATACAACCTTATTCTTAAAGTATTCCATACTTATTTCCTGACCATTCATCTTTTTTGCTTTAAAATTATAAAATTTCATACTTATACTCCTTAATTTATATAAATTTAATTTTATTCAATTAATAATATTAAAAACATTAAAGTTAACCTCCTTATAGAACTTAACTTTTATATTTTTAATTAAATATTTTTAATAAATTATCTAATTGTGATTTTAAATATAATAAATCTACTCCATCTCTTTTACACATAGAGTACATCTTTTCTGGAACTTCAATTATATCTTCTTTTAATAATTTTCCTTTTTCCGTTAGCTCTACTGTAACTACTCTATCATCTTCTTTATTTCTATATTTAGTTACTAGTTCCATAGCTTCTAGTTTTTTTACTACTGGAGTAAGTGTACCGGAATCAAGATGCAGCCTTTTTCCTAATTCTTTAAAAATAATCTTTTCTTCTTCCCACATTACTAGCATTGCTATATATTGTGTATATGTTAGATTATATTTATCTAATAAAGGTTTGTATAGCTTTATTACTTCTCTTGATAAAGCATATAGTGAGAAGCATAATTGATTTTCCAACTTTATTTTATCATATTTATCCATATATACATCTCCAATATCATTTTTTAAAATTTAATTTAATTAAATTAAATTTATTATATATAGTATTAATATAACTGTCAACTCTAATATATAATTCACTCATAAAATAAATACGATAATAATTAATCATATACATTTTATGAGCGAATTTTCACTATCATATCTATTTAGAATACTTATATTCTAAATATTTTACTAATAAAAATTCATTTATTATAAAAAATTGTGAGGCAGAAAATATTTGTAAATTATCTTCTAGTCTTATAACTTCATGAGTGTAAAATTGTATATTAATATCACTTATCTTTGATAATGTATTATTACCACTCTCAGTGATAGAAATAATTTTCACCCCCTTATTATTTAAATCTTTTGCAAACTTATTTACAGTATTATTTTCACCTGATAGAGATATTAAAAATATCATATCATCTTCTGTAATATAGTTAGTTATTGTCTCTACTTCATCATTACCCTCTACAATATTAACTAACTTACCAATAGACAAAAGATTTCTTTTTAACTCTCTTACTGCATTACTTTGTATCTCGCCTGTTCCATATGCATAAATATTTTTACAACTATCTAGTAAGTAACATATGTCTGAGAAATCTCTTTGTATTAATAGATCAATAGTTTTATTTATATCATCAGATATACTTATAATTTCACCTTTATCAAATGTGCATTTTTTATTATTTTCTAATTTCAAATAAAATTTTAGTTCGCTATATCCATTTAATCCTATCTTTTGAGCAAATCTTAAAATAGTAGTATGAGAAACATTACAGTTAGATGCTAACTCTTGTATAGACATACTTTCACATTTGCTTTTATTATTTAATATATAATTCCATATATGTTTATCATTTTCATTTAATTTCTTATAGTTATCATAAATTAGAGTCTCTAATCTTATGTCCATAATTTATGCCCCTTTTTCATTTTTATATTCAATATATTTTAAAAATAAGATTTCAATTAGTATAAAATAGGATGTTACCGAGTCATAGCTTAATTCATTTATTGTTCCTGGTAATGTAACAGATGATATGTACAGATTATAATCGCTCATCTGAGATAATGTATTTTCTTTTAACTTTGTAATCGAAAGTATTGGAATATTTCTAATATTTAACTTTGATGCAAAATCAATGATAAATTTATTTTCACCTGATACAGATATAATAATAAATAAATCTTCACTATTTGCAATATTTAAAGATATTTCTGATTCTCTATACCCACTTAGATCGTAAAGTATTTTTCCACTTGTCATAAATATTCGCTTAAGCTCTTTTTTAATTGATGATTGAACCATTCCAACTCCATATACATAAATATTTCTAGCTGCGTCAAATTTTTTAAAAAACTCAGTACAATCCTTTTCTTTTATACTTTTAATTACATCATAGTAAGTATTACATACCATTTCAGTTGTATTTGTATTTTCCTTTGTATCTTGATTTTCCAATTTTAAGTATAATTTTAATTCACTATACCCTTTTAAAGATATTTTTTGAGCAAATCTAAGAATAGTTGTTCTTGATACATTACATTTATATGCTAATTGATCAATAGCAAGCTTTTCACATTCTTTTTTATGATTAGATATATAATCCCAAATATAAAAATCATTTTCATTTAATCGATGATAATACTTATTGATTAACTCTTGTAATTTCATACATTTAATCTCTTCTTTCATATATTTTCCCTAATAAATTTACCCTATAAGTAAAATTATATATTACCTATTAACGTTTTTCTAGATAAATAAAATGTACTACATTAAAACTTTTATTTTGAATCATTTTAATTCAATTTGATTCAACTGTATTTTTATTGTTTTTTTTGTCGAATTATGTTATTATTTGCATCTAAGAAGTTATTTTATACAATCTTCTTATTAATTTTCATATAAATTTTATAAAAATATTAAGGTAAAGAAGGTATTCATTATGGAAAACACAAAAAAGAAAAATTCATTTTTCTATGGCTGGTTAATAGTCGTTGGTTGTATACTGATTCAAGCAGTACCATATTCATTGGCAGCTAATATTCAACCTGCTTTTACAAATTATGTAACTTCAGGAGAAGGTTTTACCTATACTCAATTTTCACTAATATTCACAATTGGAACTGTAGTTTCAGCACTATGTTCTCCTTTCATAGGAAAATTGTATTCTAATCCTAAAATTAATATAAAACTATTATATGCTTTAGGAGTAATTTTAGTAGGTGGAGCATTTTCAGCTATGTCTTTGGCTGGAGGTAACATATTTGCTTACTATGCATTATCTATATTCGTTCAAATCGGATCTGCTATAATATCTGCTATAGGTGTTCCAACACTTATAAATAGTTGGTTTACAGAAAATAAAGGTATCGCAATGGGTCTTGCATTCTCTGGTGGTGGACTAGGTAATATGGTTCTTCAGCAATTTGCAGGTAAATGGTTATCTAACCCGAAAATTGGTTACAAAGGTGCTTATTTAAGATTTGGTTTATTAGCTATAATAGTAGCATTACCTGTAGCATTATTTATAATGAGATTCCCAAAATCAAAAGCTGAGTTAGAAATGAATAAGTCAAAGAAATCTAAAAATGATTCAAATTCAAAGCAAAATTCTAACTGGGGATATACTTTTGCAGAAGTTAGTAAGATTAAATATTTCTGGATATTCGCAACATCGTTTATATTTGTTGGTTTATATGTTGGTGGAATGGCTCTACAATTCATACCATATTTGCAATCATTAGAACAAAAACAAATATTTACACTTGGATCAGCTTTAGTTGCTTCTTTATTCGGACTATTCTCAATATTCGGTAATTTATGTGGAGGTTTCTTATTTGATAAACTTGGAATAATTAAATCTCTTGTATTAGCAGGATTATTGGTTATATGTTGTGGTCTATGTTTAATATTTGTGGGACAAATAAATGCACTTGGATTTGTATTTTCAGTTTGTTTAGGAATATCTATGTTCTCATATATAATAGGACCTTCTTATATGACTGGTGCTTTATTTGGTAATAAAGAATTTGGTACTATATTAGGTATTGTACAAATATTCTTTGCAGCTGGATTTGGAACTGGTTCTACATTATTTGGGTTAATAGTTGATAAGTCTGGATTTACAAGCGCTTGGATATCAACAGTAATATATGCAATAATAGCATATTCAGGATTACTATATTCTACAAGTTCAATAATAAAAATGAACAAAGAAAACAATGTATTTGAAACTAAAAAAATATCTTAAATTAACAGAGCTAGCTTCATTTATAGTTAGAAGCTAGCTCTTTATATATTTTATTCATATTTTACTAATAAACTTGTTCCACATTCTACAGATTGATTTATATTACGTTCAGATATTGTATGTCCATTTGGCTCAACAATAACCATCATTGTAACATCTGGAATATTTTTTTCTTTTAATAACTTTCTATCTACTTTTACTAAAGTGTCCCCTACTTTTACTTTATCTCCTACCTTGCAAAAAGTTTCAAATCCTTCACCTTTTAAGCTTACAGTATCAAGTCCTATGTGAATTAATATTTCTACTCCATCTTCATTCTTTATCCCAACTGCATGTTTTGTATCTGAAACTAATGTAACTTCACCATCACAAGGAGATACAACTGTATTTGATGTAGGCTCTATTGCAATACCATCTCCTAATAATTTATTAGAAAACATTTCATCATTTACTTGAGATAAATCTATGCTTTTACCATCCATTATAGAGTAAAAACCTTTTGTTTTTACATTCTTATTCTTATTTTTGCTAAATAGTTTAAGCATATACTTCACACTCTTTTTTTAATTCATTTGGCTTTTTTAATTCTGGCCAATATTCTTTATTTGCTTCTATTAAATCATCTAATATAAGCTTAGCCACTCTTGCACTTGGAACTGTTTTTGATAGTGTTATAGCTTGCCATAACTTGTTATAATCACCTTCTATCCAAGCTTCAACTGTAAGTTTTTCTACACTTACTTGTTGTTCCATTAATCCTTTTTGGAACTGTGGAATAGCCCCTTGGCATATTTTTTCATATCCATTTCTACCAACTATACAAGGTATTTCTACCATTGCTGTTCTATCAAAGTTTTCTATTGCTCCTTCATTAGGAACTATAAGAAGGAATCTTTCATTTGTATTTTCTGCAAGGGCACAAGCTAAGTCTACTATATAAGTTGCATGTGCATCGGCTTCAAATCCTTCAACACCTTTACTTGTTCCTTTTTCGATTATTTCATTACATATTCCAAATACATGTTTTTCTCTTCCATCCATTACTTCATTTGCTCTTGTATATTCTGGATTAGAATGTTCAACAACATAATCTGGATATAAGTAATATTTTAAATAAGTATTTGGTATTGTGGTTGGATCTACTGCATAAACATCTTTTACTTTTGTAAAAGTTTCTCTCCAGCTATCATCAACATGTTGGTTAGTATCTGATAGTGCATCTGCAAATCCATTTTCTGCTACGTGTTTCTTTATTTGTGGCATTAAGTCATTTCCATTTTTGTCATATATTTTTGACCACCATCCAAAATGATTTAATCCATAGTAAGATACTTGCATTTCTTTTCTTGATTTTAACCCACACATATTAGCCATTTTTTCTTCTAAATCTATTGGCATATCACATATATTTAATATTTTTGAATTTGGTCTTAATCTTCTTGTTGCTTCTGCTACTATTGCTGCTGGATTTGAGTAGTTTAACATCCATGCATTTGGAGAATATTGTTCCATGTAGTCAAGTATTTCTATAACTCCTCCTATTGAACGCATTCCATAAGCTATTCCTCCTGGTCCACAAGTTTCTTGACCTACAACGCCATATTTTAGTGGTATCTTTTCATCCTTTTCACGCATTGCATATTTTCCAACTCTTATATGTGCTAATACAAAGTCTATATCAGTAAATGCTTCCTCTGGTTTTGTTGTATATGAGAATTCCACTTCTGGTGCATTTTCTTTTAAATATATTTCACAAGCCTTCGCTACTGTTTCTTGTCTATCTGCATCATTGTCATAAAACTTTATTGATCTAATTGGAAATCTATCCATATTTTCTAATAACATTAATACTATACCTGGTGTAAAAGTACTTCCCCCACCTGCTACTACAACTGAATATTTTTTATTTTCCATCTCTATTCCTCCCAAATTTTTATTATTTTATTTATCTTATGAGTACATAGTACACTTAAAAAAAACTTATATCAATACGTTTTCCTTTATTAGGGATATTGTTAATTTAATTGTTTTTTATAACATTTTCTGTGACTTTTCACAGGTTTGTTTATAACAAAGTAATAAAAAAAACATGGCAATAAATATATTACCATGCTCTTTCGATTTTTATATTTACATATTAATTCTTATCGTAGCAAATAAACATATACAAGCTAATCCAATAACAACTAAGCTACCTGAAATAGTCATTAGAAATTTATCTTTTAACTTTTCTTTAAAGCTCTCCTTAATAGTCACATTGTATGTTTTAAGGGTTTTATATAAAATAACTCCAAATAAAATTACATATAACACATTCTGTAATAATATCTCTGCAACTATAAACATAACTATATTTGTAATTGCATACGATGTATCACTTGACTCAATCTTCTTTTGTATAAATATTAATAAGTATGCTATAAATGGATTTATCATAGATACTAAAAATAGTATTGTAAGCTTAGGATTTTGTTGTATCGCTTGTTGCATAGCAACTCCCATTCTCGCAGATTCCATAGATAAATACATTAATGCCATAAATGGTGTTAGTGTAAGTAATATCTTTGCTATGTTATAATACTTACTCAATGAATTTATTTTATTATTTTTACTAGTTATTGCATTAACTTGACTCATTGTATCTCCTACTTTCTAAATTAACCTATTAGTTTGTAACTTTATTGTTTGCTAATAAATTCTCAAAATCATCTCTCACTTTTGCTACCTTAAGTCCTACTATAACTTGATAAGACTTACCATTTGCCGAACATCCATGAGTTCCTATTGATTTAAAATATACATCATCCTTACATAATTTTTCATCTTTTACATTAACTCTTAGGCGAGTAGCACAGTTTGTTACATCAACAATATTTTCTGCTCCCCCTAAACCTTCTAATATGCCTTTTACAAGAGCTAACTTTTCATCAACTACACCACCATTTTGTCTTTCTCTATATTCAGCTTTAGTATGGAATGTAACTTCTTCATCATCTTCTCTACCTGGTGTTTTAACATCAAATTTTTCTATTAAGAATTTAAATACTACAAACCATATTCCTGTAAATACTAAACCTATACCTAGCATTAATAAGTATTGCTTCCAGTGTGCACTCATTAATGGTATCCAGTTTAAAGATGCCATTTCTATTACTCCTCCAGAGTGTATACCTACGATTCCAGCAAGATACATAACTGTTGAAAGAGTTGCCGCAAGGAAAGCATGAACTATGAATAACCATGGTGCTATAAATAAGAATGTAAATTCTATTGGCTCTGTAACTCCGCAGAATATAGCAGTTAAAGTTATCGGTACTAATAATCCAAGCGTTTTCTTTTTCTTTTCAGGTTTTGCAGTTACATAAAATGCTAATGCTGCACCTGCACATCCAAATATTTTTGAAAAACCAGTTGAAGTAAATCCAGCTTCAGGAACTAATGATTTTAAAGAAGCTGTTGATGATGCAAGTTCTGGCAATTTAGTAGCCCAGTAAGCATAAAGACCTCCTGGTACTAATACATTGTCATAGAAAAATGGTGAGTATAAGATATGATGTAAACCAAATGGTATTAGTGCACGTTCTAAGAAGACAAATACCCAAACACCAAATGCTCCAGCTCCCTTAACAAATCCTTGGAATGCTAGCATTCCCATTTGTATTTTGGGCCATACAAGTGCTGCAATTAAAGCAACTGGAATAAGTACGAAGAAACCTATCATAAAAACAAATGTTGATCCACTGAATGTTCCTAACCATTCAGGTAATTCTGTATCAAAGAAACGGTTATGTAAATAAATAACTATACCAGATATAATTAATGCTCCTATCATACCCATATCTAATGTTTTGATATTAGCTATCATAGTAAGCCCACTAGTTCCTCCTACTTCTGCTGCAAAATCAACACCAAACACATTTCCCCATTGAGAAAGTATAGTGCTTAAGAAGTAATGGAATGTTAAATAAAGTACAAGTGCTTCCATACAACATCTTGCATTTTGTTTCTTTGCCATACCTATTGGAAGACCTACAACGAATAGTAGTGGTAATTGATTGAATACTGTCCATCCCCCTTGAAGTATTACATTCCAGCATTGATACCACATACTAGTTGGAGCTGCTAATGATCCCATGATTGCTTCTGTTGTAAATAAAGTACCTACCCCTATTACTATACCTGCAAAGGCAAATAATAATACAGGAGTAAACATGGCTCCCCCAAATTTTTGAATTTTTTGCATCATACGCTATCCCTTCCCTTCTGTATATATTTTATACTTAATTTATTTGTTTTTCTATTAAAATATTATCAAACAAGATTTCTATCAGCAATACGTTTTCCCAACTAAGGGCATTCGTATTAACTTATTTGAAATTTAACATTTTCTGTGATTTTTCACAAATAAAAATACACCCATTTAAATGAGTGTATTTTTATTTGTTTTATATATTAAAACTTCAATTCCAGTTTTGATAATTTGAATAAATACAGTTACTTCTAACATGAAACCTATATAATAATAAGCTCTTAATGTTTCAGTAGAATTTATTAGTGTAAACCCTGCATAAATAGCGAAAAGTATAACCATAAAAATATTCATACTTAATGCATATTTACTCATTTGTAACTTTCTTTTAATATATAATGCTAAAATCAATACTACTAATATAGCAAATATAGCGATAGTAATATATTGTAATTTCATTATTGGATATTTATTTTCTAGTAAATTATTTTTATATACTATATATCTTAGCATCCCCATTTTTTTATGAGTAAAATAATTCACTAAGTAAGCACCTACTAATAACAAAATTTGTAAAACTGTAGCTATTATATTAAATATCTTATTTGATTTTTTCATTTTTATTTTGCTGCCTTATCTGTTGATAATTCACCTACTGTTGTATAAACAACACTATCACTACTTGGATCTCCTACTTGTACTGGAAGGTCATCATTCATTTGCCACTGATACCATCCACCATCGTAAACAGTCATATCTCTTAATCCTGCATCATAACATATTAACCAAGGAACTGTAGCTCTCCATCCAGTTCCACAATAGAATGAAAGTTCATTATCTAAATTAAAATCACAATCTGACCATAATTCCTTCATTTGATCGAACGTTATATATGTGCCATCTTCATTAGTATAATCCTCCATAGTATATGCAGTACTTCCACCACGTCCCCATACAGCACCTTTAGGTTCTCCTGCTCTATCTATGTAGTTATATCCACTTGTTTCTCCTATAAACTCTGCTTCACTTCTTATACTTACTAAACGGAAGTTAGAGTCATTATTTAACTTATCTTGAGCATCTTCTATAGACATCCAGTATTCAGGATGTGCAGGAACAGTTGTCCCAAAATCGGTTGCAGCTACTGCTTTTTCTATAGTCGTATCTGTTTCATAACCAGCTTCTGTCCATGCATTTAGCCCTCCATTAAGAACCTTTACATTTTCAACACCTGCCCAAAGATATGCATAAGCAACCCTTGCTGTTCCCGAAACATCAGCTCCATATAGTATAACTGTCTTATCTTTTGTTATTCCTAAATCTAACATTCCTTGTTCAACTACTTTAGCATCAGATAAATTCCAATATGGCTCACATTCCACACTCGCTATATCAACATGAATTGCTCCAGGTATATGTCCTTTTGTATAATCTGTGCTATCTTTGTATGTCCCCCATGAAGCTTCTAAGATGACATAGTTATCTGACTCCGGCTGGTTTCCATCAATTACACTTTGTACCCATTCTGGAGTTACAAATACTTTTTCTTTATCTACTTGTTCTGATTGAACGTTTGATTCTTTTTTCGATGACTCTGTTTTATTAGCACTGCATCCTACTAATACTGTCGATAGCATTGTAGTACAAAGTACTAAACTCAATAATTTCTTTTTCATAATTTCACCTCTTATTTTTCTAAATTAGTATTTTACTACACTTTTTATCTACATTCAAATAGTTTTTATCTATAATATAAACCTTGCTTATTTGACTTATCTATATATAACAATTATATCTGATTTGCTATATTTTCTCATACTTTCTGACTTTTAATACATACAAGCTAACATTCTAAATATAATATAAAATAAAAGACATGCTAAGTTCCAATTAGCACGTCTTTTCTCTAAGCAATATTTATAAAATTGGAGCTTGGTTATTCATTGAATATCCATCACTTCTAACATCATTCATATCAAATATATCATCTTTTACTTCAACCTTACTTAATTTCTTAACTATCCCATAAGGCTGAGCTAAAGAAAGTTTATCTCCTCTGCCTGAAATAACCCATAATATCTTGTATCCTCTTGGTATAACTTCTAATCTAGTTTCTCCTTTTCCATCAGTGAAATATACTAATAAATTAATCTTATTCCTATTAGCATAATCAAAAACTGGACTAAATTTAGTTCCACCTCTTATACTAGGTCTATCTTTTATGTCTTTAATATTCTTAACCTTATAAGTCCGCCTTATTTCATTATCACATTCTATAATAGTTATCTCATGATTGTAGTTTTTTACTATATTAAGTACTTCTTTTATAGCTTGCTTAAATTCTTCATCGCTAATACTTCCGCTAGTATCAATTGCTACTGCAACTTCGGCTTTATGACTTCTAAGCTGGCCTCTTAAATCTAATCTACTTGGTTGCCTTCTATTCCTTCTTGTTATAGTTTTCTTCTTATTACTTTCAACAGTTCCCATTAATTTTTTTAAGTATAAATTCCAAGGAAGCTCTCCTTTACTGCTTTTTAATGATGATATCATATCACTAATATATGATGGAACCGTACTTTTTAAAGAATTATCTATAAATTTTTCTGTAAATTCCCTAACAGTTTTAGAATCTATTTCATCAGATTCTTCCCATATATCGTGAGTGTTCTCCGGTCTAAATTCACTCTCTACATTATCATTTAAATCGGCATCATTTTCTTCTCCATCTTTATCAGATTCTTGTAAATCTAACTCAATTTGAATCTTTTCTACATAATACTCAAAAGTTTCATATGGCTCTAAGTTCATAGAATAATGTGTATTTACCCACTCTAATGTAGTAGCATATGGCGGCAAATAGTCTAAATATTTATTTACTATTATATCCATCGCCATATTGATTGCCAATGTTGAGCATCTACCTTTTAGTTCTTTTGCTCTTATTAAATGTAATGATAGTACATGAAGAATTTCATGTTTAATAGTACTTTCCATCTGTCTCATGTTAAGATTCAGAAATATTAACGGATTAAAGTATATTACATATTTAGCTCCCTTGAAGTTAACTGCACTTGGACTACTTATATCGAACTTTATATCTCTACCCATTTGAAATAAGAAGTAGCCATAAAAGTTATCTTTATCTTCCATAAGACTTAAACTCACTTTATCTACAATAGTAAAGAATTCCTCTTTAAAATCTTTAGGTATGTCTATTTCAAAATTTACATTTCCTGAGTTTAACTTTAATTCAGTTGCTTTATTAACTATTTCAATAGCTTTATCATAAAGACTTCTTGTTTGTTTTTCAAAATAACTTTCCATGATAATATTAACCTCTTATTAAGCTGTAAGCATTAAAATACAAGTCTACAAATTCTTCATTTTCTATAACTATTTTATAAATTTTTTCATAACTATTTTTTAAATCTTTCATTATACCTACCATTAAATCAACTGGATATATTTTTATAAATTCTACAAATCTATTTATATCATTATTACTATAGTTTTCATTTTCTATATTTGATTCTAATATTTTTAATATATTTACCGCAGTTAAATAAAGTCTTGTATGACTTTCTAATTTTATTTTTTCTATTATAGATTCTTCAAGAATTTCTCCAGAAAATACATCTTCATAAGATATAAGTGGTAAACAGTCTGATTCTATAAAACTTATAAATTCTTCTGCTATAATCTTACCTACATTTCCCTTTATAACATTTAAAAATACTGCTCTAGATATTATTTCTTTATTTTCTTTGTACATTTTGTAAGTTTTAGAAACTCTTTCATAACTTCTTGGTGTAGCTCGTACATCATCTTCATTTATTTTATGAAGATACTCTGGGAATGTAGAAATAAACTCTATAACTTTTTGTTCTATTCCTGCATCTATTGCCCAGCTTAGCCATTGTGAATGATCTGGTTCCATGTTAAGCCATACAAATCTATTTTCTTGTGCCGCATCCATATCAACTACTTGATAATCAAAATCTGAACCATATTTACTTGATGGATTCATTGCAGTTAGTATTTTTACATCATCATGTAACTTGTATCCATTTATTTCTCTGTTTAAAATTAGATTCATAAGTTCTTGTTGTACAGTATGCTCACAACGATTTATTTCATCTATAAATAAAAGTACACTTTTACCCTTTAATATCTCTTTATCTATCTCTCTTAACTTATGATGAACTGCATATATAGTAGTTTTTTTATTGTCTCCATAACTTTCTACAGTTGGTAGCCCCCCTATTTCACCTTCTTTAAGTAAGTTTCCATCAACTACAACTAAGCTCCAATTATTTTCTTTAGAGAGTCTTTTTGCTAGAGCTGTTTTTCCGATTCCACTTTCTCCAACTACTAAAGGTACTTCTCCAGTAGATAATACTAAGTCAACGCTTCTTAATGTGTCTATAAAATTCATTTTATCTTTTCTCCTATATCATCTTTAGTTTTTCATCTACAGCTATTTTTTTTGCTTTCTTACTTCCGTACTTATAAATAAACATTATTTTGTCCATTTGGATTTTATCACTATTTCTATCTATAGTACTACATTTTAAGAAATCTCTAACATACTTTTCTTCTACATCTTCTTTTGATAGTATTTCTATCAATATTTTTTCTATATCTTCTTTTGATATCTCACTTGGTATCCTATTTTCAATATATTTAATTATTAATATATTTACTCTTAAAAATTTTAATATCTTTTCCTTATCTAAATCAACCATAAAACTAATTGCTGCCTCATTACTTTTTATAGCTACAATTTGCGCCTTAAGACTTGGTGATTTTATATATCTTAATGCATCATAGCTTATTTTTACAGCTTCTTCCTGAACACTTTCATAAGGATTTTGTATATGCTTTATTGAATCATAATTTTTTCTTACTGCTAGCAACTGTAGTTCCTCACTTGGATTTTTTGCATACTGAATTGCCCAACCAGCTTTATCAATTGCTAATTTAATCACTTTATCTGTTGGTTTTTTTATATATTCTAATATACTCCATCCATCATTTATAGCTTTTATCATCATTTCTTCACTTGGATTATCTATAAATTTAATTGCTCTTGCATTATTTTCTATTGCTATAACCTTCATTTCCTCACTTGGATTTTGTATATATCTTAATAGTAGACCATCTAATTTTATGGCTAATAATTTCATTTCTTCGCTTGGATTATTTATATTTTTTATAATAGAAGGATTCCTCTTTATCATTTCAATAGCTCTTGATTCGTCCATAATATACCTCCCCTATCTATTATTCTATATTAAAGTTTATAATTATTAATATTATATTAATATACTTTTTTAATGATTTTAAACAGAATAATTATTCCAAAATTATAAATTTATATAATTTAACTTTATACTTAATTCTAATAAAAAAACGATGAAAAATTATTTCATCGTTTTTAGCTTTATACTATTTTCTTATAAATCCAGACTATATACTTTTTTATCTTAGTAATTATAGTGATATGATTTATTCATTTGTTAACTTTACCTTTATATTTTGTATTTTTAATATTATTAATAATATTCCACTTAAAAATAAAAATAAGTAAAAACTAATTCCACGACTAATTAACATAGCTTCACTTAATACTCTTATTGGGAAGAGTAATTTAAATAACATTAAAAATCCACTTTCACTTACTCCTACTGCTCCAGGAAGGGGAAGTGCACATACAGCTATAAATAAAACAGCTTGAACTCCTACAAAGGTAAATATTGAATATCCACTAAAACCAAAAGATCTATATACCCAGTATGGAATACTGTGAATTGCAAAGATTTGTATACATGTAGTCAAAAATGTTTTTAAAATAATCGTTTTATTTCTAGTAATATATAAAGAACATTCTTCATATTCGTTAATTATAGAATATACCTTATCCCTTATTTTCTTTACCTTATTATATCCTAGTGATTCAATTAATTTAATTACGAAATCAAAAACCTTTCTTATCGCAGAATATGAAAATATTGCTGATAATAAAAACAGCAGTGCTATAATATTTAATATTAATCCTAAAACAAGAAGGTACTTAATTGAGCCAATACTTCTTAATAATAAAGACTGTTGTGTAAAAAATCCAATTAATGAAAACATTATAGTAACTACCTGAAAAAATATTAGCTCAATTAAAAGTACTAACGTTGCATGTGAGATTTTTATATCATCTTTACACATTTGATAAGCTTGCATTGGCTGTCCACCAGATGCTGATGGTGTAATCGAGCTAAAAAAGAATCCATTTACTGAGTAATTTATACATCTAAATATACTTGGATTATATCCTAAAGCTATAAGATTTCTTTTTGTATTACTTGCTTCACAAAAAATATATACACACATACATACTATTGCTGGAATTATATAAAAAATATTTATCTGTGAAATCGTCTTAATTACTTTATTTATATCTAGGCTTTTAAAAATAAAATAAAATGTAATAGCTATTAATATTAAAAATAATCCTCCATTTTTTAATATTTTATAAAATAAATTTTTGTTATTTTTCATATTTTATTCTCCAAATAATTTTATATACAACATATAAAATCTTACACTATTTAAACTTATTTATAATTCTCTTGTACTTTCTATATATAAAATTATCTTTTTTATGCATATAATATTCACTCTTTAATAATCTCATATGATATGCATAAATTGCATACTCACCTAATTTATCAACTAATTTGTTATTTACATAAGCCCCAACAAAAGCGCCAATCCCTGGTACTAATTGAAGTAACTTTGCTATATCAATATAATCTCTATATTCTTGTTGAAAGCTTCTCCAATCAAACTCATTAATATCACTAGATAAATCATCTTTAAAATCATCAAAGCACTCCATATTATTAAATATAAAATTTACATGAGATTTACTAGAAAAAGCAAGTTGGAATATATTAAGTATATATAACCTCTCTCTATAATCATTAGTATCAAATCCATATATGCTGGCAATTTCATAAAGAAGTTTTATCTTTATACTTAAAAGTAGTGGAAAATCACAAAAACCTACAAGTATCCCTCCTGCTCCTGTTCCTGCTCCCTCTATCATAGCAGCATTTTTATAAAACTTTATTTTTTCATAAACTAAATTATCTCTTTCTTCTAATAATATATTTTTTATAGGTTTTTTAGTTATATACTTAGAACCAAGTAAAACTACCTTTGTCATATTTTTTATAGCAATAGTTACTATTTCATGATATTTTTTAGGAAGCATTGAGTTTAATTTATTTTGAGTTCCTTTTGATGCCTTATCTATTATAGATGTTTTTTTTCTTATTTTCTTTTTCCATTTTTCTAATTCTTTTAATTTTATATAATCATACGTTTCCATTTTATCACCTATTTATATTTAATACTATTTCAATTATATATATATATGCTATTATAACATCTCACGTATATTAATTTTTATATTATAAACTACTTTATATATAAATTTAATGAATTAATATAATTTATTAAATAAAAAAGACATAACATGATGTCTCAATGTAATTATATTTACAATGAAAACATCATACTATGTCTTTTATTATTTTATTGATTAAATGGATTATTATAATTTTCCTACTAAGTCTAAGCTTGGTACTAATGTTTCAGCTCCTGGAATCCATTTAGCTGGGCAAACTTGATCTCCATGTTCTGCCACGAATTGTGCAGCTTGAACTTTTCTTAATAATTCTTCTGCATTTCTTCCTATCCCTAAGTCATGAACTTCGTAAGCTTTTATTTCTCCTTCTGGATTTATTATGAATGTTCCTCTTAAAGCCATTCCATCTTCTTCTATCATAACATCGAAATCTCTAGTTAACTTTCCAGTTGGATCCGCTAACATTGGATATTGTATTTTTCCTATTGTTTCAGATGCATCTGCCCATGCTTTATGTACAAAGTGGCTATCTGTTGATACTGAATAAACTTCGCATCCTATTTCTTTGAATTTTTCATAGTTATCAGCTAAATCTCCTAATTCAGTTGGGCAAACAAATGTAAAGTCTGCTGGATAGAATACAAATACTGACCAATGACCTTTTACATCTTCAAGTGTTACTTCTCTAAATTCCCCATTTTGATATGCTTGAACTTTAAACTCAGATACTTTTTTGTTTATTAATGACATAATTTTTTCTCCTTTATATTTAAATTATTATTTTATTTGTGTTTTTAAAATCAGTAATGATTATGATTTTCATTATCTTAATCTTATATATTCCCTACTTTTTAGTCTTTAAACATATTTTTAAAATTTTTTATTAATTTATTAAATCTAATATTTCCTTTGCTTTTTTAACACCAAAATGAACTTTATCGTCATTTACAATTATTGCTGGCACACTCATTATTCTATATTTCTTCTTAATATCTTCAAATAATGATAACTCTATCATTTCAGCTTCTATATTTTTATTTTCCATAGCAAGTCTTTGTGATGCTACAACTACATCCGGACATAATGTACAAGACAGAGAAACTACTACTTTTATATTAGTCTTTTTATCAAATGACCTTATCTCTTTTAATAAATTGTCATCTATTGCTTGACCTGGACCTGCTAAATTATATATAGCTAATATAAATGAATTTAATTCATGTCCTCCAGGAATACCATGGAACTTAACTCCACTATATTTTTTATCTTTATCTAATAAAGCTACAACTGGTAGCTTATCTGCATTTATCATTTCTTCCATTTTTAGATTTTCATTCTTTTTATAAATTTCTATATTTAATTTTTCTCCTAAAGATGCCATATCTAAAATCAAATCCATAAATTCAATTGATTTATCAATACTTTCATCTACTATTGATACTAAGGTAACCTCTTTTTCCATCATTGATAGTATTGATTTAATTTGATTTCTAAGACCGTCATTTAAAAGATTACTTTTTCTATTTTTATCATTTATGTCTATAAAATCAGTTTTTACTTCTTTTTTAATAATTTCCTCATTAGTATGTTGTTGTTGAATTATCTCTTCTTCATCTTCTATTCCTAATTTATATTTTTGATTATCTACATACTTTTCAGCATTAGTTGCTGCTATTGCCCCGTCAGCTACTGCTGTTACTACCTGTCTTAGTAACTTTGGGCGTAAATCTCCTGCTGCATATACACCAGATATATTAGTTTCCATATTTTCGTTAGTTATTACATATCCTTGTTCATCTAATTTAACTTTCCCTTTGATAAGCTCTGTTTGTGGTTTATATCCAATAAACACAAATACACCAAAAGTTCCATCTTCTTCACTTACTTTATAATCAAGCCTTTCACCCGTTTGATTATTTTTAAACTTAGCAAATTGTAGGACTCCCTCTCCTCCGACCTCTTCTACTTCAGTATTGAATAATACTTCTATCTTTGGATGAGATTTAACTTTATCTGCTATAGTTTTTGCACAACTAAATTCACTTTTTCTTACTACTACTCTTACTTTTTTAGCAAACTTAGTTAAAAATATTGCTTCTTCCGCTGCAGCATATCCTCCACCTATTACAAAGACATCTAAGTCTTTGAAGAATTCACCATCACAAGTTGCACAATATGCGACTCCTCTTCCTGTAAATGCTTCTTCTCCTTTAAATCCTAATTTCTTTGGAGATGCACCTGTTGCAAATATCACTGCTCTTGCTTGTATTTCTTCATTTTTAGTTTTAATTATTTTTACTTCTTCATCTAAATATAAGTCTATAACTTCATCTTCTTTAAACTTAACATTAAAATCTAAAGCTTGTTTTCTTAAAGTTTCCATATAACTTGACCCTGTAGTTTGTAAAATTCCTGGGTAGTTTACCATTTCATGTGTAGTTTTTATCTGTCCACCTACATTTTCTTTTTCTATAATTAATGTCTTAAGCTTTGCTCTTCCTGCATAGATTCCAGCAGATACTCCCGCTGGTCCTCCACCAACTATTATTAAATCATATATCATTAACTCTTCTCCTATTATAAAATTTTAATTTAAATTTTATAAAGTAGTAATGATTACTACTTTCATTCTTAATATTTATATGCCCTATATAATCTCACTTAAACATTTTTAATTTAAAATTTTTATTATAGGGTATTATAAATATATCTATATATTTTTATCAATGAAAATAAAATTTGATTGACAAACTAAATTAAAAAATATAAAGTATTCGATAATAGTAATCATTACTAAATATAAACTAATAGGAGAATTGACATGAAGAATTTAGATAATAAAGTTGCTCTAGTAACTTCTGCTACTAGAGGTATCGGACTTGCTACAGCTTTAAAACTAGCTAAAAATGGAGCTACAGTTTATATGGGGGTTAGAAGATTAGAAGTTACACAAGAAATATGTGATAAATATGCAAAAGAAGGTTTAGTTATGAAGCCAGTATATTTTAATGCATTTGAAGTAGATAGCTATAAAACTATGGTAGATGAAGTTATAAATGATGCAGGTAAAATAGATATACTTGTAAATAATTATGGTACTGGAAGCCCTAATGAAGATTTTGATTTATTAAATACTGATGAAAAATCTTTCTTTAGATTATTAGAATTAAATATTGGTAGTGTCTTTAGAATTTCAAAGTTAGTAATACCACATATGTTAGATAATAAGGGTGGAAGTATAGTAAATATATCTTCTATCGGAGGGACTGTTCCTGATATATCAAGAATCGGTTATGGTGTTGCTAAGTCTGGAGTTAATAATATAACTCAACAAATAGCTATGCAATATGCTAAAAATAACATTAGATGTAATGCAGTACTTCCTGGAATGACGGAAACTGATGCAGTAAAAAATGCTATGAGCAAAGAATTCCAAAAATCATTCTTATCTCATGTTCCTTTAAATAGGATGGGTACACCTGAAGATATAGCTAACGCAGTTGCTTTCTTTGCTTCTGATGAATCTTCTTACATAACTGGTTCTATTCTTGAAGTTTCTGGTGGATATCACTTGGGAACTCCTCAATATGCAGACTTCGTTGGTCGTAATGTTGTAGAAGACAAATAGGAACTATTTATAGTATCATGGGTTATCTATTAATATTTTAGGGTAATAATACTAATTATTATTATATAATAATATTGTATAATAATATTGTATAAGCGGAGGTATAAAATGAAATTTTCAAAACAAAGAGAAATTATACTTAACGAAGTAATGAATAGTCATCTTCATCCTACTGCTGATAATATTTATACTAGTTTAAAAAAAGATAACCCTGAATTAAGTTTAGGCACAGTATATAGAAATTTATCTCAGTTAACAAAAAAGGGAATTATCTCTAAGTTGAGTATTACTGGTCAATCTGATAGATTTGATAAAAATATAAAACCTCATGCACATTTAATTTGTGAAAAGTGCAATAATATTTTTGATGTTGAGTCAGATAATATATACAAATTCATTAATGATTTGTCTTATGAAAAAGACATAACTATTTCAAACTATAATTTAGTTTTAAATGGTGTCTGCAGTCATTGCAAAGAAAAAGATAGTTAATATAATAAAAGTGATGTAGTTTATTATTTACTACATCACTTTTATTATAAATTATTAAAATATGGAATTTAGAAGAAGTTTTGTATACTCATGCTTAGGCCTATTAATAATTTTAGTTGAGCTTCCCTCTTCAACTATTTTTCCATCCTTCATAACAATTACTCTATCACAAAAACTGCTTACAAGTGCTAAGTCATGAGTTATAAATACATATGAAATGTTAAATTCATTTTTCATATGTATTAAAAGTTCTATAACTTGAGCTTGAACCGATACATCTAGAGCACTTGTTACCTCATCACATATTAGTACCTTAGGGTGAGATGATAAAGCTCTAGCTATAGCTGCTCTTTGGCACTGGCCTCCACTTAACTCATGATGATATCTATTTTTCATTTCAATAGGCAATCCTACCATTCTCAACAAATTATCAACTGTGGCTTCCTTATCTTCTTTAGTTAAAGAGCAAAGGCTACAAACATATTCTTCAATAGATTTACCAATAGTTATCTTTGGATTGAAGGATCCTATTGCATCTTGAAACACCATTTGTATATCTTTATATATATCTCTTAACTGTTTTCCTTTTATATTAGAAATACACTTGTCATTTAAAATAACTTCTCCAGAATCTGATTTTTCTAAGTTCATAATAATCTTAGCTAATGTACTTTTTCCACATCCACTTTCTCCAACAACACCTAAACATTCCCCTTCTTTAAGTTGAAAGCTTATATTATCTGCTGCAATATGATCATGGTCCTTTTTCTTGTATTTTTTATTTATATTTTTACATTCCAATATGACTTTACTCATTTTGTTTATGCTCCATTTCTTCTACATAAGTACATGCTATAAATCTTTCACTACCAATATGTTTTAACTTTTGTTCTTTAAATCTGCATCCTATACTAGCTTTTTTACAACGAGGTGCAAATCTACATCCATCTAAACTTTCCTTAAATGATGGAGGATTTCCCTCTATACCAACAGGAACACGTCCATCTAATTTAGGAATTGCGTTTATTAAGGCCTTAGTATAAGGATGCTTTGGATTTTTTAATATATATTCTTTATCTCCATATTCTATAATACTACCAGCATACATAACTGCAACCTTATCAACCATATGAGATACTACCCCCATACTATGGGTTACAATTATTATACTTGTATTAAAACCATCTCTTAACTTCATCATCTCTTTTACTACTTGAGCTTGAACTGTAACATCTAGAGCACTAGTAGGTTCATCTGCTACTAAAAGCTCTGGTTCCATTATCATAGCAAGTGCCATAGCTACTCTTTGTTTCATACCACCACTTAACTCAAAAGGATAACTATGTAATATACACTCTGCATCCTTTAAATTAACTTTTTCTAGCATTATTTTAGCTTTATTTAGCGCTTCTTTTTTGCTTATCTTACTATGACTTTTAAGTACTTCTACAAACTGCTTGCCAATTTTTCTTATAGGATTTAAAGTTGAGCCTGGATTTTGAAAAATTACTCCTATTTCATTTCCTTTTAAGCTTCTAAGTTCTCTTGAAGACATATTTAAAAGGCTTTTATCTTTAAAATAAATATCTCCATTTGTTATATATTCACTGTTTTCCATCATTTGAATTAGAGCTCTAATTAACGTACTTTTCCCACTTCCACTTTCTCCTACTATACCTAATATCTCACCTTTTTTTATGCTTAATGAAATATCCCTTAATATTTCTACTTCAGCGTTGTTTACATATAGATTTTCAACTTTTAATATAGTATTCATTTTTCCACCTACTCTATATCCGTATTTGCATTAAATTGATAGTAATCTGTAGGATGTGGATCTATTCCTGTAACATTATTTTTCATTACAAAACTCATCTTCATATTTGCTATAAAATTATATGCATTTTCATCTAAAGCTAATTTTTGAATTTCTGTAGCAAGTTTATCACGTTCTTCTTTATTAAACTCAATTTTTAGTTTATCTATTAATTCATCAACTTCCCTATTGCTATAACCTCCATAATTAGATGCTCCATTAGTTTTCATTGCATTATTTAAATAGGCTAATGTATCCCCGGTTGCTGATGTTATATTTGAATATATAGCTAATTCAAAGTTTCCAGATGATAATATATCATTAATATTATCAGTTATCTCTATGTTTACATCTATGCCCACATTTTTTAAATCATTTTGAATAGCTTGAGCTATGCTTGGAAGTTCTGCTCTTGCTGAATATGTTACTAACTTAAAACTTAATGTTTTTCCATCTTTGTCTAAAATTCCATCATTATTTGAATCTGTGTATCCTTCTCTATTCAATAATTCTATAGACTTATCTTTATCGTATTCTATATCTAATTTATCTAAGCTATAACTAGTATTACTTGGAAATGCTCCTACACTTGGAGTTGCTTGTGATTTTAAAATAGAATTACAATAATCATCTTTATTTATAAGCATATTAATAGCTTTTCTTACATTTGAATTTTTTAAATCTTCATTTTTTCCATTAAAGTACATAACAATAGCTCTTGATGTATCAGTACTACTTATCTTATAGTTACTATCCTTTTCAAATAAACTTATCATTGAATATGATAGACCTTGAGCTACATCTATTTCTCCAGATTGAAGTGCCATTGCTAGTGTATCTGCATCAGCTATTGGTATAACTTTTATACTTGAAAGTTTAACTTCTTCATCCCAGTAAGATTCATTTTTTTCAAAATAACTTGAACCAGTAGGATTAAAATTGCTAACTTTAAACGGTCCTGTTCCAATAGGATTAGTATCTATATTTTCTTCTTCTACATCAATAATAGCTACAAAAGGATCACATAAATCATTTATTAATGTTGGGTTTTCTTCAGTAGTAGTTATTATTATGCTATTATCTTCTACTTTTATATTATCTATTTTTAAAGTTTCCTCTGCTCTAGCATTTAACTTAAGAGTTCTATCTATTGAATTCTTAACTGATAGTGGTGTTAGGTTCTTTCCATTTTGGAAACTTATATTATTCTTTAATTCTATTTTCCATGTTTTACCATCAATCATCTCATAGTTTTCAGCTATCCAAGGTTCTACTTGCATATTATCATCAAGTTTAAATAAAGTCTCACCTACACCATATCTAACCGTAAACCAACCACAATAACCATTAGCAGGGTCTAAGCTTTTTGTACTTAAAGTAGTTCCAAATACCAATTGATCTTTCTCTTCCCACTCAATACTACTATCTATTACACTACATCCTGTTAACTGTAGGATTAATAAAAACATGAATATTAAACTTATTTTTTTACTTTTTATGACTTTCACCTACTTGTAAGCTTATTTTTCATTTAAATCTAGCAAATCTCTAACTATATCTCCCAGCAAGTTAAATAAAATAACTGCAATTAATATTGCTGCTCCTGGGGCTAACATAGTCCATGGTGCAAACTGAATTACACTTTTGCCTTCACTTATCATAGCCCCCCACTCTGGTATTGGTAGTGGTGAACTTAATCCTAAAAATGAAAGCGATGACATTTCCATTATAACAGTACCTATATCTAGTGATGCTGTTACTATAAGGTATCCTAATATATTAGGAAGAATATGTTTAAACATAATATAGTAAGAGTTATGTCCACTTATTCTACTTGCTTGTATAAAAGTCTCTTCCTTTATTTCTAAAACCTTACTTCTAGCAATTCTTGCATACTTCGTCCATCCTATAGCTCCAATTGCTATCATTGCATTTAGCATACCTCCTCCAAGTAATCCAGCTACTGCTATAGCTAACACTAATCCTGGAAATGCTAAAAAAACATCTACTATTCTCATTATAATACTATCTAATCTCCCACCAATATATCCACTAAATAAACCAATCATTGTTCCAAATAAAAATGTTATTACAACTACTATTAAAGCAGATAATATTGTTCTATTTGCTCCATATAATACCCTTGAAAATACACATCTTCCTAGTGAATCTGTTCCTAGTAAGTATTCTTTACACGGACTTTTTAATGTATTACTTAAGTCTATAAAATATGGATCATTTGGTGCTATATATGGTGCCAGTAAACTTATTATACATATACTTAATAAAATCATTATTATCGTATAAAACTTTACTTTACTTTTATTTAGTCTTTTAAAACTTGTTTTTTTATTAATTATTGTTTTTTCTAATAACATCTATGTTTACACCTCTCTAACTCTAGGGTCAACTATTTTATATAGCAAGTCTGTTATTAAGTTTATAACAATAAATATTACAGCCATCCAAAGAACATATCCTTGAATAATAGGATAGTCACGATTTGCTATTGCGCTTAAAGCTAAATTTCCAATACCTGGCCAAACAAATATAGACTCTACTATAGCTGTTCCTCCCATTAGAGACCCCATTGATAAACCCGTTAGAGTTATAACTGTTATCATTATATTTTTTAATACATTCTTATAAAGTATAACACCTTCTTTTATACCTCTTGACCTTGAACCTTTTACATATCCTTTTTCTAATTCTTCTATAACTACTGCCCTTATTTGACGTATATACTTACTTGTCATTGCCACTGATAAAGTTATTGTAGGTAAAATTATACTTTTAAACCCACTTTCACTTAATATTGGTAATAGTTTAAACCTAAGTGAAAATATAAGTAACAATATAAGGGCTAATAAAAAACCTGGGATGGAGTTTCCTATGAAAGTAAGTCCTCTTATAAGATGGTCTATAAATTTATCCTTTTTTACTGCTGATATTATACCTAAAGGTATAGATACTATTAAAGTTAGTATCATCGAACTAGCTGCCAATACTATAGTGTAAGGCAGATGTTCTCTAAGTTCTGTTATAACACTTCTTCCAGATGAATATGATGTTCCTAAGTCACCATGAGATACACTTTTAAGCCAATTTATATATTGAGTTAAAAATGGTTTATCAAGTCCCATATCACTTCTTACACTTTCTAAAAGCTCTGGAGTTACCACTGTGCCTTGTGAAGATAGCATAATTTCAGCTGGATCTGAGGATGATAAATTCATTAGAGAAAATGATATAAATGATACAATTATTAAAAGGGGTATCGTTCCTAAAATTCTTTTTAATATATATTTAGCTATGTTTCTCACCTGTTTCTTTGTCTAATTTAAATTCTCCCATATGCTACTAAAGAGCTTCCTTTTGTAACCGAAAATGCAACTGTATTGTATAAAACAACTCCATCAAAATCTGCATAATAAGTATCTAATACATTTCCAAAATAATCTGTTATCTCTCCTAACTTTTCACCTTTTTTAACACTTTCTCCAGCTTTTACAAAACATGTCCAACATCCTTCACTTAGAGAATCCAAATATTTAGCTTCTTTTATTTCTTTAGGAGTACAATCATTGTCAGTTTTGTTATAATTTAAAATATCTAGTACTGATAATATATTTAACATATCTTTTTTATATGCTTTTACATCGTCATCTTTACATAGTCCACATGAACCGCGCTCAATTAATAAACTCGGTATATTTTTATTTATAGCCGCACTAGTGTATGATCCATTTGTAGTGTTTGATTTTACAAAATATTCAACATTGAAGTGCTTTGCTAACTTTATTGATTTTTCCATTACTTTTGAATCTGCCATTCCTGGATAATATATGTGTGGTACTAAATCTTCATGCAGATCTCCTCCATGTATATCAAAGTAAAAATCTGCTTTTGATATTAACTCATTAGTTATGAAGTAAGCTATTTTCTCTGATATAGTTCCATTTTTATCTCCAGGAAATACTCTAAGTATATTTTTATTATCTTCTGGAACAATTGCTGCATTTCTACCTATAAATCCTTGAGTATTTACAGGATGTACTATTATTATGCTACCACTTACTTTTTGTGGATCAATTTCTTTTGCTAGCTCTATTGCAGTTTTTATACATGGATATTCACATCCATGTACTCCAGCTGTTATAAGTACTGTATTTCCATCATTTTTACCATTTATTATTGTTATTGGCATTTGTGTTTTTGTATCTAGTATATTTATAAGCCCTTGCTTTTTTTCCCCTGCTTTTGCTCTTAATTCACTTATTACTAATTCTTGATTCATTGTTTTACCTTCTTTTCTAAAATATTTTATTTATAATTTTTATTGATAATCATTATCATTTTATTTCATTTATCATATCTTGTCAATAAATTATAGGTTTATTACTCTTTTTACCTTATTTCTTCTTTATGTTATATATCTAATTTATAAACTTTTAAACAATATATATATTCATATTAATGATAAAAAGTAATAAAAAAGAACTCTATTATAAATTAGAGTCCTTTTACTTTATTTAAATTTATCCTAACAATTCATATATATCAGATAATTCTTGTTCTACTTTATTTGTATTTACATCATAATTTTCTAATCCTAAATCCTCTAATCTTTGATTAGGTAATACTATCTTAAACTCGCTTCCCTTATTAATATCACTATCTATATATAGATTCCCATTGTGAGTATCAACGATAGATCTTACAACGCTTAGACCAACTCCAATTCCTTCATTAATTCTAGTAAATGATTTATCAATTTGAACAAATCTATTAAATATAATTTCTTGGTCTTTCTTAGAAATTCCTATCCCCTCATCTTTAATATAAATTTCAACCCAGTCATCATTTACAAATACATTAACAAATATTCTTGTATTTTCACTAGAAAATTTTATTGCATTTGATAATAAGTTAAGTATCATTCTTTCAATCATTGAAGCATCACATTTTACAATAACATCTTCTTCATTTGTATCAAATTCTATATTTATATATTTTAATAAAGCATAATCTATAACAGATAATGTAACATTTTCTATAATAGATACTATATTATAGTTTTTAAATTTATAATTCAGAGTTCCTACATCACCACTTGATAAATCCATAATATTATCTATTAGTCTCATCATCCTATTACAATTTGTACTTAATGTCTTATTATATTTATTGTAAATTCTTCTAAAGTCTTCTTCTTTTTTATCTACAAATCTATCTAATAATTGAGTTGTAGAATAAAATAAGTTTAATGGAGTTTTTAATTCATGAGATATGTTAGCAATAAAATTACTTCTTTCTTTGTCATAAACTCTCCGTTTTTCTACCTCTATCTCCATCTTAATTTCTTCAGATATATCAATATATGTCACTGAAATTTCAGTTTTATCTTCACTTGGATGCATTAATTGAATCCAGCAATCAACAACTTTATTAGTTGATGAACTATTTATAATTCCTCTCCATACACCATTTTCATATAACTTATTAATTATTTCTTCTGATTTATTACCTAAGTTAAACTCATTTTTTGAAATCTCCTCAATTTTATTTAAATCTGAAGTATTGTGCTTCATTAAGTAGTAGTCCATTACTCTTTTATTCGCATATAATAAATCAAATTCTTCACTATATATTAACATGCCACTATATTTATTATTATTAACTAAATTGTAAAAAGCACTTAGCTTTTCATTTAATATGTTAGTTTTATTTATACGAATATATAACTCAATTAACGCTCCCATAATAACTATTAAATATGTAATATATGTTAACATTACTGAAACCAACTTATAAATAAACGTTACTCTATTTAATGCAAATATTGCAAATATTGCTTTTATAGATAATATAAATATGCTTGAACTTAAAACTGAATATATATACTCTTTTTCTTTCATACCTCTAATAAATAATCTAAGAGAAGACATAACATAAACAGTAGCTAAAAATGTGTTATATAATATAAAATAAAGTGAAGCATTCTTATTAAAATTGAATATATTCGATTTCATTTCAATAATACCAAGTACATAAGTATATGCCATAACAAATACTATAGACTTTATTTTATTTCCAACAATCATACTTTTTAATTTATTATTTTTAGATAAAGCTATACAAAGAATTAAAACTCTAAGTATAGATGTAGATACAGTTATGTATATAGGGATAGTCAATTCATTATTATAAAAAGTAAGATAATCAATTTGTTCTAATAATATATCTATTGATAATCCTAAATACATTAATGAAATAATAAATATGCTATCTTTTTTAACTCTATTGTAACTAATTAAGCAACTTATGAAGCCTAATATAGAAATTATAAAACTAAATAACTTTATAAATCCTAATGTCGCCTCTAAATATCCCACATCTATTTTAAAACTAATAAATGTATTTATAGCAACAACTATAGACAAAATAATTAGGGTAAGTGCTATATATATATTTTTTTTATTTTGTCTTTTATCCGAGTAGTCTTTTTCTATTATATTCATAGTAATTCCCCCTATTTTAGCCATTTTACCATATATGAATATTACTTTTTTGTCAAAATTTGTTACTACGTAAAATTAATTTCTTAATTTTTGCGCTTAAAATTTATTTTATTTACTTTAATGTATTATATTAAGTATTTTTTGTAATTCTTCTACTCTTATTTGACCAGGAGCTGATGCTACTTTTATAGATCCAAATGTAAGTGAAGATCCAAATATTTCTCCTGTTAAGCGACTCACTAGACCTAATTTCCCCATGGCCATTGTTATAATAGGTGTTTTTGAATATTCTCTTACCATCTCTTCTGTTGCTGTTAATAAAGTTATTACATCTTTTGAATTTTGTGGCATAACTGCTATCTTTGGTAAATCAGCACCTAAATCTTGCATTTTGCAAAGTCTACTAATTATTTCATTTTTTTCTGGTGTATTATAAAATTCATGATTTGATATTACTGTTTTTACGTTATTGATATGTGCAAACTTAGATATATCTTTTACAACTTCATCCCCTACTAATAATTCTACATCTATTAAATCTACCATTTTTGTTTCAATTATTTCTTTATTAAGTTTTTTATAATATTCTAAAGATATTTCTTTTTCCCCACCTTCTCTTTTACTTCTAAATGTAAATAATATTGGCAGATCATCTAATATACTTCTAAGTACTTTTAATATATTTTTAACCTTATTTAAATTTTCTACATTTTCATAATAGTCAACTCGCCACTCTACTAAATCTAATTTAAAGTTTTTTAAATTATTTGCATCTTGTATTATTTCTTCATCAGTTTTACTAACTAAAGGTACACATATTTTAGGTATTCCTTGTCCTATTTCCAAATTTCTTACTTTTACTATTTTTCTCATATATCTTACTCCTAATAATTTTATAATTTATATTATATAGTAGTTTATTCTATTTATAATTTTAAATTATAATAATTTTAAATAAAAAAGCACTATCAAACTTAATTGATAGTACTTTCTTGCTAGTTTATTTTATTTTGAATATATCTCTCCACTTCTTCTTTTGGTATTCCTAACACCATAGAGAACTCTTCATCAAGTAAATTCTTAGCTATTTTCATAAACTTTTCATCTATTTGATTAAGTTTTTTTCCATTTTTCATTAAGTTATTCTTTTTATTATCAATACTTGCCATTATATTTAATAGATCTATACATTCATAAGATTTTAATAATTTTTTGTAATGATCTTCTAATGCTCTAGCATTTTTCATATCATGTTCAAAGTTATCTATTAAAGATACTTTACTAATCGAATTTTGAATTTCTTCGTATGTTATGATAGCCCTCATAAATGCTTTTGTATCAATAGGTACAAATACCTTTCCATTTCCATGCATCGGAGCTAATATATAGTATTTTTTACTTTTATTAACCCCCGGAATATTAAGTTCGCTTATTTCTTCTATTTTACATACTCCTTCATTGCTATAAACAACAAGTTCTCCAATTTTATACATACTTAATATCTCCTTTTAATTTTATTATAAATATAAAAAAAGATCCAATTAAGGATCTTTCCGAAACAATATATATCATTATAATATAGTTATGTTTTCTGCTTGAGGACCTCTAGCACCTTTAACTATATTAAAGCTTACTTTTTGACCTTCTTCTAATGTTTTGTATCCATCACATTGTATAGCTGAGAAATGTGCAAAAACATCTTCTCCACCATCTACTGATATAAATCCAAAACCTTTTTCACTATTAAACCATTTTACTACACCGTTATTCATATAACTTCTCCTATCAAAACCTATCTTAAGGTTTTTCTTTTTTTATGGTACTACAATATATATTGTAACACACATTAATATAAATAGATACATTTATTAATTTATATACTTTATTTGCTTGTTATAGCAAAATTTTAATACTTCTCAAAAACACCTTTTAAATATTCATATGAATTACTTTTTTCTAATGCTAATGAAAGTAATATTCGAGCTTTTAATGGTGTCAGTGTATAAGATGGTATAGTTCTATATTCTCTATCTATGCTATCCCTATCTACACTACCACTTGTAGCAATAGATGACCTTACAACTGCTATAGAGTTTTTAGTCATTTCTTTGATCTTACTTTTCCACCTTTTGCTTATCATACCACTACCTGATCCAGCTATAACAATTCCTTTATAATCGTGATTTATATAATAATCAAAAATATCAGAATCTAAATTAACATCAAAATACACTATACCTACTTTAGGTAATGAATTAATATTAGCAATATTAAATTCACTATTTATCGTATGAGGTTTTAATGATTTATTTATAAAGTTTATAATGTTATCATGTATGTATCCACAGCATCCAAATTCTTTTCCAGCAAATGCTTGTGGCCTAAATGTATCAATCTTTTGTACATCTCTAGCTCTTATAATATAATCTGCAAAAACTACTAAAACACCTTTTCCTATTGAAGCCTCATCAGATGCTACTAATATTGCATCATATAAATTGTTAGGGCCATCTGCACTATTTGATGTTGCAGGTCTCATTGCTCCCGTAATAACTACAGGTTTACTTGTTTTTACTACTAAATTTAAAAAAAATGCACTTTCTTCTAATATGTCCGTACCTTGTGTTATAACAAATCCATCTATATTATCTAATTTAGATAACTCATTTATTCGCTTTGCTAAAATTAATAATTTATCTATAGACATATCCTCACTTGCTATATTAAATATCTGCTCTCCATTAACTTTAGTAACATCCTCTATTCCTTTTATACTTTTAATAAGACTCTTTACCTTAAATACCCCATTTGTATATCCTAAAGTTTTTCCTTCATCACCTTGTGCTGATATAGTTCCTCCTGTAGCTAAAATATAAATCTGTTTTTTATTCATATCTGCCTCCACAACATATTAATTTGTTTTATATTATTTTGTGGCATTAATTTATTATTAAACATATTTTATTTACAAAAATAGAGCTTAATCTAAAAAGTTAAATAGATTAAGCCCTATTTTATGTAAATATTATACTTATTAATAGTACCTTTTATTATAATTCTGATTGTGTATCATCGTCAGAATCTGTAAATACGATTTCTTCTGTTATATTATTATTGTCTACAGATATTATTTCTTCTTGTATTTCTTTATTACTTATTTTTACTTCACTTGCTATATAGTTTAATTTTTTTATAGTATATCCTATCGCCCATATAGCTATTGAATAGAACATATACGGTACAGAACCACCTACTACATAACTTATTACACTTGCTAATTCATCACTTATTACAAGTCCTTGAGATACAAGACTTGATATGTATGTGTATGAGTTATAAAGTGTAAATATTGTGTAAATACCTAAAAGAACAGATATTACATATAAAATTAAAACTACTGAACTATTACCTTTTTTGTTACTTTTTTTCATAATTAATATTACTCCCTCTTAATTAATTTTTACTAACGAAATCTGTAAGACTTCTTTCATTATTTCACAAATACTATTATAATTCATTATCCTTAATTTAACCTTAAGTTATATATTATTTTTAAAATATTATACTAATAGAATTAATTTTCTAAAATAAATTTCTTAATATAATCATTATTACTTGATTTTATTATTCATCTTACTTAATTAGATTTATCACTTGATTTTATTATAGTATACGTCTGGTCTATTTTTTCCATAGTATCAGTTCTATATGTGCTTATAGATAAGCTTTCATCATCTATACTCACAGTAGAAAATGTTGGAACATTTTCTTGCCATCTATATGCTATATATGATTGTTTTCTCGATACATTTGGATAATACTTACTACCTGATGCTGAATTAGAAGTCATATATAATATTCCATTTGGATTTACTTCTTGCTCTAAATAGTACTTAAACTTATCATCACTTATATATGTATTACTTTTCAATTCTCCATCTTTTAATATTTTAGATCTTGAGTAAGCATGATCATGCCCTGTAAATACAACATCTATCTTATGACATTCAAGTATAGGCACTAATTCGTCTCTTAAATTTACTATACTCGGCTCATTAGAATGTATTCCCGAACCATATATATCTTGATGTACAACTACTATTCTCCACTTTGCATCTTTATTATCATTTAATACTTCTTCTAAAAATTGTTCATGCTCTTCTACATTTGTATTATTAGTATTTAACATTAAAAATATAGAATTACCATATCTAAAATAATAGTCTCCTCCACCAGCTGTTGAACCTAAACTACTTGTGTTTGGATTATTAAAATGATAAGAATAATTGCCACTTATTGCATCATGATTTCCTAAAGATGTAGCAATCGGTAATGACTTTAATATAGTGGGACTTAAAAACCCTGAATATTCTATTTCATTTCCTGTATAATTTAAAGATGCTTCTCTATCAACCTTTTTATTCCTACTTTGTATTTGATCACCAACTGAAAGTATAAAACTAGCATTGGGTGATTTTTGTAAAGCTTTATTTAAAGTATTATTCCAGTTAAATGTATCATTTCTAGTTGCTTTATCTTGACCCTGTTCTTCAAATTCACCTGAAGCAATATTTTTTAATGAAGCCCCAATTTGTGGATCTCCTACCAATATAAATCTAAACTTATCTACTGATTGTGTTTTATAAATTATAGGATCACTCCATTTCCTATCTGTACCATAACTATAATAGTATGTAGAATTCTTCTCTAAATTAGTAATTGTTACTTTATTAGATTTATATCCTGTGACTGCTCTTGATTGACTTCCTCTAAACTCTTTTGCATTACTCATATCAGAACTCTTACTTATTCTTACTTTAGGTGATGATTCTTTTTCTAATGAATACCATGCAAAGTTTAATTCTGATTCATTCTTACCTGGTGTAAGTGATAATTGAGTCCAATCATATTTTATTGTTTCCCATTGTTCACACCATTGTTGCCATCTATCATTTGTCTTATCAGCTTCAGTCCAGTTAACATCATCTGATGCGAATACGTATAAATTTGTTAATACTACAGCTAAGGCTATCATAAATATAGTTATAAAGTTCTTTTTTCTTAAAAACATGCTAAAAACCTCCATTTTCCACTGCTATGCATGAATCTTCATAGATATATTAGCATTCGTTTATTTAAGCTTATTTTTAACAAACTTTATATAAGCCTATTCATTATTTATTCATTATTAAAAATTATATTTTATACTATCTAATTCAATGAATTTCAAAATTATTAGTAACATTTATACTTAAAAGTTATATTTTAATTAGTGAGATATAATAACCAAGGTTGGTGATGATATGGATCTTGATACTAGTAAACTTGAAGTTAATTTTATGCCTCCTGCCACACTATATACTCCAATAAATGGTAGAATGTATACGCTTACACATTCGGATACTACAGCAATGAGGTTTTTAGATGTTGGAATTGATTATAATTATTCAGCTATAAATCAAGAACTTCGAGATGAATTATTAGGTAAATGGTGCTTATTAAACAATAATTCTTATATGTTATTTTTTTATGCTTTTATTGGAAATTTAGATTTTCAATCCGCTTCAAAAAAATATGATATTTTTAAATATCATATTCCTTCAGCTCTTGAGTATATTTTTTATGGTGATAGATATTTATTAAATCAATATAAAGAGCTTAAAAATACTCCTATCTATATAAAATTTGATTCTACTTTTCCTATGTTCAATAACTATGAATATTATGGTTTTATACATGATTATATGCTGTAGTTTTTTACTACAGCATATAATATAATTCACCTATTCCCTTATATATCTTACATTGACATACTATATATATCAGAAAACTCTATCTCACATCTTTCTACATGATTATACTTTCTATCAGCATCATAATCACTACATGTGCTTTTTTCTACCCTAATAGGAATGCTAAATGTAAACTCTGATCCTTTATTTACTTTACTATTTACACTTACCTTACCACCGTGCATCTCTACTAAATTTTTAACTAGTGATAATCCAATACCACTACCTTCATATTTCCTATTAAAAGATCCATTTACTTGTCCGAATCTATCAAATATAATATCTAATTTATCTTTTGGTATACCCACTCCACTGTCTTTTATAGAAACTAATATTTCATCCTCATTATAATTAATTTTAACTTCTATATCTCCATATTCTGGTGTATACTTTATTGCATTAGATAAAATATTTAACATTATCCTTTCTATTTTATCTGGATCACAATATGTAATTACTTCTTCAATGTCTGTATCAAATACAAGATTTATTTTGTTATTTTTCGTATATCCAGCTACAGATAGAGTTATATCTTCAATAATACTTATAATATTTTGATTACAACATCTAAGTTCATACATTCCTATATCCATTTTGCTTATGTCTATTAAATTGTTTACTAGTCTTAATAATCTATACGAATTTTGCCTTATATAATTTGTATGTTTTTTTAAGCTATCTATACTTATACTACCTTTTTCTATATTTTTATTAATTACTTGCATAGTACCTAGTATAATATTTATTGGAGTTCTAAATTCATGAGATATATTTGAAAAAAATTCATTTTTTATAATTTCTAACTTAACAGTTTCCTCTAATACTTTTTTTTCTTTTTCTATTTCTAACTTTTTAGTAATATCTCTTGCGGTTGTTATATATACATCATCTTCATATATATACTCACTACTCCATTCAAGATAAATATAATTGCCATTTTTATGTCTAAATCTTATAATATTTCTCGTAATACCTTTATCGATATTTTCTAATTTATTCTTACCTGCAAACTTTTGCAACTCTTCTTCATGAATAATATTTGTAATTGGCATGGATAATAATTCTTTTTCTGTCCATCCTAAAACATTGCACCAATTAGGACTAATTCTTTTCAAATATTCATCTCTTCCTACTATAGCTACTAAATCAACGGATACATTTAAATATTTTTCTAGCTCTCTTTCTGTATATCTTCGCTTTTTATTTTCAATTGATACTTCATATGAAAGTCTAATATTTTGAATTATCATGGCTATTTTATTACATATATGCTTCATATATTCATCGCTATTAAATTTAGGCTTATTTCCTTTACTATAACTTAATCCTATTATCCCTATGAATTCATCATATAATTCTATTGCATAGTTTCCAGAATAATCTATATCATCCAATCTATTATAATTAACAGTAGATGTATTATTTATTTTTTCTTTTTTAATTATTTTGTTAAAATAACTTCTATACTTATCTGAATACACTTCAGATTTACTAAAAGGTATGAAGTCTATATTTTTAAGATATATATTAGATTTTTTTAACTTTATAATAGGTATCAACCCTTCTCTTTCTTCATTATATAATAATATAGAAATTCCATCCGCTATAGTGTAGTTCAATATATGTTCTCCAATTTCACTTAATATTTTATTTAAATTATTATTATAATCTACATTGCTATAATCAATACTATGTTTATTTGTAAGTGAATTATAGTTTTTATACAACTCTTCTGACAAAGTTTTTGGTAAATTAATATTTTGAGTTGTAGCTATAATATACTTCTCAAATCCGTTTTCATCGTATATTGGACACTTATAACTTTCATACCAGTTTTCAGTATCCTCAAACTCTAATTTTTCATTAAGTATTTTAGGGCTTTTATTCTTAAATATTTCTTTATTATTTTTATCAAGTTCTTTACATATATTGTATTTCCAGTAATCATTACTATAAGATCCTATAATATCATCTCTTTTTTTATTTAGCATATCACTAAAAGCCTTATTTACATATAAATACTTCCCTTTCGGATTTACAATAAATGTTCCTATATTAATATTATCTAAAAGGTCTTCTAATATTTCTATTGTATACGGCCTTGAATTTATTTCTTTACCTATAATAAAAATATTTTTTTCATCATTAAAATTTTCTATACTTATTTTTGAATTAATTTTGATAGTATCTTTTGATTTAGAATAAAATTCTAAGATTTTATCTTTTGGGTCAGATTTTTTTACAATATTAATAATATCTTGTTTTGTTTCTATTAATATTTCATTTATATTCAAGTTTAATATATCATACTCACTATAATTTAACCTCTTTAAAAAGCTTTCATTACAAAAAATTATTTCTCCATTCTGTTTTAATATTATTATATAATCACTAATTTTATTGTATATAGATAACATATTATTCCCCTCTTGCTTTTTCATAACTATAAATCAATCCCACTTTATTACATATTTTACCATAAACTAATCATATATGTGTATTTATTAAATTACCATAAATGCACATATGATTACTTTTTTAATATATAGTATATTTTTATAAGTTTTTACCTATAATAAAAGTGAATTGGAGGTGATAAAAATGATAAATTCAAATAATAATAACTGTAGAAACAACAACAATAATAACAACAACAATTTTAGAAATAGTAGCAACAATAATAATAACAATAATAACTGCAGTAACAATAATAACAACCTTAGAAATAACAATAACAACAACAATTTTAGAAATAGTAGCAATAACAATAATAACAACTGTAATAACAATAATAGATAATTTTCTATATAGGAGTTGCTTAGAATTAATACATATTAATTTAAATCAGAAAGTGATACTAAAATAGATTGAGTTTAATTTTATTGTTACGTTTTGATTAATATCTAACAACTCATTATATAAAATTCAAATTATATAAAAATTTGTGTATATTTTTATATTTTTTTACTTATAATAAGAAAACAATGGAGGCAATAACGATTATGAATAATAATAACAATAATTTTAGAAATAACAACAATAACAACAATAATAACAACAACTTTAGAAATAATAGTAATAACAACAATAACAACTGCAATAACAATAATAGATAGTGCGTTTCCTAAAAATCTAATAAGAATTAATTCTTATTTAAAAAGTGATAACAAAATAAAAGGTGATTTTGTTATCACTTTTAATACAAAATGATTACAACATCTTATTTCCATTCTATTAATTTTTTATTCAATTTTCTTCTCTGTAGTATTTACCTTTTGTTTATATAATATACCTTTTAACACTATGTAAATTTGGTAAGTTTATAAAATATATTTATAAAAAATTAAAAGCAATAGGTAAATTTAATAAATACCTATTGCTTTTAATTTTTTAGCTAATTTTTAATACTTTTAGCTTCATAGACCACTTCACCATCAATTATAGTGTACATAGCCTTTGTAAATACTTCCATTGGATTTCCATTAAAAATTGCAATATCCGCATCTTTCCCTATTTCAATACTTCCAACTCTATCTGATACATTACATATCTCCGCCGCATTTATAGTAATAGATTTAAGACCTTCTTCTACTCCTAAACCTTCTCTTGCTGCAAATCCTGCACAAATAGGCAAATCCTGTATTCTTGTGACTGGATGATCTGTTGTTATTGCTACTTTAACACCAGCTTTGTGTAATATTCCAGCTGTTTTAAAATCTAAATTTTGAGTTTCTATTTTATTTCTAACAGCTAATGATGGACCAACTATTGCTGGAAATCCAGAATCTTTAATTTCATCTGCAATTAAGTGACCTTCTGTACAATGGTCTAAGGTTAATCTTATATTAAACTCTTTTGCTATACGAATTGCAGTTAAAATATCGTCTGCTCTATGTACATGTGCTTTAATAGGAATATCTCTATTAATTACAGGTAGCCAGCATTCTTTTCTAAACACTTTATCAAAATTATCTCCATTTTTCATTGCATTTTGTTTATTTTGACTATATTGCTTAGCATTAAATAATTCTTCACGTAAAAGAGCTGCTACAGACATGCGAGTTGATGGAACCATATTTTTTTGATTATAGTTTGTTTTTATATTTTCTCCAAATGCAACCTTAATTGCTGCTGGTTCAAGTATAGTCATATTATCTATTACTCTGCCATGAGTTTTAATGAATGCAAATTGTCCTCCTACTACATTTGAACTTCCAGGTCCGACCATAACCCCCGTGATTCCAGAAGTTATTGCAGTGTGAAAAGCAGAATCCATAACATTAATTCCATCTAATGCTCTTAAATATGGTGTGATGGGTTCATTTATCTCATTGCAATCATCACCTTCAAATCCTTTTCTTTCTTCTTTTATACCTATATGACAATGTGCCTCTATTATTCCAGGCATAACCCAGTAATTTTTTGCGTCTATTACTGTATAATCTTCATCAGTTATATCAATATTTTCGCCAATATCTATGATTTTTCCATCCTTTATTAAAATAGATCCGTTATCATATGTTTTACCACACATTGTCATTATTTTTCCGTTTTTTATTAATAACATTATTTTCATACTCCTTTATAAATTAGCTTATGTAATCTAACTTATTATTAAATAATCCTTATTTAATTTGTAAGTAAAGTTTAAAAAATAGTATATACCTGTGATATATACTATTTTTTATGATTTTAAATATAAAAATAGCTCCGTGGAAAGAATATAACCTTTTATATATAGGCTAATAGAATTAAAATGTTATTTGGGTTTCTCAAAATATGATTACGAATATATTATTTACAATCTTTTAGTTTATATTCAAATTCAATTAGCATTTTCTAATATTTATTTAATAGTAATTATTTATTAAACCAATCATTAGGAGAATTATTGAAGTAATTATGTGAGAATTCTATAACATTATAATCTTGAATACCATAAATTTTAAATGGTTCATTAGATAAATAATTATCTACATTTTCAATAGATTCTACTTTCATAATAAATACTCCATCACTTATATTTTTTAAGCCCAGATATTAGATTTATATTAAAATCAAATATCTTCAGACAAAAAATTAGAATTGCTAAGTTTTAAAAACTCAACAACTCTAATTTATTAAATATATCATATATAAATTTATAATTTATTATAAACTTAAACTATACTATCATTGTTACATTCTATATTCTCGACTATATTTGGAATTCCTATAGTAAATCTACTGCCTTTATTAAGCTCACTTTCAAGTCTAATATATCCACCATGAAGCTCTACTATATATTTAACAAGTGTAAGACCTATTCCACTACTACTTGATTTTATAGCTCCTGTTCCATCTACTTGTGAAAATCTTTTGAATATAAATTCTTGATCTTCTTTTGATATGCCTATTCCTGTATCCTCTATAGTTATTTCAATGTTATCTTTAACTTCTTTTATATATACCTTTATCTCTCCGCCTTCTTGAGTAAACTTAACAGCATTAGCTAATAAATTTATTATACATCTTTCAATTTCGATTTCATCACAATATATAATTTTCTCTTCTATATCAGGGTCTACTGTAAGAGATAATCCTTTATCTTCTATAAATTTACTCATATTAAGAGCTGCTTCTTCAACTATATAAACTATATCATTATTTTTTTTATTAATTTTATACTTACCTGTCTCTATTTTTGAACTATCTATAATATCATTTATTATTTTTAATAAGTTATCACAACTTTTACTTATAATATCCATATACTGATTAAGTTTTTCTTGTGTTATATTTTTACCTTGATTAAGTACATTTATTAACTGCACCGTTGAGGCTATAACATTTATAGGAGTTCTAAGCTCATGAGATAAATTCACAAAATAATTATTTTTGAATTTTTCTTGCTCTATTACTTCTTTACTTAGCTTTTCATTTTCTTTTAATTGATTATTTAATTTCATTGTCTTTTGATCGACTAAGCGATGTAATATTTTAACATAATTAAAAATATAAATAATTATTACAGCTGCTATAGATATATATATTATATGAGCTATAGGTGTCTTCCAAATAGGATTTTTTACTTTTATATTTATATTTGTTTCACTTGTTAGATTACCATGTCCATCTCTTGCTCTTAATTTCAAAGTATATTTACCAGGTTCTAAGGATTTCAAATTTAAACTGCTTCTAGAATCAACATATACCCAATCTGAGTCCATCCCTTCAAGCATATATTCGTATGTTGTAGTATTTAAATTTTCATAATTAGGTAAAAAGTAATTAATATATAAATCTTTATAATTATATTCTAATGTTATTTCATTTCCATCATATACAATTTTGTTTTTCCCTATAAAAATGTCACCAACTACTACTTCATTTTTATTCATCTTATAATTATCTAACTCATCAGGGTTAAAATATGTACATCCTTCTGTACTACCAAATATAATAATTCCATTTTCTAGCTTTATACTTGTATTTAAATTAAATTGATATCCATATAACCCATCCATTTTTGTAAATTTTCTAAAAGTACCTTTTTCTATATCAAATTTATTTAAACCTTTATTTGTACTTATCCAAATATCACTATAATCATCAATTATAATTGAATTTATAAAGTTATTAGTTAATCCATGTGCAGTTGTATAAGAAGTAAATTTATCTGTTTTTATATCAAGTTTACTAATACCTGTATTTGTTCCTATCCATAAATCCCCTGAATTATCAAAAGTCATACAGTTTATATAATCATTAATTAAAGAATCTTCTGTGGATGAATTATTGCTATATATCTTTATAATTCCTTTTTCTTTATGGTATTTAATTAATCCTGTATCAATTCCACCTAACCAAATAATATTTTTATCTTCCTTATCCTCTAGTATGTACTTTACACAACCTGAGTTAACTCCAATATTATTCATACTTTCACTATAATATGTTTTTTCTTTAGTATTTATGTTATAAGAATAGAAATCAGTTGTAGTTGCTACCCATATATCTTCTCCATCATTATATATATAGCTTAATTCCGAAGAGTAATCATCCTTAATTAGTATTTCTTTATATGAATTTTTTTTTGTATTAAAAGCTATTAGTTCTTTATTGGTTACTATAAGGATATATCTATTATCTATTTTAAATAAATTTTTTATATATCTATCACTTAAATTAAAATCTTCTTCTTCATACATTATCTTTTTACAATTTCCATTTTTTGAATCATATATATATATTCCTTTAAACTTACTAGCTACCCATATATCACCATTATGTTCTAAAATAGATACTATATTTTTATCTTCTACTTTATTAATATAATTAAACATAATATCGTCATTTAATATATTTACACCTTTATCTGTACCAATCCATATTGTACCGTTAAAATCCTCATAAAAGCAATTTATAACATTACTTGAAATTGAATTTTTAATATTAATATCTTTTTTGTATAATTCAAAAATACCCTTACTTTTTGAATACTTGATTGCACCATTACTACTAGATAACCATGTATTATTCTCACTATCAGTAAATATAATATTATTATAAAATCTTATTTCATTATCTTTAAAAATATAAATATCATTTATAATATTTTCTTTTATATTATATTCTTTTACACCTGAGCTATTAATCATATATAATTTATCTTTTTTATCTTCTCTTATGTTGTACATGTAAATACCTTCCTTAGTTGCTATCCACATATTACCTAAATTATCTTTTGATATGTAAGAAACAAATAATCTATCTTTATATCTTTTATCTTCATTTTTATATATTTTTAAATCTTCGCTTATTGTGTTAATTCCTTGTTTAGTTCCAACCCATAAATAATTATCTTCCCCTTCTTCTAAACAAGTTATTGATGAACTAATTAATGAATTTGGATTATCCGGATCATGATAAAAAGCTTCAATAGTTTCATTTTCAATATCAATTTTCATCAAACCATTTTCTGTACCAACCCACATGATATATTCCTCATAACTACTTTTTAGTAATGAGGTTATTTTTAATTCACCTAGTTTGTATTTATCATCTCTATCCTTCATCCTTATAATAGTATCTGTATCTGTATCTGTATCTAACAAATCTAATCCATGATCTGTAGCTATCCATATATTCCCATTACAATCTTCTTCTATGTCAGTTATATATGTTGAACTTAAAGTATTTTCATCCCCAGAAATACAATTATATATTTTTATATTTTCACCATCATATCTATTAAGTCCATCTTTTGTTCCTATCCACATATATCCTTTACTATCTTGAAAAATTGATGTTATATCTTCGTTTGATAGACCATCATCAATGGATATATTCTCAAATTTTGCATTACTTAATATTTCTGCATATGATTTTATAGGTAATAGAATATTAAGTAAAATAATTAATATAAAAACTTTTAATCTCATACTTTTTTAACCCCACATTATTAAACTTACTATATATTCAAAACATTCTCTCTTATAAGATTCTACTTTATTTGTCTTAATTTAATTTAAAATTGTCGTTAAATGACTTTTTTAGTATCTAAATTGTACTTCTTCTACTTTGTTATGTTGTTAAAGTTTATATTAATTATATAAAAAAGATACCCTGCATGCTGAGTATCCCACTATTATCATTATATAGTTTTAATTTTATAATTATTTTTATTGTATCATAATATATGTAGTAAATATGCTACCTTCATGTTTTCTATTTATATATCCATTGTACTTTTTTACTGTTCTATCTATTTGAATTATACCAATACCATTAATTCTTTTATCTTTTATAGTAACAAATTTTCCATTTACCTCATTTACATAACCATTAGTACTATTACTTATCTTAATTATTAATCCTTTATCTTCTGAAACTATTTTTAAATCTATAAATTTATCTCCTTCAATAATATCACAAGCCTCTATAGAATTATCCAAAAGATTTCCTAGTATAGTACACATATCTAGATTAGTAATACTTATATTTGAATTTATTTTTATATCTAAATCTATTTTTATTTCCTTTTCTTTTGCCAATTTTACTTTACTTATTAATATTGAATTTATGGCTACATTTTCTGTATATATTTGGGGATCTAATCTATCAATTCTAGTATCGATTTCCCTTATATATGAAACAACTTCTTTTTTAGAGCTAATTTCTAATAGGCCTAAAATCATATTTATATGATTTTTAATATCATGCCTCCATCCTATTACTTCTGAATACATAGATTCTATTTCTTTGTTGTGTATTTCACGATCTAATTCCATTTTTAATATAAATTTTTCTTCCATCTCTTTTGATAATATATTTAAAATATATATCGATAGTAACTGAATAATATATAAGCTAATTATAATAATAGCCACATTTAGATTCGTTTTTCTTAAATATTTAATTAAATCAATCTGAACTATAAATATTAATATATGGTTTAAAAATAAAATTAGCCCCCCTGTAAGCAATATTTTATCTTTTATATATCCTATAAGATTCATATTGTCTATTAATTTAAATGTGAATAAAAACTGAAAAAACCTATTAGTAATCATTGCTATACTTCTCTTATAACTTAAGTTTATCATTAGCTCAATTAATGTTACATTAAATAATTTTGAAAATATCATATACCCTATAAAAGAATTCATTAATATGGTACTAATATAAAATGAAAATAAAAAAATTTTTTCTGGCAATCTACCTCTTCTAAATAGTAAAGGATAAATTAATATTAATATGGAGTAAGTAGAAATAAATAAAATTATTTTATAACTATCCATATTAAAAATAAGATTATTTATATTTAATGAAGATATTAATGTATAAAATATAATCATAATTACTGTGTTAAATCTACTATATTTTTCATTTTTAGGCTGCAAATTTTTATTAAAGAAATATATTAATATATTTGCACCTATAAAATCTCCTAATTTTTCAATCAAGTATAAATCAGTCATAAATCTATCTTAATCCTTATTTTTTTAATCTAATCTTTAAAACACTACTTGTACTTTTAACTTATTTATATTTCTGAATTAAAGTCAAATATAAAAACTTTATGGTAATTTTTTACAATAGCATCACTTTATACTATATCAAACCAAATAAAAAAAATCTACAGTTACATTAAAACTGTAGTTTATTGCTCCTTATAGTTTAAATAATTTATATCTCTGTAATTTATTAATAATTTGCTAAATATTAAATATATAAATTAATCTTTATATTGTATCATCATATATGTTGTAAATATATTATTTTCATGTTTTCTATTGATATATCCATCATATTTTTTTACTATATTATCAATCTGTATTAAACCTACACCGCTTATATCATTATTTTTTGTAGTTAAAAACCTTCCATTTACTTCATTTACAATACCATTCGTATTATTGCTTATTTTTATCACTAATCTACTATGTTCCGAAACGATTTTTAAATTAATAAATCTATATTCCGAAATAGTGCTCCCTGCTTCAATTGAGTTATCTAATAAGTTTCCTAAAATAATACATATATCGATATTAGAAATTTTTATTTCTGCATTTATACTTAGCTCTAAATTTATATTTATATTTTTTTCTTCTATAATTTTCATTTTACTAGCTATTATAGAATTTATAGCTATATTATTTGTATATATATTTTTATCTAATTTACTAATATTAGAATTTATTTCATTTATATATGAAAGAGCTTCTTCTTTTGTTCCTATTTCTAATAAACCTGTAATCATACTTATATGGTTTTTTAAATCATGCTTCCATCCCATCATTTGCTTATACATATCTATAACCTCTTCATCATGTACTTTGCGGTCTAAGTTTATTTTTAATATGAATTTCTCTTCTATTTCTTTAGATAATATATTTAGTACATATACAGATAATATTTGTATTATGCATAATATAGATACAATGAATACCATCTCTCTATTAGCTATATATATTTTTTTTATTGAATTTATCTCTAATACAAGAATCAATAACTGACTTAATATTAATACTATCCCACCTACATATAATATTTTATCTTTTATATATTTAATAAAATTTATAAAGTTAATATTATTTAAAAATATATAAACAAGTATAAACTGAATAGATTTATTAAATAAAATACTAAAACATTTATTATAACTAAAATAAATTATAGTATGAATTAATGGCAAATTCAAAATATTTGATGTTAAAATAAATATTGTGAAAGAACACACTAGGTTTATACTAATATAAAATGAAGATAAAAAAAACTTTTCTGACAACCTTCCTTCTCTAAATAGAAGTGGGTATAGTAACACTAAACTATAATACCCCAAAACAAATAAGACTATTTTACCATCTTTAAGTTTATATAATATGCTATTCTGTTTAGTTGATGGTATAAAAAAATAAAATATAATTATAAGTATAGTATACAATCTAGTATATTTTTTATTTTTAGATGGCATTATTTTATTAAAAAAATAAATCATCATAACTATATTTATAAAATTAAATAGTAAATCCATCTCATAAAAGTTATTCATAATTTTATATAAATCCTTTTTTAAGTGATATAAGTTATAAATGCATCATTTATTTCTTTATATTTACCTCTACTTATAGGTATTTTAAATCCACTTTCTAATACTACATTACTTTTCGTTATCGACTTAATATATTTTAAATTTACTATATATGACCTATGGCATCTAACAAAGTATTCATTTGGTAAGATTTCTTCCATTTCACTTATTTTCTTTCTTAACGTTATTTTTTCTGAATTTGTGTGAATATCTATATACGGAGAAAACATTATGCAATAATGTATTTCATTATAATCTAATTTTATGATATGTTTTGATGTATCTAAAATAATCATAGATGTTTCACACTTATCACTTATCCTATTTAATGTTTTATCTAAACAGAATTGTAAATCTAATTTCTTTACTGGTTTCATTAGGTATTGTAATGCTCCAACTTTATATCCATGTAGTGCATATTTAAAAAATCCAGTTACAAATACAATATCCATGGTTTTATTTTTTTCTCTAATTATATTAGATAACTCAATTCCAGACATTTTGCTCAACTTTATATCCAAAAATATAATGTCATATTTGTTATAATCTGACCATTGAAATAAAAACGATTCTGCACTTGAAAAGTTGTCAATTAATATATTAATACCTTTTTCATTGGCCAAATTTGTAATTTTACTATTAAGTAAGTCCATTTGTACCGCTTGGTCTTCACATATCGCTATCTTCATAAATATAATCCACCTCTACTTATTATTCCATTTTTCATCTCATTAAATATTAATTTCCTATATAATAATAAAACTAAATTTATTAAATGTAAAATTTATTTTATAATACATTATTATTTTTAATTTAAATAAAAAAATCATATTGATTTTAAACAATATGATTTCTCTAAATTATTTATTTTATATAATTAAGTATTCATGTTCAAATATTTCATCATTAATAGGCTTTGATAAATAATATCCTTGCCCAAACTTATATCCATTATTCACTAAAAATTCAAGTTGCTCTTTAGTTTCTATTCCTTCCGCAACTAACTCTATATTACTTTTATTTGCTAAGTCCCATATAAATAATAAAATAGAATCAATTTTTTTATTTTCCCCAATTTTACTAATAATACTTTTATCAATTTTTATAATATCTAAATCTATATTCATAGAAAATGATATATTTGAATGTCCAGATCCAAAGTCATCTAAAGATACTTTTATACCTAATCCTCGTATTATATCAATTTTCTCATTTATTTCTTTTATGCTATAATCCACATACTCTCTTTCTGTTATTTCAAATTCTATGTAATTTAAATCTATATTATATTTTTTTATCATGGCTTTTAAAATCTCTATAAAATCTGGTCTCATTAATGTACTCTTTGATAGGTTTATTGACATAGGTACTATGTTATTTCCATATAAATTATTCCAATAATATAATTTTTTTAAAACTTCTTTAATTGTATGATAATCTATTAGATAAACGAGATTTATATCTTCTAATATTTCTATAAACTTATCTGGGTATATAATACTACCATCACCTTTATGCCATCGTATTAAAACTTCTGCGCCTATAATTTGATTGCTTTGTATATTAAATTTAGGCTGATATACAAATTTAAATTCATTTAATCGAATACCTTTTTTTACTTTTTTATATAAATCAATTACATCTGTAGCATTAGATTCTTTGCTATATATCCTTTCTATATTTTTAATCAATAAGTTAGCTATAAGCTCAATGATGTACTTAACTGTATGTATTTTACAATCGAAGTCCATATATATATCCATAGGATTCATTTAAAATATCAAATGGATATATTATAAAATTTTCTATACCTTGAGATATTATTAAATTATAATGATAATTATAATTTTCTTGTATATAAATTTCATCATAATATAAACTTATCTTTTTATCCTTTTCTAAGTTAAATAGTAAATCATTAATAATGTCTATATATTCCATTGAAAACTCTTTATTTTCATTTTCATCTTTTTTATTTCTTTCACATATATATATTCTTATAAATGGCAATATCTTTTTTATCTCTTCTATTAAATTATCAATATCATTGAAATTGTTATCAAATATATTTAACAATACTTCTGAATATAAATTAAACTCTTTTCTGCTCATATGTTTCTCCTATTCATATATAATGTATTAATTAAACTTAGTAAGACTATTTATATCTTCATTTTTTAATAATTTATATTAAGTAACTGTTATTTTTTAAAATTTGTATCTAAAGGTTTAATTTTTTAATCTAAATGTATAGTTTTACAAATAAAAAAACATACGATTACTATGGTTATTATCGTATGTTTTCATATTTTAGTTAAATTAATATTTTATTATATTTCACATAAATAATTTATATAGCTATCATTAACCTCTTTATACTTGTTTCTACTTACAGGTATACTTACTCCATTTTCTAATATAATAGTATTTTTTGATATTGACTTTACATATCTTAAATTTACTATATATGATCTATGACATCTTATAAATAAGTTATCTCTTAAGTCATCTTCTACTTCACTTATTGTTTTTCTTATGACTATCTCTTCTTTTATTGTATATATAGTTATATTAGGAGAAAACATTTCAAAATAATATATTTCATCATAGTTTAATCTTATACAATTTTTAGAAGTCTTTATAATTATGAATTTTGATAATTTATTTGTATAGTTTAATTTTTCTAAAACTTTATCTAAACATAAATGTATATCATTTTGACCTATTGGTTTTAACAAATATTGCATTGCATTAACACTATATCCGTGTAAAGCATGTTCAAATATTCCTGTCGTAAATACAATATCAACTATTTTATTTTTTTCTCTAATTAAATTAGAAAGTTCTATTCCCGATATATACTTCATTTTTATATCCAAAAAAATCAAATCATATTTATCATAATCTATCCATTCAAATAAAAAGGATTCTGCACTTCGATATTTATCAACTTTTACCTCTATATTCTTTTCCTTAGACCAATTTTCAATGTATTTATTTATTATATTGAATTCTTCATTGTTGTCCTCACATATTGCTATGTTCATAAGAAAATCTCCTATCCAAATATGTATCATTTAATATTAATAAATTCTATACATATCATAATATAAGTTATACATTAATTAAATATATAATTTATTATATTCTTAGATATAAAAATAATTTAGATACTGTATTAATTTCGATTATTTTATTTATACTCTATTTTTATATAAGTAGAAAATACATTATCATCATAACTTCTATTGATGTATCCATTAAATTTCTTTACTATATTATCAATTTGAATTAAACCAAATCCATGTCCATCTTCTTGTTTAGTAGTTTTAAATTTACCTCTTATCTTAATTAATTTTCCATCACAACTATTTTTAACTCTAAGAATTAATTTACTACCCTCTGATATTATTATTAAATCTATAAATTTATTTCCTTTAAATTTTTCACAACTTTCAATAGAATTATCCATTAAATTACCAATAATTGTACATATATCTAGGTTAGGTATTTTTATCACTGTATTCATCTTTATCTTAAAATTCACACTTATATTCATTTCTTTTGCAATATTTATTTTATTAGATAACAAAGAATCTATAACTATATTATTAGTATAAATACATGATTCAAACTTACTAGTCCTTTTTTCAATATCTCTTATATACTCAATCGCCTTATTTTTTTCATCTAATTCTAATAATCCTAATACTACATTTATATGATTGCGGAGGTCATGCCTCCAAGCGCTCATCTCTTTGTGCATATTTATTATATAATCTTCGTATTTTTTATAATTTAATTCTTCTACTATTATACGTTTATTTCTCATATGCTTAGAGAGTATATCCATCCCATACATAGATATTACTTGTATTAAAAATAAAAACAATGTAATAATACTCAAACCTTCTATTGCATCAATTGAATATGCAATTGTATATCTTACTGTAGTATATAGTATTATATGCTCTGAAAATAGTATAATACTTCTTGTATATAATGATTTATTATCTATATCTTTTGTAAACTTACCATATTTTGAAATTATTATTATAACTATAAATCGTAGCGATTGATTTAGTATAGCTAGATTATAGTCTCTATTCATCATTATATTTATAAATGTATCATCTGACATGATAGAATAAAATATTGTAGCAACTATTGTTAATAATGTTGTAATATAAAGATATAATGATCCTAAGTATAATTTTTCTGATAAAGCTCCTCGTCTAAAAATCACTGGATATGAAAGTATCATAATATTATTAGTTAATGTTAGTAAAAATACACTACTATTATATTTCATACTAAATATAACGTTTAAGTAAAATTTGGGTATAATTGGGTATAACATAATCAATATAATAAAATAGATAAATGTATATCTTGTTTTATTACCTTTTGATAACATTAATTTATTAAAAAAATATATCATTTCAATAATACCGATGAAATACGTAAAAAATTCATAACTACTGAAATTACTCATTTAAATCTCCTTTTGTTGTATTAAAATGATAATTGAATTATTTGTAATATACTCTAATAATATTGTATTAGTTTTATTTTTATAATCTAAGTTAGACAAAAAAAGGTTGTAATTGATAATTTCAACTACAACCTTTCTATCTATTCTAATTTTAAATTATTACAAATAGGTCTTCTGGTTTAGATTTTATTATACTGCTAGCCAATTCTTGTCTTAATAACAAAAGTTTTTCTTGATCTTCTACTTTCATAGAAATATTTTCTGCTTTACATTTATGTGACAACTTTGAATATGCTATAAATTCTTCTGGTATTATTCCTTCTTTTAAATATAATTTAACTAATTTATCATCATATCCTATCTCAAAATAATATCTACCGCCACCAGGTGCAACTTGACCTAACTTATCATCAGAATATGCAAGATCTAATCTTAAATTATTATGTGTTTTTACACGCATAACCATTTCTGTTGCATCTATTATACCTCTTCCATTTTTTCCTATTCCGCTATAAAAACTAAATCTGCCTCTTTGTGGTATTTCATTACAAAGTCTTGGAAAAGTCATCAACATTATTTTAAATGCTAAAGCTGCTCCACCTATCATTTCTCTACCATGATATTTTAAAATATCATCATAAGTTATCTCTATAATATCATTTTTATCTTTTACTATAACCTTTTCTTGTGTCATTTGTATTCACCTACTATTTTATAAAAAGTTCATCTGTATTAACTTCTTCTTCTATCATTCCAGTTTTAAACATAAAGTCAGCTACATTTTGAAATGCCTTACGGTCTTCATCTGTAATTTCTATACTAAAATCATATTGCTTGTACATTTCTTCAACTGCAGATTTATCTAAATCAAGTTCATTAGCAACTATTTCCATAGTCTCATCGTAGTTTTCATTTATATATTTAATAATATTTTCTTGACCTTTAACGAATAGTTCAACTTCTTCTTTATGTTCATTATAGAAATCTTCTCTAACTGCCACTGCTATTACTGCATCTGTTAATCCTTTTCCGTTAGTAACTAAGTTGTAACCCTGTTCTTTTGCTTTATATGCAGTAGGTCCTGCAAGTAATGCTACATCAATACTTTTTCCATCTAAGGCTGCCTTTGCATCAGGTATAGCCATATTTACATAATTAACATCATCTATACTCATTCCAGCTTCTTCAAGGTATGCTATTAATAATTGATGTAAGTTAGTTCCAACTGGTCCTGCTATCGTTTTACCTTTTAAATCTTCTGCTGATTTTATACTTTCATCAAGTGAATACATACAAAATGCTTCTGGTGATCTACTGTACATATTTAATATTTTTATATCAGCATCGTTTGCTGCTGCTAAAACTACTGAAGTTCCTCCAACTGCATATAATATATCAACATCTCCTGAAGCTAATGCTTGAGTTTGGTCTGAGCCTGATGTTATTTCGGCATACTCAATAGCTATATCTTTACCATTTGCACTAAACTCATCTGCAAATATATTTTTATTCTTTTGTATTATACTCGGTACATTCAGCGGTGAAGTAACATGTGTTATTACTAGCTTATCTAAACTAGACTCTTTTGTTGCTGAACATCCAGCAATTGATGTCATCATCATTCCTGCAGAAAATATTGCTGTTAATTTCCTTTTTATTGATTTACTTAATTTCATAAATTTCTCCTCCACTGTTTATGTTTCTTTAATTAAATAACTTTTAAGTCATCAATTATTTGCTTTTTTAAATTGACAAATTTATCATCTAATAAATCTCTTGTACTACTTTTTTCATCAATTTTATATTGAGATTTAATAATTCCTTTTTCTAATACTACAATTTTGTCACCAAGAATAAGAGCTTCATCGATACTATGAGTTACAAATAAAATTGAACATTTTAATCTGTTATGAATTTTTAATAATTCCTTTTGCATTTGTTCTCTTGTAAAGTAGTCTAATGCTGAGAAAGGCTCGTCCATCATTATAAGGTCTGGGTCATATGCAAATGCTCTTGCAATAGATACCCTTTGTTTCATTCCACCTGATAATTGACTGGGATATGCACTATAGAATTTCTTAAGTCCCACAGTTTCAATAATTTCATCAACTCTACTGTGGTCTACTTTCTTATTATGTATGCCAAATGTTACATTAGATTTTACATCTAGCCATGGCATCAATCTATCTTCTTGAAAAACATATGCTGTCTTTTTTGAGTTATACCCTAGAATTTCTCCTTGGTCAAATTCTTCAAGCCCTGATACAAGTCTAAGTAATGTAGTCTTTCCACATCCACTTCGACCTAGAATTACTGTTATCTTATTTGCTGGTATATTTAAATTTATTTCATTTAAAACCTTTATACTTTCTTTTTCAACAGTATAAATTTTACTTACATTTACTAATTTAATTCCATCCATTTTTATCTGATCCTTTCAAAGCTTTATCGATTATAAGTGCAAATAATCTATCAGTTATATAACCAACTACACCTATTACTAAAATACCGACTATAACCTTATCTGTTCTAGACATTTGCTGAGCAAATAAAATCATATGACCAAGCCCTGATGATGCTGCAATCATTTCTGCACTTATTATAGCCCTCCAACTATATCCTAATCCTATCCTCATTCCAACTAATATATCTGACATAGCATATGGAAGTCTTATCTTAAAAAAGCTTCTTGACTTTGAATATCCGTAAACCTTACCAACTTCTAATAATTTTTTATCACAACTTATAAATCCCTTTACTGTATTTAAATATATTGGGAAAAATGAAGTTAAAACTATTATTCCTATCTTAGTTGTTTCACCTATACCAAACCATAAGATTAAAAGGGATATCAAGCTTAATGGTGGTACATTTTTTAAAAATTGAACTATATTCTCATAGTAATCATTGTATTTTGGAAAAATAACTCTCACCATTGCTAATATAAATGCAAATAAAGTTGCTATGAAAAATCCTTTTAAAACTCTTATATAACTTATATAAATATCTTCAAAAATTTCTCCAGACAATATCATTTTAATTAGGCTATCTAATACCTTTTCTGGTGAAGGTAAAATATAAGAACTAACAAATTCCATCTTAGTAACTATAGCCCATATTACAATTAGGATTATGGCAGAAATTGATGTTTTTTTAATTTTACTGCTATTCATTTATTAACACTCCATCTCCATTATTGCATCCATTTGTACAATAAAGCATTTCAACTAAGTCATCTTCCTTATGTAACTTATTTTTAAAGTAATCTTTTATATTTTCTTTTCCTGAAATACTTCCTACTTTTACTTCTAAGGACTTAAAGTAACCTGGAGGAATAGGACTTTTATCAAGTAGTTTTACTTTAATCATTTCATGTAAATTTAAATTCTTTATAAATTCTTTCCAACTTACGAATACTGTATCTTCTAAATTCTTTTTGTTTCCATATAAAGCTAAACTTTCACATGGCGTAGTAATTACTTTCTTCTTTCCTTTTAAGTCGCTTCTATTTGCGATTTCTATACCACAATGTATTAGAATTGGATCAATATGAGGAATAAAAACATCACTCTCATTTATATATTCATCAATAGTATCTATAGCCAAAGGACATCTTTTATCTAGAAGTGTCTTTTCTGTTGATTTAAGAGCTTCATTATACTTTTCTTTTACAATCTTATGCCAATCATTTTCAACTTCTATCCTTAAGTAACCATTGTTAAGTAATAACTCATCTAGCTCTTCTTTTATATACATATTGTCTACAACTGGGTTTATAAAAATATATTTCATAGCTGCCTCCCTTCTCTCATCGTCTATATTTCTATTTATAGATACTGATTATAAGATTATCAATAGCTTATATACTATTGATAATCTTATAATTTGAATTTCAAAATATATTATATAGTATTTGATATAGATAATCAATATCATTTTTATATATAAATATGCCCTATATCGCTCTTATTATAATTTATACATAAAAGCAGATATAGAGCATATTTCATATATAATTAAATAGTCTAAATATACGTTTTCATATAAAATATTATTCTAAGCTACATTTTCTTCTACAGCTTTATTTCCTCTTATTTCTGCAGCTGTAACTATTTTATAGTTCTTAAATATTTTATATCCTATGAATCCTGCTATTGCTGATAATACAGCACATACTACAGCAGCTATTACAACCTTTACTGGTGGATTGTAAGCAAATGATACCGCAAGACCTGCTATTGCAGTAGCTGTTCCTGGTGAATTATTTACTAATCCCATTAATGCAACTACAACTCCACATGCAGCTCCACCTATAAAGTTAGTAACATATATTGGTATTGGGTTTGCAGATATTATATCTGCTTGTGTTAAAGGTTCTATAGCAACTGCTATATTGTCTTCTCTTGAACCAAACTTCATTTTTGAGAAGAATACATAGTTCATGAAAGTAGATCCAAATACTGATAATGCACCTATTGCCATTGGCACACCACTTAATCCTATCATAGCTGTTAAAGCCATAGAAGAAAGAGGAGCTGTAGCAACAACTGTTATTAATCCACCTAATACAATTCCCATTATTATTGGTGATGAACTAGATGCAGATGTTAAAACTGAACCTATAGTTCCTAATGTACCATCAACTAAAGGACTTGTTACATCCCCTATTAAGTATGCTAATGGTGCTGCAACAACTATTATAACTATTAAGTCTAAACCTGCTGGTACCTTTTCTTCTAAGTACTTAACTACAAATGCTACTAAATAACCAGCTATAAATCCTGGAAGTATTTTGAAGTTTAAGCATGTTAAACCTATTAATACAGCATACACTGGTGAAACTCCCATTGATATCGGTACTAATATTCCCGCAGCAACTCCACCTAAAGAACCGTTGGCTGCACCTGTATTATAAAATAAATCTAAGTTTAATATGTCTCCAAAGAATGAGTAGTTAATAGCCTCAACTAGGAAACTTGCACAGGCAGCGTTTGCAAGACCACCCATTGCCTTCATACCTTTTGGTGCTTTATAACTAAATAAAGTAAATAAAGCTAATACTAGTAACAGTAATCCTGTTCCCGTTAAAATGTCTTTCATAAAAAATCCTCCTAAATAGTAAGTAATATTAATACTCCTCTATAATAACGACAAAAAAAGACATATAAGGTCCACTTTTTAAAATTTGTTTAATAAATTTTATATTTTTTATTTTAACTTTTTTTATCATTTATTATGATATTATTCATAATTAATAAGTCTAATTGCTGAGTTAACATCTTTTTTGTACATCCATTTATAGCTCTTTGTAATTCTCCGAATCTAATTTTATTATTTTTAATTTCCCATATTATTATAGCTACCCATTTTTTACCTAATATATTTTATCTTTATTAAGATAGCAATGATAATATTTTTCGTCAGCTTCTATAACTAACAATTCATCATTTATAATTATTTCATTTATATTTCCATCTTCTACTTCACATACTGTATATTGATTTTCATTTCCAAAACTTAAATAAGCCTTATCTTCTTTTGGCTCATATCTAAATCTTACCTTAGAATCGCTTAGTTTTAATTCAGTATCTTCTAATTTATGTTTTATTATTATATCCGTATACTCATTCTTAGTAAGCACTTCTTTTATTTTATAAGTTAATTTATTATTCATATTATGTATACCTACCTTATTTTTAATTATGTATTTACTATAACAAGATTAAGTTAAAGCCTCAATTAGGTACTTTTTTGTAACTAGTTTATGAGTTATTAAATTTATATTATATGTAAATATTAATTTAATAACCTATTTGTGCCTAATATGAATTATTTATAAAGTAGAAAACTCATATCTAATTATAGATATGAGTTTTTATTTTGATAATACATCTAAATTTATAAAATTCTATTCATGATTTAAAATTTATATACAACTTTATTTATTTTTCTTCCTATTGTTTATAAATATACCTAATATAGATGTTAATCCTAATCCAATTCCCCCTAAGACACCTGCATCTCCTGTTTGTGGATTATCATTACTTACAGAATTTGATCCATTTAAACTGTTTCCACTCTCTGGTTTCTCAGTTGCATTATTATCATTATTACTTTCTTGGTATTTATCGTCAACTGGTACATCATCTGGTAATGTAACTGGTGTATCTGTAGTATCAACTGGTACATCATCTGGTAATGTAACTGGTATAGCTTCCCATTTAGCATAATAAGTTGTATTTAATTTATCTAAAATAGAAGCTTTATCTCTTGTTATTGTTTGTTCAACTTCCCAAGATACAAATTTGTACCCATATCTTGTAGGATTTTTTACTATTAGTAAACTATTTTCTATTTCTTTGTCTATATCAGCTTCATTGATACTTCCTAATACATTTGTATTAAAAAGTGAACAAGTTTTTTCACCATTTTCAAATACTCCACCATTCGCATTTAATGTTGGACCTACTGGTAAACAAGCATCTGCTGTATAATCGTATTCTCTTAATCTCCTATCTTTAGTAATAACTAATAACTCTTTTTCAAAATCAGATAAATTATGTTCAATAATATCATTACTATTACTAGCAACACTAATATGCTTTGCAAACATATGATTTGTTTTAACATTATTATTTAAATTAAAACTAGATAAATCTAAAATAGTAATATTATCTAAACTCGCAAACATAGCTGTCATGTCTGTTACTTTGGATGTGTCAAATTCATTTAAATATAAATTATTTACTCCACTATTACAAAACATAAATGACATATCTGTTACTGATAGTGTTTTAAATGTACTACCAAGTACTATCTCTTTTAAATATTCTGTATTACGGAACATTCCCTTCATATTTTTTACATTTGAAGTATCAAAACTGCTTAAATCTACTTTCTTTAATAAACTGTCGCTAAACATATATGACATATTTTCGACATTTGAAGTATCAAAACTACTTAAATCTATATTTTCTAAAGAAGCGCAATCTTTGAACATATTATTCATAAGACTTACTGATTTTGTTGTAAACTCACCACCAAACTTTATATCTGTTAATTCACTACATCCTATAAATAAACCTGTCATATTAGTTACTTTTGATGTGTCTACTCCACTTAAATCTACACTTTTTAATGAAGTACAGTCCTTGAACATATTATACATATTAGTTACATTTGGTATCTGTAGTCCATTTAATTTTACACTTTCTAAATTATTTAATCCACTAAACATACTCGATATGCTTGTTACTTTAGATGAAATTTTTAATCCACTTAAATCTACACTTTTTAAAGTATTACATCCGCTGAATGTATTTGATATATTTCCTACACTTGAAAGATCTGCTCCACTTAAATCTACACTTTCTAAATTATTACATTCACTGAATGTGTTTGATATATTTTCTACACTTGAAAGATCTGCTCCGCTTAAGTCTATACTTTCTAAATTATTACATCCACTAAATATATTTGACATATTATTTACATTGGAAGTATCTAAGACTCCTAAGTTCACACTTTTTAATGAAGTACATCCACTAAACATCATTTCCATACTGGTTACATTATTTGTCTCTAGCCCACTTAGGTCTATACTTGTAAGCGCTATACAATCTTTAAATATACCTTTTAATGAAACAGGTGTTTGTACCTTCTCACCATTATCTGATTCTTCAAATGTTATACTAGTTATTATAGATTTTTTATTTGGATCTGAAAAACATTTTTCACCTCTTAACTTAACCTTTTTACCTCCAACTTCGGCTGGTATGACAATATCTTTATTTGTACCAATATATTGTTCTAAGAATACAATACTTGGGTCACTAGAATATATTTTGATTTCCCAATCTTTTTCTAATTCTTCCAAAGTTATTGATTTACTCATTTCTTTAGTAAATATTTGCTCTTGAATATCTTCATTTTCAACAGATATTTCCTCAGTGCCTAATTTATCTTTGCTAATCACTTCTTCTTTATCACTTATTTCCTCATTATCTTCTACTTCAATGACTTCTTCTATATATTCTTTAACTACTTCTTCATTGATATCTGAGTCTAATTCAATTGCGTAAGCTAAAGTAGATACATTAGATGTAACTAGAGTAATTGTTAATGCAGTAGCAGTTCCAACATTTTTTAATTGATGTGTTTTCTTACCATTTACGTTTCTCATATAAGTTTTCCTCCAAAAATAATAAACTTCTATATTTTACATTTTTACTTTATACCAGCTATAATTTGTGTTTTATTTTCTATTGTTAAAATAGCTTAGTATTAAAATATTTTATTTTGTAAATCCTATCATATTCTTACTTTTTTTCCTTATATTGCATGTTAATGGTAATATTTTTGTTGTAATTAGTAAAATTTTGTATTAATTATAATTATTTGAATTAATTAAATTGTATTTTAATTTATTATAAATTTTATAATTCTATAATTTTGCAAATTTAAATTATAATCCTACTTTATACTTATCTTTTTAAATAAAATAAGGTAGGTTTAGCATTTTCTGCTATACCTACCTTAACTATGTATATATTTCTATTGATTTAATTACATATTCACTATAATAAATTTTACAACTATCTCTAAAATTATAACTTTAGTTTCTAAAATTTAATATATTAAATATATATATCAGAAAGGATTTATTAACTATTTCATGTGAATTATATTCTTTATATTCTCTATTATCTATATTAATAGGTAAATCCACTATAAATTTAGTACCTTCATTTAATTTAGACTCTACACTTACCTTTCCATCATGTAAGTCTACAAATGATTTAACTATAGATAAACCTATTCCACTTCCTTCATTTTATCTAGTCATAGTATTATCCAGTCGAACAAATTTATCAAATATTTTCTGTGAATTACAATTTTCAATACCTATACCATTATCTTCTACTACAATCCTTAATATATCATTCATCTTTATCAAATTAACGCTTATAATACCTTCATTCTTTGAAAATTTAATTGCATTAGATAATAAATTAAGTAATACTCTTTCTATCTTATTACAATCAATATTCATCATAATTTCTTCATCTGTAGTATCAAATATAACTTCTAAATTTCTCGCTTTTATATATGGAAGTATTAATGTTACAACACTTTCTGAAAGTTCAACTATATTTACTTTATCTAGATTTAAAGTTATGTTTCCAGATTTACATTTATCTATATCGATTATGTTATTTACCAATCTTAATAGTCTATTACAATTATCATCTATAAGCTTTGCACTATCCTCTTTTAATATAAAGTTATCTTTATATTTATTAGATTTTGTAAGTTGCATTACAGATGTTATAACTGTAATTGGTGTTCTTAGCTCATGAGTTATATTGGATATAAAATATGATTTTAATCTATTAACCTCTTTAGATTCATTTATAACACTTAAAAGCTCTTTTTCATATTTTATTTTATACATAATGTAAAATATCAAAGTAATAATTATACTAATTAATCCAGTTGTGAATACCAAAATAGGGATACGTACGTCTTTATTTTTAAGTATATATTCTATCGGATCATTTATAATTATTGAACCTTTAGGTAGTCCTTCTTTTTTATTTTAAACTCTTTCATTGTCTTATAATCAAATATATACTCATTTGCATTATCATTATATATATATAATTCATTTGTATTTTTGCCTTCTAATATTGCTTTTGTTATTTCTCCAGCTTTTTACCTTGTTTATAATGATTAATGACTTTTCCCCCTATACTACCACTACCGATATTATATCCTAGAGTGCTATATATGGGTACATTGCTAGTATATCCTTTAATTAGTTTAGTTACTTCTTTATGTCCTATCCAATAATCATTTTCAAAATTATTTGGATAAATAGTTATAATTCCATCTTCACTATTTAAAGTAGATAATATTTCTTTAAATTCATCAATACTCATATCATTAGTTTCAATTGTATTAATACTTAATTCTATGTTTCTATAATATTCCTCATCTTCTAGAATAGTTGCCCTGTCTAAAACACTTAAATCCTCTGTTATAATATATATTTTTCACATCTTTATGAAGTTTAGTAATTAGTTCTATATTTGCACCTAAAGATTCAGATTCTCTTACACCAGATACTAAGTCATATTTAAGTTATTCTTCTATAAGCTTTATATTCTCTATTACTAAAAATACTATAGGTATACCTTTAAATATATCATCTCTGTATCTAATCGCAAATTCCAATGCTTCATCGTCTCCTACAATAATAGATTGAAATTTTTCATAATTGCTTATATTATACTTTAGTAAGTTATAAAAATCTCTTTCATTATTTTCATTTCCTACTATCTTAGAATCCATGTATTCAATCTTAAGATTTATATCTTCCCCTATGCTATCAGTAATTCCATTTACTTGGTCATTAAAACTAATAAAATTTGGATTATATGAACTAATAAATAATATATCATCTTTTTCTAATAAATAAGCTTTCTCTACATTAATAAATATTAAAAATAAGATAGTTATAAAAGTATAAATTCGATTTATATATGTATGCATATCTGTCTCCTTAATTCCCTATCAATATGTACCCCAATTTATAGTTTTATCAATTTTTTTGATATATTATAGTATCTTATAAGTAAGATTTACATTTTCGTATGACATCTTTCAGCATTTATCGATTTTTGAAAAGTTTTATATCTATTTCCTTATACATAAATTACTTGATTTTATCTGATATCTATCCAACAAAATATTAGTATAATTTAATATATAAAAAGCTGTTACAAATATCATATCTGTAACAGCTTTTATTTTTATTTATTTTCTATATATTGTTTCCAGTCACCATCTTTAACCGGAACTAATTTATCATCTTTATTATAATCTGCTAATGGATTATATTCATAGTAATACGCTTTTATAACAGTTCCTTCTGCAATCTTTACATTTACAACTTTTCTGTTATATTCATTTTCACTTTCCTTACCTTCTTCATAAGCTTCTAACTCATCAAGTTCATCTAATACAGATTCAAAATCTTCAAATGTCATTAATTCTCCAACAACTTCTCCATCACCTGGAACTACTGCTGGATATCCTTTATTTTCTATATAGAATAAATCTCCACTTATTGTTCCTTTTATACTTTCTTTAACTTTACCATCTAAATAAGTTTTATAGTTGAACATATCACTTCTTAAACTTCCATATACAAATACTCTTTCAACTTTTATATTTTCCATATATGATTTCCAGTCACCATCTTAAACTTCTATTAATTTGTCATCTTTATTATAATCTGCTGATGGATTATACTCGTAATAATATGCTTTTTCTATGCTTCCATCTTCAAGTGTTACATCTATAACTTTTCTATTATATTCATTTTCATTTTCTTCACCTTCTACATATGCTTCTAGTTCATCTAACTCCTTTAATGTAGATTCAAAATCTTCAAATGACATTAACTCTCCTATTACTTCTCTATCACCTGGAACTACTGCTGGATATCCTTTATTATCTAAATGGAATAATTCCCCTTTAACTGTAGCTTTTTTATTTTCTTTAACTTTGCCGTCTAAATAAACATCATAATTAAACATGTCACTTCTTAAGCTGCCATAAACAAATACCTTATCAATATTTTCAGTTTCATCTTTAGAAGTACTACATCCAGTTAAAGTTAGTATAAGTGCTGATAATAAAGTTCCTAATAAAATCTTTTTCATTATCATTCCTCCAAATTTATTTTTATCTGTATAAGTTCAGCTACCTTAAATATTTAGGATCTATATATATATTTTTGTTTTTCTAAATATTAAGTTAAATATAGCTTTACTATAATATATTTCATAAAATAACAAATTATACCTGATATGTCAATATTACTACCTGATATATAAGAAATGTATTTCTATCTCTTACTATAATCCCTCGTAATTTACTTCACAGTTGCCTAAAAAAATCTGAATTTGACTATTATAATTTTTAGTATTAAAAATATCATTATATAGATCAAACTCTATAATATCATCAATTCTTATATTATTTTCCTTTATATAATCTGATATTTTTTTTATACATTGTTCCTTATTTTCTGTATCATAAACCATTGTTAAGTATCTTCCTTTTGGCAATATTTTTATGCTTTCATCATTTTTTATGTCTTTATATTCTTCAATTATATTGAATACATATTTAGACTCTGGACTTATATTATCATTTATTTTATATATAATCCCTCTTTGCACAGATACATTTATATTTTTTTCTAAAATTAACTTATCTAAATCAGAATAATAAAGTAATTCATTCAAACTACCTACCTCCTTACAGGGTAGAACTATTATATAACGTGTTTCAAAATATTTAATTGCTATTTCATTTTTATATACTATTTCTTTAGATAGTTTTATACTTGTCTTTAGAGTATCTATATTTTCAATTACTTTGTTCATCTTATTTATATTTTCTTTAGCTTCATGTTTTTTTATTTCTAAAAATTCAAGTAATTCATCTGTATCACATCGTTGAAAAATTTCTTGAAGTTCTTTTATACTTATTCCCAATAATCTGCATCCTTTTATAATATCTATATATACAAATTGATCTATAGAATAATGTCTATATCCCGAATATTCATCAATGTACTTTGGAATTAAAATTCCCATTTTATGATAATATCTTAAAGCTTTTATTGTTATGCCTTTAATTTTAGAAACTTCTCCAATAGAAAATATTTTTTTCATTTTTATTATTTCCTCTTAAATTTTAAATTTTATTGACTCTACCCTAAGGGTAGATATTATTATCATCATTATACAATAATTGTTGTATAAATATAAATTAAATGAAAGGATCTTTTTACTTATATGAACAAAGTAATATACAGAGATTTATTAGAATCTGATTACGAGACTATCAAAGAATTAATTGGAGAAGCTTTTGGATTTTATGATTTTATTAAAGATGAAGCGTTATTAAATATTGTATTAAGTGGGTATCTTCAAGAATGTATTTTAGATACTTCTTTTTGTAAGGTCGCTCAAAAAAATGGTAAAGTAATTGGTTTTATTTTAGGTAGTGCTCTGAATGATAAGACCCGTGTAATTAATTCTGTTAATAATTTTAATTTTGACATTAGTTCTATTAAATCAATAATGAATAACAAAACAAATCATACTTTAATTAAAGAATTCTTAAAAATTCAAAATACATATAAGGAAATTCTAAAAGACAAAGAATGTCAATTTCAAGGTTGTATTCAACTATTTATAGTATCAAAAGAATCTAGGGGACTTGGTATTGGTAAAGCTTTAGTTAAGTATTTGTCTGATTATATGAAAAGTATGAATGTAAAATCTTTCTACCTATTTACAGATAGTAGATGTAATTATGGATTTTATGACAGCCAAAACTTCAGTAGAATAAATGAAAAGGAAGTATCATTAGATTATCTGAATACTAAATTAAATGTATTTTTGTATGGATATGAATTTTAATAAAATCATTATATAAAAAATAACTACTAAGCTTATTGCTTAGTAGCTATTTAATCTAATTAATTAAATTATTATTCTCCATTATTATTGGCTTTGATGAACCATTTCCAGATGTATCATTATCAAGTCTATCCATTAAATATCCTTTTAATTCTAATCTATTTTTAAATTTAGAAACTTGGAATGGTAAAGTTGGTGCATATTTTTCAATAAATAATAATTCATTTTTTATTTGTAGTAAGATACCTGCATGCCCTACAAATACTTCACTATCTTCTGGTGAATGTAAAAATACATTTATCATTGATATATTTTCATTATCTAAAAATGATATTTTTCTTTTTTCCCATTCTTTATTTATAGCTTCTGAAAGCTTATTTACATCTTGCGTATTTTCTACTTTTATACCTGCATATAATTTAATAAATTTGTCTCTATCTTTTTGGCTAAATTCACTAATGGGATTATTTTATCAATAGCTTTACTTAATAAAATCACTTCTTCAGTATTTCCATTTTCTAGATATAAATCTCCTAGTATCCTCTTCATAATCATTAAATCGCTGTCTTTTATTTTAATCATTACTATCTCTCCTTAATAAAATATTTATTTTTATAAATATTTTTGATCGTACTCCTCTTATCTTAATGATAATATATCTTTTTTATAAAATTATAAATACTTCGTAAACGACATACTTTTATAGGTAAATGACACAAAAACAAAAAAATTGTATCCAAATTAAATTTGAATACAATTTTTGTTTTCATATTTCATATATATATAGCATTTACTTGATATTGCAAAGGTTAATCATTTATTACTAAACATAAATAATACTTGTGATAAATAGTTATCATTAATATCTTCATATCCTAAATACACACTATATATAACAGAATCAAAGTATGTAGTATCAAAAGATATTACGCCATTTTCATCTACACACTGTGATAAATCTAATGTAATATCTTCTAATGTTTGATTGTTTCTTATCGTCAAACTTATTGGTGATAACTTTTCACCTTTTCTATTTAAAACATCATAGTCTATTGTCACTCTATTATCCTTTTTATCTATTGATCCTAATGTTATTATTTGAGGATTAGCTCTTAAATCTGTTAATTTTTTAAGATCTTTAATCGGTGATAAATCACTTATTTCATTATATTCTATATTTAATGATTCTAAGTTTTTCGCATACTGTAGTCCATTTAAGCTTTCAGCTCCTTGAACATTTAAACTAGTAATTTTTTGCATATCACCAACTGTTATATTATCACTAGATAAATTAAGTACTTTCTTTATACTTGATTTAAGATATTTATCTTCTATACTTACTACTTCACTTAAATCTACGCTTGATTCAGCGTTCGCAAAATGCAGTTTAGCATCTGCCCAAGATGCATGGTCTGACCCTTGTCCATTACCTCCATCTGTCACTACTAGCTTTAACTCTTTAGCATCATTTATATCTACTTCAACATACTTTTGTGGTTCTCTTGAATTCATGACTCCACTATCGAATTTCTTCTCACCATCAACATAAACTTCAAAACTTACACAACCAACAGTTCCAAACATAGCCCTATCCACACCTACATATGATGTAAAGTATGCATAGTCTTTATCACTTAAATCATATATTATCGTTGAAGTTGAATGAGCACCTATACCTCTCTCATAAACTACTTCTTGATTATTTTCATCTGTAAGCTTTATTGTATTTCCACTTATAGATTTATCTTTATTAGGAGATTTATAGCTATTTTGAGTAGAATTCCACTCATAATCAGTTAAGTATTTATTATCATCCATATTAACTACTGCTATAGTTCTAGTCTTACTTACTTTATTACCATCACTATCAGTAACAGTGTATATTATAGGGTATTTACCTGGTTTATTAAAGTTTACTTTACCTCTTACCTCAATATTAGAAGTTATGTCTCCATCTTCTGTGTCAATTGCGCTATAACTTTCATTTAAGTCTACTACTTCTCCTAATTTAGTAGATATTGATTTTGGTATAGTTAACTGTGGTTTAGAGTTTGTAGTGTAAACTTTAGTATCTGCCCATGAAGTAAAGTCTCCAAGACCTCCATCTCCAGCATCATCTGCTACTAACTTAAGTTCTTTCACCCCAGTTATATCTAAACTTACAAATTCAGCTTTAGAATCTTTTCTTATTACATCAGAAGTATAAATTTCTTCACCATCTGCAAATATCCTAAATATTATACTTGTTCTATTATCATTATAGTTTTTATCTGTTCCTAAATAAGTTGTAAAGTAACTGTAATTCCCATCTAGATTATAAACTATTTCTGCATTTGTAGCAGCACCTATACCTTTATCAAATTCATTTATAGTACCATCTATATTAAGCTTTATTTTATTAGTTGAAGCTACCGCACTATCTTTGTTTACACTTCTCCATCCAGATGTTGCTACTTCCCAATCCATATCAGATAAATATTTATTCTCACTATAAACTACAACTTTTCTCTCTTTTGATGTAGAGTTTCCGTCACTATCAGTAACAGTATAAGTTAAAGCGTATTCTCCAGCTTTACTTGTAGTAAATTCATTAGTATTAATCTTAACATTTGAAGTTATATTTCCATCTTCTTGGTCATTAGCAACTACATTACTCATCAAATCAAATTCACTATTTAATTTAACAAAAGTATTTTCTTCAACATTTAAAGTCGGGAATTTTGCTATTATTATTTCTTTTGCTTTATTTAAATCATCTTCAAATAAGCTAAATGCTGGATGATTTTTAATATCTTCTCTTAAAACTTCTAATTTTTCTAAAGTATTGTATTCTTCATTTACTTCAGTTTTATTAGCATCTATAAATAAATCATTATTTATTTTATCAGGTAAAACATCTTCTTTATAAAATGCTACTTCACCTATTGAAGCCCAATTTTGGTGAGCATTTATAAATTTAAACTTAACTCTTCTCACATCAAATTTAGATAATTTGAACTCTATAACATCATTTACACTTCCATCATATGCCCCTTTACCTGCTAGTATAAAGTCATCTCCCTCTGATTTGCTTGAAACATATATTTCAAAATTACGTGCAAATCCTTTACCACCTCTTCTAGAAGCATAGGTCATCTTGTCTATATCTACATTTTCACCTAAATCAAATATAACTTCATTTTCAAATGAGCTACTGTTCGGACTATTAGTTTCCCAGTGAGTATTAATATTTTCATCTATTGCGTAACCTATTACACTTGAGCCATAGTTACCTGCATTATTTTTTGCAGATACTATAGGTAATTTAAACTCTTTGTTGTATTCAGATAGATTATCAAAAGAACCATATTTAGTTTTATTAACTGTAAAGTTTTCATATATAGTTATAAATGCTTTTCTTTCAGTTACGTTATTATCACTATCTGTAACTCTATATAAAACTTCAAATCTACCCGTTTTTCCGTCTTCATAAGTGTTAGAAACTACCTCTATTTTAGAAGTTAAGTCTCCATCTTCTGTATCTTCTGCAGTTATACCTTCCATTATATCTACATTTTCACCTAAAAGATAAGTCTTATCCTTAACATCTATATTCGGTTTTGTATTATTTGTAGTTAATTTAGGATTAGCTATTACAGCGTGATCAGATGTATTTCTATTTCCACCATCATGAACTTCTATAACTAATTCTTCTACACCTTTAACTGGGACATTTATACTTACCATATTATTAGCATGCTTTAAAACACTTGTAGTTGCTAGAGTTTTCCATCTCCAATAACTTTAAACGTTATACTTGATTTATCTTGAGCAGATATGTTCATATCAACTCCAAGTAAAGCTTCAAAATTATCATAATCTTTACCTGATAAATCATAAGTTATCTTACCATTTGCATGTATTCCAAAACCTTTTTCAAATGTTTTAATATCTCCATTTATTCTACCTTTTATATCTTTATTTCTTCTTGGGCTACCATATTGAGTTTCAACAGCTTTCCATTCACTATCTGATAAGTAATCGTATTTACTTACTACTTCAACCTTTACTACTTTTTCTGTAGTTATTCCTTCATCAGTTATTATGTACTTAACTTCATAAATATCTTGTTGATTAGTATCTACATTATGCTCAACCTTAACTTTAGATGTTATATTTTCTCCATTATGATTAAGTGCTTTAACATAATCCATTGGTTCAAATTCTTCTCTAAGTCCTATAGTGAATTCATCTTGTTGTATGCTTATGCTTGGTGTAAATGAGTTTACTTCAACCTTATCTCCAGTTGTTAAATTAAGTGCATAAGGAATTATTTCATACTTAATATTCTCTTCATGAGTTGCATTAGTATCTATGTAACTATTACTTGAGGTAAACCCTATTACTTCTCCATTTCTTAGGATTTCATAACCAAGTAAATCGTCTTTCATGTTTTCATTTATATTCATACTTAGTTTTATACCAGAATCTAATTTAGATAATGAAACTTCTAAATCAGTGTCACTAATTACAAATCCATTACCTGTATATTTCATTGCATTAGTGTTTAGATACCATATTTTCTCATTTGATTTAGGGAATCTTTTTAAATTATTTTTACATTCTTCTGATAAAGTAAATCCATACTTTTCAAAGTAGTGTGTTAAATTCATACCTATAACCTCTGATGAATAAGTTGCAAGTATATCTTTCTTTTCTTGATAATCCTTTGGATTAGGTCTTCTTTCTCTATACATAGCTTCTAATTCTTGCCAATAAGTATCTTTCTTTATTTGTAACTGCCAAAACATTCCTAGTTTTTGATCAAGATTAAAGTCTTCAAATCCTTTTGTAGATTCTTTCGGTGCTAGCATACTATATATATTGTTATAAGGAACTCTATCTCCCTTACCATTATTTATTGATGCATAGTTTGCCCACATATTATTAGTTACTTCTCCCCAAGTTCTAGGCTTTATATCCATTTGATGGCCAAACTCATGAATAGTTCCCCATATAATACTATTCATACTACTTTTATCTGGCCTTAGTATTATTTCTTGTATATGTCTTTGAATACCTACATGATCCCCTGCTGCATAAGCTGCTCCATAAGGTTGCATTAATCTTATTGTTCCTCTAATATTAGTAGAATCATTTGTAAGGTCACTTTCGTCATCTTTTAATCCTGCAAATGTAATGGCTTCTTCTAATTGACTATCCCAAGTAGCAATACTTTCTTCAATATCAATTCCTTCATTTACATATACTTGGTACGCTGCTTTTGCAGTTCCTGTAAGCATCAATCTTTTTGTATTAAACTCAAATATATCTACAGTTGTATCTGGATTTTCATCTAATTTTTTCTTATATTCTTTTAACTCTTTTAAAAATTCTTCTTGGTTATCACCAGTATTAAATAGTGGGAATTTTTCTCCTCCATCTATACGAACTACTGGTGCCTTTCCTTGTTGTTCTTCTGTATATTTATTTACTAAGTATACAGCTCCACCTTTAGCACTTTTTTGAGACCAACTATCACTATAAATTTCTGGTACTACTATTGTGTTCATACCTTTCTTTAATTGATAGTTTCTTCTCCAATTGCCATAGTGACCTTCCTGTTGTGAAAATACTATTGATGGTAGTGGTTTGCCATCTTCTGCTTCAACAAATATATTAAATACTTCTCCTGGTTTTGCAACTATCCCAGTTGATTGAAAGTCATTTCCAAAACTTGACATAAGTAAATTATTTGTAGCTTTTAAGTGTGTATCACCATTTTGCATTACTGTAAAAGTACTATCTGAATAATCTTTATCACCTTGTAGAATTTCCTTAGCTAAGTCTATAGCATATATTAGTTGATCTTTTAAAGGATGATTATTAACTTCTTTTTCTAAATCATTTATTACATCTATATTGTTATATTCATCTTTTAACTTAACCATTGTACCATCTGTAAATATATTATTTATAATACTTGGTAATGAGTCTTCTTTATATAACCAAAATACAGAGCAGGCTGCTTGATTTAAATTTCCTTTTTTAAATACAAACTTTATTCTTTTAAATTCAGTTGGTTCAAAAGTTATTTCTTTTATATCATGGCTTGCTGCTTGCTCTCCTGTAGCTACTAATTTAAAGGTATCACCTTTAGTAGTGTTTGATGCATATATCTCAAATTCTTCTGCATAACCTTTTTGCCACGATGGAGTTCCACCATATATTAACCTATCTAAAACTGTAGCTTCTTTTAACTGTACTACTATTTCATTTTTAAAATCATCACTATTATTTTTTCTAGATGCCCAGTATGTTTTAGTATCATTATCAAAAGCTTTCATTAAAGCTTCACTGCTAGACCCATCATTACTGCTTATTTTTTCTATTTCTGAATTATCTACTTTAAATGCTTTGTTATAGATTTCCTCATATTTTCAATTAACTTTTTCAAATTTTTGAATTTGAGCATTTTGACTTTCTATATTATTTTCTTCTTTAAGTAATATCTTTGCATTTTCTATATCTTCTTTAAATTCATTATAAAGAACATGATTTTTTATTTCATTTTCTAAAGCTTCTATTTTTTCAATAGTATTAAACTCATCACTTACAACACTCATAGTGCTATCTGCAAATAATCTATTTATCTTATCAGCTAACTCATCTTCTTTATATAGCATAAATTCTGAAGCTGATGCCCAATTTTGATTAGCTTTTTTAAACTTAAACTTTATTCTTTTAAACTCTGCTTTATCAAACTTTATTTCAACTATATCTGAAGTAGATCCTGAATACTTTCCATGACTTACTACAGTAAAATCATCACCATCATCTGTAAGTGAAGAATATATTTCAAATTCTTGAGCAAATCCTTTTCCCTTAGCTGAATCTTGTCTTGCTCCATATACTATTCTGTTTAAACTTGTAATTTCATCTAGTGTAATTATTACCTCATTTTCAAAACTTGAACTATTAACCTTATTAGTCTCCCAGTGGGTACTGAAGTCTTCATCTATAGCTTTAGTTATTACTGATGATGGGTAATTTCCTCCGTTATTAGTTATTGAAATTATTTTTGAGTTATCTAATTTAAAAGATTTATTATATTCTTCTAAATAGCTGCTATTAAGTAAATTAAATTTACTTACTTTAGCTTGATTTGATTGTATATCTTGATTATTTTTATCTGATATATTTTGGACTACGTTATTGTCCCCCAATTCATGTGCTAAAACACCTATAGTGCTTGCTGAAAAGTTTGTAATGATTGCTGCCATAGTTAACGCTGCTATTTTTCTTTTGTGCATATTTATCCTCCTGAATAATTCTCCCTCAGAAGTACATTATTTAGGCATAAAAAAAGTTACTCATAAAGAGTAACTTGAAATAGACCTAATAATTTCATACTAAGCTTAAAACAAAAAGTATAATGTACTATTTGGCAACTGGCTGACATAGTAAAAAAACCTTAGTCCCTATAGCTTTGTGTCCCTAAGTTTCCTTAGGTTTACCTATTAAATTTATTCAGTATTTTACCATTATTTTTTATATTATGTCAATTACTGTTATATTATTTACACTAAAATTATAAATAATTCAATTCATTTTATAACAGCTATCTTTCCCTAGTATCAAGAACAAATGTAATCTGTGTTATATAATTATCGACTTTATCTTCGTATGTCATATAAACAGTATGTATCCCCGAATAAAAATCTGTTGTGTCAAATGATATTTTTCCATTTTCATCTACGCATTCTTCTACGTTTAAAGTTGTTAAGTCCCATGTTCTATTATCTTTTATGATTATAGACGTTAGAGTTAATTTTTCACCATTTCTGTTTAAAACGTCGTAGTCTACAGTGACTTTTTTATCTTTTGCCAAAACCCAATCCTCTGTTATTATTTGCGGGTGTGCCTTTAGGTTTGTCAAATTTTTAAGGTCTTTTAATGGTGATAAATCTTTTATTTTGTTATTTTCTATGTTTAGTGATTCTAGATTCACAGCGTATTGTAAACCTTCTAAACTTTGAACATTTTTAACTGTTAGTGAAACAAGCTCCCTCATATCACCTAATCTTACTTCACCTTGTAGACCAAGTTCTTGTTGTATACTTAATTTAAGATTTTTATCTTTTATTTGTATTATTTGACTTAAGTCTATTTCTACCGCAGAATTGATTGCTTTTCTTATCTCCTCTACTGCTGTATCTATTTTAGTTTGATTGTTAGAACTTAAAGTTTTTTCACCATTTTCTATAGCATTTTTTATAGTTTTTGCAGATTCTTCAGTGTAATTCCCTAAATCCAAGGCCCTAGCTTCTTCTAAAACTTCTTCTAATTTGCTTAAATCAAATTCAGAAAAATTTCTAAATTTAGCATCTGCCCAGTCGGCATGATCCCAAGTGTCTCCGCTATCAGCTACATCTACTACTAGTTTGATTTCGCTAGAATTTCTAACATCAACAATTAAGTGCTGTTTTGGTGTATTTGATTTCATAATAGGTGTTTCTGCCTTTAAAACCCCATCTACGTACACCTTAAATATAACACTTGATGCTTGTTGACCTGCTACAAATTGATCAAGTCCAACCCAAGCATCGAATATATCGTAACCTGTTGAATCGTAAACTATTTCTGAGTAAGCGTGAGTTCCTATACCCTTTTTAAAAACTTCAACGTATCCATCTTCATTTAAAAGTTTTATAGGTTCTTGTCTTACTGATTTATCTTTTCCTATGTAACCTGAACCTATTGTTGCAGATTTCCAATTTAAATCAGATAAATAAGTTTCTTTATCTGTAACTACTACTGTTCTTGTAAATTGGGCTTTGTTTCCATCACTATCTTTTACAGAACAAGTTACGTTAAATATACCTGTATTTCCTTTAATATAATCTGATTCTACTTCTATTTTAGAAGTTAAATCACCATCTTCACCATCTGTAACACTTATTCCTTTAATTAAATCAATTTCTTCATTTATATTAAATGCTACACTCTCGTCACCTTTGAATTTTGGCTTACCATTGCTTGTTGTTAGTTTAGGATTAACTATTATACAGTGATCACTCGTATTTCCATTACCACCATCATGTACTTCTATTACTAATTCTTTCACTCCAGAAACTGGAATATTTATATAAGCTAAGTTATCATAGTAACTCATAATATTTGTTGTTGCTACAGTTTTTCCATCTGCTACAACTTTGAAAGTTACACTTGAATTATTATTTTCTCCTATAGCTGTGTCTACACCAATTAATGCTTCAAAGTTGTCATATTCCTTATCAGATAAATCATAAGTTATCTTTCCATTTGCATGTATTCCGATACCATTTTTAAATGTTGTTACCTCACCATGTACCATTCCTTGTATGTTACTGTTTCTTCTTGGAGTTCCCCACTCAGTATTTACAGATGTCCACTTAAAATCTGATAAGTAATCATAGTCACTTACTACTTCTACTTTTAAACTTTTCTCCACAGTTATTTCTTCATTGGTTAATGTGTATTTAACTTGATAAGCTCCGTTTTTATCAGTATTTACATTGCTTTCAACTTTTAATTTTGATGTTATGTCCTCACCTAAATAGGTAAAACCTTTAACATAATCTTTTGGGTTAAATTTCTCTCCTCTTTTTAAAGTTACTTTCTCTTGTTGAATACTTATGCTTGGCTTTAATGAATTTATTTGAACTTTGTTTCCTATTGTTAAATCTTTTGCATAAGGAACTACTTCATATTCGCTATTGTCATCTGTTGAATCTTTATCTATGTAAGTACTTCTTGTAGTAAATGCGATTACCTTTCCATTTCTTAGTATTTCATAACCAAGTAAATCATCTTTCGTATTTTCATTTATACTCATGCTTAGTTTTGTTCCAGAAGTTGATTTTAATAATGATACATCTAAACCTGTACCAATACCATCAAATCCACTTCCTTCATAATCCATAACAGTACTATTTAAGTACCATATTTTATCCTTTGACTCTGGTAGTTGTTTTAAACTTTCCTTACACTTATCAGATAACGTAAATCCATATTTTTCAAAGTAGTAAGTTAGGTTAATACCTAGAACTTCTGAAGAATAAGTTGCAAGTATGTCCTTCTTTTCTTGTTCATTTCTTGGTCTAGGTTTTCTTTCTCTATATAAAGTTTCTAACTCTGCCCAATAAGTATCTTTCTTTAATTGTAATTGCCAAAACATACCTAATTTTTGGAAATAGTTAAAATCATCAAATCCTTTTAATGAGTCTTCTGGGGCTAGATATTTATATAAATCACTGTAAGAAACCCTATCTCCCATTCCATTTTTTATATGAGCACTATTTGCCCACATGTTATTTGTAACCTCAGGCCATTCCCTAGCATTAATATCCATTTGGTGACCAGCTTCATGTACTGTAGCCCATAAAACAGAATTTAAACTGTCTCTATCAGTTCTTAACATCGATTGTTCATAACCTCTCTGTATACCAATATGGTCAACATAAGCATATGCTAAACCATAAGGTTGCATCAATCTTATGGTTGTTCTAACATTTGTAGAGTCGTTAGTTGGATCTGTTTCATCATCTTTTAACCCAGAAAATTCAAATGCATCTTGAATTTGACCATTTAGATTATCCACACTTTCACCAATATCTACACCTTCTTCTACATATACCTTATATGCAGCTGATGCAGTTCCTGTGTATAGCAATCTGGTACTGTTAAATTCAAATACATCTACTGTATTTTCAGGATATTTTTCTAATTTTTCATTATATTCTTTTAATTCTTTTATGAATGCTTCTTTGTCATCTCCTAAGTTATATAATGGGAAAGTTTCGCCACCTTCAATACGAACCACTGGAGCTTTTGCTTGTTGTTCTTTTGTGTACTTATTCACTAAGTATACTGCTCCACCTTTTACAGTTTTATTGCTCCATGAATCACTATAAATTTCTGGTACTATTATAACATTTTTACCTTGCTTTAATTGATACTGTCTTATCCAGTTTGAGTAGAAACCTTCATGTTGAGTAAATGCAATTGATGGTAATGGTGCTCCTTCTTCTGCTTCAACATATATTGTAAACTCTTCTCCTGGTTTTGCTATTATACCAGTTGATTGTAAGTCTGTACCGAAAGTAGACATTTGTAAATTATTTTTTGCTTTTGCATGTGTATCACCATATTGTGTAAGTGTAAAAATTCTATCTGAATAGTCTTTATCACCTTGTAAAACTTCTTTTGCTAAATCTATATCATGTATTAATTCATCTTTTAGAGGATGATTATTAACCTCTTTTTCTAAATTATTTATTACATCTATATTGTTATATTCATCTTTTAATTCAGACATTGTACCATCTGTAAACATGTTACTTATAACATCTGATAATGAGTCTTCTCTATAAAACATAAATTCCGAAGCAGATGCCCATTCTTGGTTAGCTTTTTTGAATTTAAATTTTATTCTTTTAAATTTCTCCTCATTAAATTTTATTTCAACTATATCTGAAGTAGATCCTGAATACTTTCCATGACTTACTAAAGTGAAATCATCACCATCATCTGTAAGTGAAGAATATATTTCAAACTCTTGAGCAAAGCCTTTCCCCTTAGCTGAATCCTGTCTTGCTCCATATACTATTCTATTTAAACTTGTAACTTCATCTAGTGTAAGTATTACCTCATTTTCAAAACTTGAACTATTAGAATTACCGGTCTCCCAGTGGGTACTAAAATCTCCATCTATAGCTTTAGATATTACTGATGATTCATAGTTTCCACCATTATTAGTTATTGAATTTATCTTAGAGTTGTCTAATTTAAAAAATTTATTATATTCTTCTAAATAACTACTATTAAGTAAGTTAAACTTACTTACTTTAGCTTGATTTGATTGTATATCTTGATTATTTTGATCTGATATATTTGGGACTAACTTATTATCCCCCAATTCATGTGCTAAAACACCTACAGTTCTTACTGAAAAGTTTGAAATGATTGCTGCCATAGTTAATGCTGCTATTTTTCTTTTGTGCATATTTCTCCTCCTGAATAATTTTCCCTCAGAAGTACATTACGTTAGAATAAAAAAGTTACTCAGAAAGAGTAACTTAAAATAGACCTAATAATTTCATACTAAGCTTAAAACAAAAAGTATAATGTACTCTTTGGCAACTGGCTGACATAGTTAAGAAAACCTTAGTCCCTATAGCTTTGTGTCCCTAAGTTTCCTTAGGTTTACCTATTAAATTCATTCAGTATTTTACCATTATTTTCTATGCAATGTCAATTACTGTCGTATTATTTATGCTAAGATTATAAATGTATATATCCTAATTATTTTATCGTAAGCAATTTATTGAATTTTTGACATAAGACAGTTATACACTAGATTTTTTTAACTTAGTATTCTTTAATATTTTATACCTTTAATTTTTTTAATTTACAGTAGTGAGCTTGATGTACTTAACTACTAAATATCTTGATTTCACTAGCTTCTACAATAGAACACTTACTAAGTTTAAACTGTCCTTTTTAATTTTAAGGTCTTAATGTTCATAAAGTTTCTAACTCTATCCAATTTATAGAACACTAAAACATAAAATAGTACATTAAAAATTAATAGGTACCTTATACGGTGGTGTTACATATCCTCTTTTAGTTCCCCTTTTTGTATATTTGGCACCTTTACTTAACAAACAAGTTTTTATTCCTTTTGTAGAATTTACATTTAATATACTTGCTATTTCCATACTAGGTTTAAACTTCCAATGAGATTTATCAATCTCCCAATTAAATTCCCTATCTATAGAAATTTCAACCGAGTTATATATTTTAAATTCTTCGTTACTATTGTTGAGTAACTCTAGTTCCTCTGATTCTAAATAATGTTTAACTTTATTTTCTTCCTTAATATGCATTACCTCTCCCCATAGACTTTCTATATCTAAATTATCAATTATGTTAAAATCTATTTCTTTAACAGGAATTATCAAGTACCTTCTATTTCCTGTTTCATCCTTTAGAAAATCATCATTATTAACAGTTGCATAAAAAGAAGTTTTCCTTGGATAGATTACAGTTTTAATAGCATAAGGTCTTCTAAATTCATCATTTTGCTCTGTAGTAAATGCTTTAAGTTTTGATAAATCGCGTTTCAATGTTGCATCTAGCTCACCTAATTCAGATACCCAATATTTGATACATTGATAAACCTTATCTTTATCACTATGGTATAATTCCAGACCTGTTTTTGCATATATTGGTATAAGCTTTTTTATTAATCTGGTTTTCCAAGGCCTTGTCTGCCTTGCAGTATAAGTATTCCTTCTATATTTAAATTTCCTTCATTAAAAGGTATCATAGCTGTATTTAACAACCATTTGGTGATAAGTATTTTCTTTAACTTAGGATTAAAATCTTCTGGTGTTATAATAGGATCACATAATTTTTGTATATATTTATAATTACCATCAAACTCCATATAACACTCTCTTAGATAATCTATTACAGGATTTTTAGGACTTGCTTCTCCTATACGATTTACAAATTTATCAATAGTAGCAAATGGTAGCTTAAATCCATATTTAATACATATCGAATGGATATCTACTAGTTGATTATCTAAATTAGTTAGTCTAGTCCTTCTATTTCTACATCTTTTGTAATGTCATTATAGGATGCTGTTATATTATTTGCTTTTAAAATTTCATTCATATTTTCCCTTATTTTTAGTGGTACGTTTTTTTCATCTATATATGGGTAGTTGATAAAGTAACTTTTATTTTCTTCTTCATCACTTTTACAAGTTAGTTCAAAGTCTTTCTCTATGTCACATTCTTTTATGGCTTTGCTTGATTATTATAAAACTGAACTGCATTATTTTTATTTACTTTATGATTAGATTTTTTATTTAGATTTGGTAAATTTATTGGTATTCCTAATATTTCATATGCTTTTTTTAGAACTTGTCTAAATGGAATGCTTTCTACTTTTTGTATAAAGTTTATTATTGTTTCTAAGTTTTTTAGGTTGTTTATACTTTCAATATATTCGTTATACATGTTTCCCCCTGTGGTTATTTTTATAGTATAATTTCTGATATTTCTAGTTCTAATGCCTTAGCTATTTTATAGATAGTTTCTTGTCTTGGTGTTCCTTGGCTATTTATTATTCTTGATAATGTCGATGTTGAGATTTTTGATATTGATGCTAGTTTTGTTAATGAATATCCTTTTTGTAGCATTTTTGTTTGTATTAGTTTGGTGTTGATTTTATAATTCATTTTATTTCCTCCTGTTTTGTTTGATTTTGCTTTATGAGTATATAGTATCAAAGATTTTTTGCATATACTTATAATCTATGTTAGGAATTTATGTAATAAAAAATGCCTATCATGCTGAAGTAGCATTATAGGCATCTTAATAAGTTAATCTAATATTTTTCTATATTTATCTTGAATAAAAATACTGGGATTTAAGGTAAATCTGTTGACTCTTTCCAACTTATGCTACAGTCAAATATTACAGAATCTAAAACACTTTCTCTATTTTCTATCATATCTATAAGTAATTTTGTAGCATGTTTCCCTTCTTGATAAGTTGGCTGATCAATGGTTGTTACTGAAGGTGATGCATAAATTGTCCAATTCCAGTTATCAAATCCAATTATACCAACTTGATTTGGTACATCCCATCCTATATGTTTTGCAGCTCTAAATACTTTTTGTAGTACTTTACCATGTGCAGCAAATATTGCTACTTTTTTACTTATATTTATATACTTCATTAACTCTTTACTTAAATCTGTATAAGATAATTGACTTTCCACCTTAACTATATGGCTATTAACACCTATTGACTCTATAGCATCCACAAACCCGTTTTTTCTCTCTATTCTAGTAATAGCTGTATCTAAATCTTCAGATATAAATATAAACTCTTCATATCCTTTATTGTAAAGTTGATTTATAGCTTTAAAAGTAATATCATAATTATTAGTTTTTACGCACTTACCTTTAAAATTAGGACTGACACGATCTACACAAACTATTTTTTTCCCCATTCTCTCAATATATGTAACAAGTTTATCAAATTCAGCTGTAGGCTGTACTATAAATCCATCAACCCCCATATCTAGCATTCTTGCAACATATTTTTTTTCATTTATATATTCAAAATTACTATTTCCAACTATAATTTGATAACCTTCTTTTCGTGCTATATCATCTATTCCTTTTACTATATTATTACTAAATGGATTTGTTATATCTGCAATAATAACCCCTATTAAACGTGACTTTTTTGATTTTAGGCTCTGTGCCATTATGTTAGGACTATAATTGGTTTCTTCAATTACTTGCTCAATCCTTTTTCTGGTATCATCAGACATTTTCTCAAATCGCCCATTTAAATAGAAGGATACAGTTGTTTTTGATGTATTAGCTTTTAATGCTATATCTTTTATTGTTAATTTTTTCCGTTCACTCATCTATGTCTCCTCCTTTTAATTAGCTTCTTCTTACTATTATATCATATTTTATATATTGAGTAGAATAAAGGATAGGTATATAGTTTAATCAGTATTTTATTATTTCTTTTTTTATACCTTCATTATTCTTAGTTATAAGGACTACCTTACCATAAATATGGTATCCATCTACAATCAATAATTTCTTACCTTTAAATATTTCATTATGGCATATTGCAATTATATAAGTATTTTCTTTATTTATTATTTTTATAGCTTCAGCTTCATTATCCTCCAATATTCTACCGTTACAATTTTTAATAGGTATTTTTTCAATACTTATATTACTTTCTTTCTTTGAACTATTAATAACCGTAAGAATTGATGTGAATCCATCTCCTTTTAATGTAGTAATCAATTTATCCTGTAGCTCCATTTGATTATAGTGATATGATACTATTTTTTTCTCAATATATTTATCCAGTTTATTTATATGATGTAATGTTAATGCTCCATTATTTCCTTTACATATAGTTTTTTCATTTTTTAACTCTACATTTTTAGCAAACTGGAAAATTTGATTATATTTATGAGTACCTTCTCCATAAAATCTATCTACTAAAACCCATATGTCAGGTTTTATATATATTAATGATCTATTAGTAAAAATACCTTTACTTATATATCCTAAATGAGATCCTTCTAGGTAATCATATGAATCTTTACTTATAAATGGGTGCTTTATAGGTGTCGCTACTGAACTATATCCCCAAGATCCATTTATTTTTGTAAACTCATCATCATCAACAATAGTAGTGTTATGAGCTTTACAACTTTTTAAATATTCTCTTTCTTCATTTCCTTCTATGTAAGTATATCTACCTGGATCTATTAAGTAATCTTCTCCATTAGCAAATAAACTTATATGAAGTAAGTCTGCATGACCATGCCCACTACCTAAAGTTCCACAGTGAAAGTACATATAGTTATCATTTTCTGACCAACCAGATCTCATATAATAATTCCCACTATCTTCAAATCCATAAGATACATGTTCTGGACATTTAACATTTATATCTTTATATTTTTTTATAGAATCATATCCCAAACTCCAAATACTTTCAAAATCTATTTCTTCATATGCCCCAAATTTTAATATCCCATCTTCAAATAAATAAGCAGCTTTGCTTAACATATCTCTTAAGTCTGTATCATCACTATCACTTTGACATATTTGCCTGTGATTAGGCTTTTTCATATATAAATTTGCATATGCTAGCTTTTTAGTTTTTTCTAAAATAATATTTGGTATTTCTATATTGTTTCTTTTACATAGATTTATCGTATCTAAATAACAGTGAAGAACTTCATTTAAATACATAGGAGATTGTTCCCAATGCATTCCATCTTCCATAACTTGTAAATCTATTTGTTCTTCTAATCTTCTTAATGATTCCTGTACATATTTTTCACTAAGTTCTTTATCATTTAAAAATAATCCTATGACTAATAATCCATGACTTTCTAGAACTCCCCAGTTACTTAATTTCCTAGCATCACAATAATTATTATATAAATATTCTCCATGTTCCTTTAAAGATTCTACAAAAATTCTTGTTGTTTCTTCATTTATATACTCACTATTGGAAAAATATGAATATGCTTTAACCCAGTTTTCACCTCTTATGCCAGCTTCTATAGTTCTCCATGTGGTTTTTTCTGCTTCTCCTACTTGCCTAACATTTTTTATCCAATGTGTAAGCTGCCTTATAAAGGTTTTAGTGTATTTTTCATCTTTAGTTAATACATAAGCTTGGCCTAGTGTTATCCAATATCTATGTCTATTTAGCATGAATACCCATTCTTCATCATTATTTGGTGTTTTATCCCAAATAATATCTTTAGTGAAAGTGTATGGTACAAAGGTTCTTTCCATATCCCACTTCCATTCAAATTTAAATGTATTATTACTAACGTCATTAGCTATTCTTATGGTTTCTACAACTTCCTCTGAAAAGTTTTCTATACAATAATTACAAATATCTTCTACCTCTCTAGCATCTAAGTATAAGTTTATGTTCATATTGTCACTCCCATTAATTTTTTTACTTACATAAAAGAGTTGCTTACATGTTAAGCAACTCTTTTATCTATCGATTTACACTCCCTAGGTTTTTATTTTCTATTAAATCCAGTACATCTTTTTCAGTAGACATACTCACATCCCCAATTTGTGTTTGTTTTAGGACTGCTGTTGCAGTTGCAAATTCAATTATTTTTTCAGGAGTCTCATTTTTTATAAACCCTTTTATAACTCCTGCTGCAAAAGCATCTCCTCCACCAATTCTTGAGACCATACTAAATTCATACTTAGATGCCTTGTATATTTTCTTACCATCAAATAGTACTCCAGATAAAGTATGATAATTATATGCGTTACCACTTCGTAAAGTAGTTACTACATTTTTAACATTTAATTCTTCAGTCATATATTTAAATTGTTCTATTAAACTATCATTATTTACTGTATCTGTTGCTGCATCAAATACCTTAAAATTACTAGTATCTTTATTTAACCATCCAAAGCATATATAACTATCTTTAACTATTGGTTTTATAGTTTTTACAAAATCTTCATAACTACGCCAAAGGCTACTTCTATAATTTAAATCTACGCTAATTTTTATATTTCTTTTTTTAGCTTCATCTATAATTTTAGTTAATGTATTATTCAGTTCTTTGCTAAGAGCAAGACTTATTCCTGATATATGAATAAGTTCCACTTCATCTAGTAATTCACCTATATTTATATCTTCATATCTTAATTCATTTATTGAAGAATGCTTTCTATCATATATAACTTTAGCTTTCCTTGCAGATATACCTTCTTCATAGTAATAAAGTCCTAGTCTATCACCTTTTGATATTATATATTTGCAATCAACATCATTACCTCTTAAAAACGTCTGCACTAATTTTCCTAAATCATTGTCTGGTAAACACGTCATCATAATTGTATCTAAACCTAGATTGCTAAGCCCAACTGCTACGTTTGCTTCTGCACCTCCAAAACAAAAATCAAAACTGCTTGCATTGCAAATTTTTAAATTTGATGGAGGTGTTAGCCTTAACAAGATTTCCCCAATTGCCAAAACTTTTTTCATATATACCTCTTTTGTTCATTATTATCTACTTTTTATATCTTTTACTTTTTCTATATATTTTCTAGTTTCAACCTCTATAGCTTTAGAGTTTTCTAATTTCGTCAATGCACTTCCTATACTAACTACATTGCATCCATTTTCAAACCATTTGTCCATATTATCAAAACTTACCCCTCCAGATACCATTACTCCAATACCTCTTATAGGGGCTTTTATATCTTTGATTATTGAATACTTAAATGCTGAACCTGGAAATAGCTTTATCATATCAGCTCCATATTCTCTAGCTTCTACTATTTCTTTTATGGTAAAGCATCCTGGTATATAAGGAACTCCATATCTATTACAAAGTATTGCTGTTTCTCTATTAAAACTTGGACTTACAATAAACTTTGCTCCAGATAAAATTGCTATTCTTGCAGTTTGGGCATCAAGTACAGTCCCTGCACCTATAATTACATTATCCATTTTTTCTTTACTTAATATTGAAATAACATTATCTGCACCATCTATTGTAAATGTTACTTCTATTATATTGCATCCTCCATTTATAGCTGCTTTAGCAACTTCAATACCTTCTTCTTCTGTATCGCTTCTTAATACTAATACAAATGCTTCTTTTTCTATATTTAATAAAGTATTTATTTTATCCATTATCTTACTAACCATCCACCATCAACAGCTAATATATGTCCATTTATATAATCAGATGCTTTACTTGCAAGGAATACAACTGTTCCCATTAAATCGTCTACTTTACCCCATCTTTCACATGGTATTCTTGAAAGTATTTCTTTATTTCTATTTTCATCTGCTCTAATTGGTGCTGTGTTTGCAGTTTCTATGTATCCAGGAGCTATAGCATTTATTTGAACATTGTGTACTGCTAATTCATTTGCAAAAGCTTTAGTTAATCCTGCAACTCCATGTTTACTAGCAGTATATGGTGGTACAAACTTTCCACCTTGGAAAGATAGCATTGAAGCTATATTTATTATTTTACCGCTCTTTTGCTCAACCATTAATTTTGCTACTTTTTGTGATAAATGGTAAACTGCATTTAAGTTTATATCCATAACAGCTTGCCAATCTGATTCCTTATATTCTAATAAGGGAGCTCTTCTTATTGTCCCGGCATTATTAACTAATATATCTATTTTCGAATATTCCTTTAAACATGTTGATATTACTTCTTCTCTACATTCTGACTTAGTTAAATCACCTTTTACAAAAACTATTTTTCTTCCTATTCCTTCAACTATTTCCTTCACTTCTTTTATATTATCATCAAATGTTGTTACTAATAAATCTGCACCTGCTTTTGCTAGAGCTTCTGCATAAGCCATTCCTAAACCAGTGTTTCCTCCAGTAACTATTGCCACTTTACCATCTAAATTAAAAAAATCTAAAGAAAATTTATTTTCCATTTTCTATCCCCTCCTCTTATTTTTATATCTCTTGTGTTACTAAATCTTTTCTAGATATTATTGAAGTCATCTCTTGAATATTGTTTACAGCTGTATTTATTATATTTTCAAGTTTATCTTCTGAATTTAATACTAACGTATTCATAACTACTTCAAGAATACATCCTACTGAAACTCCACCTATTACAAATTGGTTTTCTGACTCTTCATTTAACAATATTTCTCTTGATGCAATTTGAAATGGTGCTCCACCAGTCATATCTGCAAAAATAATTAAATCTTTATTGTTTGCTACATACTCTTGAACCATCATTGTGTACTCATTATGTGTTAATTCTTCATTTAAATTTATTGCCTCTATATTATTGCTTACACCAGTTAATAACTTTATTGATGATTTCATCCCTGTTGCGTATTCCCCATGTCCAACTATTAATATTTTCATATTCTCCACCTCATACTGTACTAAGTATAAAGACAATGATTTAAAAGTACTTAAATCATTGTCTTTATCTATTTATCTTTTAATTTATTAAACTATACAAGTATTCCTAATACTGACCCTAGTATACCTAATACTAATGTTAATCCTATTAACTTATATGTAGTCCATTTTTTCTTTTTTATTAAATAGAAAACAAAGATTGTAAAAAGACCTGGTAATAATGCTGGTGCTATCTTATCAAGCATTTCTTGTACAGATACTATCTTTTCTCCACCATCAGGCATAGATGCTACATATTGAATTCCTACATTTAACTTAACAAATGATACTGCTAATCCTGATATAACTGTAACACCTATCATACTAGCTATAGATGATATCTGAGCCATTTTTTCACTTAATGTATCTATTATGCTTGTTCCTAATTTATATCCATATAAACCTGTAGCTAATTTTATAGCTAATAATATTATGTTCATCCCTAAGAAGAATAATAGTGGTCCAGCTACTAGCCCATCTTGTGCTAAACTTGCTCCTATTGTTGCTAAAAGCGGTGCTAAACAAAATTGTGCTAATGAATCTCCAATCCCTGCTAATGGTCCCATCAATGCTAATTTAATAGATCTAGCATCTTCTGGCTTATTACCATTATCCAGCATTACTAAATGCATACTTGTTATAAATGGTAAGAAATGCATATTTGAATTAAAAAACTCAACATTTGAACTTAAAGCTTCTTGGAATCCTTCTTCATCATCTTTATATATCTTTTTTAATGCAGGGTATAATATATTTGCATATCCTAATCCTTGATAATTTCCATAGTTAAATCCATTTTGAAGGAAATATGCTCTTAATGAAGTTTTTATATAATCCTTCTTAGTTAAAGCTGTTTTAGAATCCGTTCTAGACATTGTATTAGATACCATCTTCAAACACTACCTCCCCATCATTATCGTTTGAATCATTATTGTTACCTTTTATGAAATATACCAATAAAGCTAATGCTGTTCCTACAAATGCAACCCCCATTACTGGTAATTGTAAATATCCTATACATATATATCCGATTAAAACAAATGGTAATAATTCTATCTTTGCCATAACAGATAGTATCATTGCAAATCCTATTGCTGGTAACATTACACCTGCAACACTAAATCCATTTATAAGCCATTGTGGTATATATGATATAGCAGTTTCTAATCCACTAGTACTCATAGCACCAACAAATCCTATAATAAATCCAACTAATACAAATACCCAAAATGTAGCATTAGCACCTATTTTAAATTTAGTGTAATTTCTTTCTTTTATACCATTAATTGCATATTGGCTAAGGCCTGCTGTGGCTGTATATGTAGCTGTAATCAAAAATTGAAATGCAACTGCAAATGGGAATGATAATGCTAATGCTGAGGCAGGATCTACTCCTTGACCTTTCATTGTAATTGCCATTAATGTCCCTATGATACCAGGGCCCATTGGATTAGGAGGAACAGTTCCTCCTGCACCAACACCGAATCCCATAAATGCTAATTCACCTATAGCTCCCATAGTTAAAGCAGTTGGTATATCACCAAGTATAATACCTACTCCTAGAGATAGAACTAAACAGCGTGCTGAATATATTCCTAATAACATCCCTGCTAAGCAGAATCCCGTCCATAGTCCGATAAGAATACCTTGAGTTAAAGTAATTTCCATTTATTTCACCCCTATTTAATTTTAAATTATAGATATTTAGTTATATCAACTTCAAGTGCGCCATGATTTCCTGAAGGAGTAGCTTTAGTATTAAATTTCATATTATGTTTTTTATATAATTCTCTTAAAGCAGCTTTATCATCTTCACCTAAGAATATAGAGCGTGTAACTGGTTCTTTACCTGGTGCATTATGTATATTTCCTATATTTATTTCATTTACTGGAACTCCACCATCTATAAGTTTTAATGCATCTTCTGGTGTCTTTACTACTAAGAATATTTTTTGTTTAGGTGATGCTTTATGTATTAATTCACAAGTTTTTTCTATTGAGAAAAATCTCATAGCTATTGATTTTGGCACAACTGTCTTCATTAATGTTTGTTGTATTGGATCATTACTTGCTTCATCATTAGCTACTATTACAGTATTAACGCCTAAAGCATTTAACCACATTTGCCCTTGACCATGTATTAATCTCTCATCAATTCTCATCATTTCAATATTTACATTACTCATTTTTACACTCCCCTTAATCTAATTTACCAATATAGTTCCCAATCTTTATAAAATCTTATTAACGCTTCTAGGTAGAAATAATCTCCCCATATATTTCCTTCATCTACACCTTTTCCTGAATGCCAAGAGTAAACACCGTGATATAAAATCGGTTTACCTTGTGCAACTTCTTCACTTGTATAATTTTTAATTAAAGATCTAAGTATATTATGCATTGCGTACTTGTATACCTCTTTATCTTCATCTACCTCTGGTAAATACTTATTCATCTCATGCATTCCGCAAACTGCTATAGCTGCTGCAGATGAGTCTTTTGAATGACCATCTCCATCCTTAAATATTAAATCCCAATAACATACATTATCTTCAGGCAATCTATTTAAGAAGTAATTAGTCATTCCCTTATAAAGATTAAAACAACTTTCATTCTTAGTATACTTATAATTTAAAGGTATTCCATATACTCCCCATGCTTGACCTCTAGCCCATGATGAATCATCATTATACCCTTGTCTAGTCACACCTTTTAGTGGCATTCCATTTTCATTATTCATATAGAAAGTGTGATATGCTGATGCATCGTCTCTTATTACATTGTTACAAGATGTTACAAAGTGAGTGTTAGCGATTTTCCTATATTTATTATCTCCTGTAGTTTCACTAGCCCAATATAAAAGTGGTATATTAAGCAAACAGTCAATTATAAATCTATAGTTGTCTTTATGACCTAATTCTCCCCAAGCTTGAATAAATCCACCAACCTCTTGATATCTAGATATCAATTTATCGGCTGCTTTTATTGCTGCTACTTTCGCATCCAATGAACCTGTTACCTTATATCCACTTATACAAGATAATGAATAAAGAAATCCTAAATCATGATGATCTATTTCAATGTTTTTTTCTACTCTGTTCTTAAATGATGCTACATTTTTCTCAGCTAATTCTTTATATTTATTATCATTTGTATATTCATAAGCTAGCCATAAAAGCCCTGTCCAGAAACCATCTGTCCACTCTATATTTTCTATTATCTCATATTTATTTTCTTTAGTAGCTGATGATGGAAATTTTTCTTTAAAATATTCCATATTAGCATCTATTTGACTTATTGCAGCTTCTATTGCCTTTTTAACTTCAGATTTAGTCAGAAGTTTACTCTCTAAAAATTCTAAAGACTTATTGATGTTCTCAACTTCAATTTTCTTTATTTCTTTTGATTTACATAAACTTGCCTCAACTATCATATTTTCCCCCTATTTTATTTATCTTAATGTATCCATAGATATATGGTCCATATCATCAAAAGTTTGATTTTCCCCACACATTCCCCATATAAATGTATAGTTGCTTGTTCCTACTCCTGAATGTATTGACCAGCTTGGAGAAATTATAGCTTGTTCATTTTTAACTATTAAGTGTCTTGTCTCTGTAGGTTCTCCCATTAAGTGGATTACTCTTGTATCCTCTTCCATATCGAAGTAAAAATAAACTTCCATTCTTCTTTCATGAGTATGACATGGCATCGTATTCCATGCACTTCCTGGTTCTAATATAGTAAGTCCCATTAATAATTGACAACTTTCGCAAACATTTGGATGTACATATTGATATATTGTTCTTTTATTTAATGTTGAATTATCCCCTAGTTTAACTGGATTTGCTTTTTCTATTTCTATTTTAACTGTTTTATATTCTTTATGTGCAGGTACTGAATTTATATAAAACTTCGCTGGATTTTCTTTATTTGATGATTTAAATATAATATCCTTGTTTCCTTTTCCTATATATAAACCATCTTTATTATTTAGTTTAAATTCTTCCCCATCTATTAAAACTATACCTTCTCCTCCAACATTTATAACGCCCATTTCTCTTCTTTCTAAGAAGTAGTCAACACCCATAGACTTGCCTGCTTCTAATTTTAAACTTTCACTAACTGGTTTTATTCCTCCAAATATTATTCTATCTACATGGCTATAAGTAAGCTCCATTTTATCATCAATAAAAATTTCTTCTACCATGTAATGTTCTCTTAATTGGTTTGTATCATATTTTTTTGAATCATTTGGATGATTTGCATATCGATTATTCATAATTTCCCCCTTATTATACATTTCTAATTTATAAAACCGTTTTACTAAACCGTTTTACCTATTTGTTTAATTTAATTGTAAAACGTTATCCTAATATTGTCAATAATTTTTTAACAATTTTTATAATATATTTTAATATCAATTAAAAATCTAGAGTAACTTCAATGTTCTACCTGTTATTATTTAAGTAAAAAAATACCCTATAGTCCAAATATTTTAACAAAAATCTACTCTATAAGATATTTTTTAGTATTAATATGACTTTAATATTTATTATAATTCTACATCTTCGCTTATATCAGATTTATTCCCATACTTATCTACAGCTCGTACATTAAATATATGCTTTTGATTTGATATTTTTAACTTTATTTTTTCATTCTTTACTTTGTCAACTAATTCCCCATCTAAGTAAACTTCATAATATTTTGCATCTTTTTTATCATTAGGATTATCCCAAGCTAAACTCACACTTTTTGAAGATTTCTTTGTAATACGTACATTTTCAGGCGCATTTAATGAATTAGTTTCTTTTATGCTAAATTCTGCATTTATTGTAGATCCATTTGCACCATTAACATTAACTTCTAATATAAGCTTATCTGATAAATCTATTACTTCTATCCTATCATCTTTGCTTATTAAATCTCCTACTTTTTTATCCAGTTCAATTCTTATTTTTCCTTCATTTTTCATAGTAGGATCTGATACTCCAATCTTAATCACACCGCTATCTTCTCTTACTATAACTGATGACTGTTTATCTGAGTATATAAAATCTACACTTTGATTATCATCCCAGAAATTAGCTGCTGTAATATTTAATTCTTTCTCTTTTACTGCATGGACACTTTCAGTATTAGATAATATCTCTATATTTGGCTTTTCATTATATTCTTTTACTTCATCTAATGATTTATTTGGTAATAAAACATAAGAATACTTTTCATTATTTGGATTTACACCATGATTAATCCACATAGTTAAATAATTATTTTTGACTATTTTATCAGATTCAGTCCCATTTATATCTCTCCAATTTCCAGTTCGATTTTCTCTTAATATATTTATGTTAGCTTTGTTAGGGAAGTAATATCCTATATCAGTGTTTTCTTTTTCTCCTTTTATATGTGCCCAACTTGCACCTTCTTTTTTCTCTAAATTCCCTAGTTCTTTTATTGATATATCTCCATCTACTGTAAATGTTTCTGTTCCTTCATTTGATAATACTCTGTTCTCAATTATAGTTTCAATAGTTCTATCTTTTGTACTATCTATATCTGAGCCTAATGCAACAATCTCATCATCAAACATAAACCAAGATTTTTTAGCCGTTAAATCCATTTTATAAGCTTCATTTTTTTCTTTTTCAGTATTCTTATCTAAATACATACCAGATACTCCATACTTACCTTCAATAACACTTCCACCTACCCAACTCTGGTTACTACTTACTTTGCTACCATTTGCTCCATCATAAAGTTTAAGCGTATCTACAGTTGTACCCGGTAATCTATTTGAATTTACTGTAGCCCAAAATCCCCTAGAATACTGTGTTGTATCACCATTATATAAATAAGTCATACCATCCGATGTATGATATCCCTTTAGATTTTCTTGATTCATGGCTTCATACATATATGTTCTGTCTGAATATGCACTTATTCCAAAGGAATACTCTGAATTTCTATGTACAACTCTATCCATCATTGCAAAATTATAATGTCCTTGTAATGGCCCGCTAGATTCTACACTATCATCATTTAAAATATCTATAAGCATTGCTCTATATTCTAAATCCTTAGTATTATTTACTATATTTGTATCTTTATTAGACTCAACCCAATATTTTACTACACCCTTTAATCTACTTGACTCCTTACTTGTTGCGGATGGTATAAAATACTTCACTATACTTTTTACAACTTTCTCTCCATTTTGTATATCCTGCCAATTTGATCTAGAGATTGATCTACCATTAACCATATCCATTACTACCCCTTTATACATTAACGGTTCAAAAGAGTCTTTTATTACATCATAAAGCATATTAACATTTTCCTGTGGAATAGACCACTCAGTTTTATCTAATAAGTAATTTAACTTACCTACCCCTTCTAAGAAAATCGCTCCATAAGTTCCTGTGTATGGTATAGCATCATGTTGTATTAATGACCCATCTTTATATATACCATTTGTTTTAGAATTAGTTACATATTTAAGTTCTGGTAATAAATCATTACTAGATTCTTTTACCTTATTATCATTCTTAATTAGTAATCCTGTATATAATACTACTTGACACATATCTACTCTATTTGCTCCTGAGCTTATTGTAGGTGTGGGACTATTCATATCCCTTGCATTAGGAGCATAATAAGATATCTTTTCAGCATAATTTTTAAATTGTTCTTCTGTAAGATAATCTTTTAATATTATTAATGTATCTGTAAGTTTTTGTGGTGCACCGATTTGCCAATCCCACCAATTTCCAAATGGAACTTTATCTCCGCTTGCATTATATTTATTTTCTATTAACCAATCTAAGCCATACACTATATCTTTTAGTAAATCACTATTTCCTTTTAATTCGGATCCTTCTAGTAAATATGCTTTTGACATTTCTCTCAATCTTTCAAAACTTTTTGTAATATGATTTGAGTTTGTAGATGCATTTGAAGTATTTCCACTTAAATCATCCCATATATATTTTTTAGACTTATCTTTATACATTTTATTCCAATATGCTTTAGCAGCATCAACTATATCATTAATAACATCTTGGTCTACTTTATTATTTTCTGGAGATATTAAATCATTTGGTATATGTGAATCATATATTTTATTTAAAACTAAATCATATTTATCTTCTTCATTTTCTTTTACATTTAATTCAAATGATCCTAATTCTCCTCCTGATGAATTTATAGCTTTAACCGTTGTAGTACCTATACCTATGCCCCTAACTATACCATTTTCTATAGTAGCTATATTCTCATTTTCTACTACCAATGAATATTCTTCATTTGAATATTGTGGATATGTTTTTGCTTTAACTACATAATGTTTATTATTTTCTATTTCTATTTTATCACTTTCAAACTCTATTTTTTCTATTTCAATAGTTCCTTTAACTTCTATTTTACATTCTGCTTTAAATTGTGGATATTTTTCTATTGTAGCTGTTATTTTTGCACTTCCTGCTTTATTAGCCTTTATCAGTCCATTTTCATCTACCTTTGCAACACTTTGATCGCTACTTGTCCACACAACATTTTGTTTATTTGCTTGTAGTGGCTCTATAGTATAATCTAATTTTTTACTATTTCCTGGAGTTATTTCTATACTACTTTCATTTAAACTTATACTAATCGGCTCTTTTTCTAGTTCTTCTAAGGTAAAATCATCTAAATATACATTTCCAGATACAACATTTTTTAATCCTTCATCAATTTGAACTACAATTCTTAATCTTTCTGCCTTTTCATTAGCTGTAATAGTTCCACTTAAGTTAGTCCACTCATTTGCATCACTTATTGTGTCTATATTATTACGTTCTAGTACGTTATTTTTACTATCTAATTGTTCTACTTTTATTAAAATAGGTGCCATATTACTTTCAGATACTAAGTTTTCTGTTTTTATCCATGTACTTAATTTATAATCTCTCCCACTTTCTATCTTAGGAGATGAACCAGTTACAGTTTTAAAAAAACCAATCGAATTATTTAGTACCAATTTAACTGCATTTTTACCATCTTTAACATCATTTACAATTTCACCCTTTGGTGCATTACCATTGCCATATGATGAAACCTCCCAATATTTAGGTTTAACCTTATCTTTCCATAGTGATATATCATTTCCTGTTCCTATTTTATCCTCAAAACTTCCATTAAAATCTATTAAATTGTTATTTAGTATTGATGCATAGTCTTTACTTATAACTGAAGTATTCTCTAGACTTACTACTTTATTTGCTATTAATTGATTTGCATGCGATATGACTGGTGATAATACTGTAAAGCTATTTGCTACTAATATAGTAGCTAAACTTTTATATAATCCCCTATCTGACCCTTTTTTATTCATTCGTATGTCCCCCTCTTTTTCAAAATACTTTCATTGAATATAGAATTTTTATAATTTTACAGCTTAATAATTAATTTTATAAACACTGATATATAATATAAAATACCATTTAAGTAGGTTTTATTTTAACTATTAAACCGTTTTACTTATCATTCATCTAAATTGTAAAACGTTATCCTAATATTGTCAATAATTTTTATATTCCTAAAACTTCCTTAAATTCATCTATATACTGTATATATAAGGCTTATATGTATACTGATTCATAAACTATATAAAATTTACAATAGCTATACTATTTAATTTAATAGAATGATATATTAAAAATACTAAATAATATATAAAAAAACTGCCTCAAATAAAATATGAGACAGTTTTTTATATACTATTTAATATTTATATAATTACATATTAGCTTCTATTTGTGCATTTTGATCTTTTACTTTCTTTATTGAAGTAAGTAATAAAGCATATCCAACAAATATACATGCAAGCATTAATATCCATGCAGTATTAAATCCAAAATTATCAACTACCATACCAAATAATGTAGATCCAAATGCAAATCCAAGTGCAAATAATAAACTTATAGTTCCTAGAATTACACTAGACTCTTTTTTACCAAATACATCTGTAGCCATAAATGCTGGAGCAGACATGTATGAATAAACATTAAGTCCGTATGCTATTGAAAAGAAAAATGCTAACCCATGTATTTTGGCTGAAACTAATAATGCAATTACAGCAACAGATTCAAGTATCATAGATATGGTCATTGTTTTTAATGTACCTATTTTATCAAATAAAGCTCCACCTACAACATTTCCTATTAAACAGAATAAAGCAAATACTGAACCTAAAGTACCAACCAGTGTTGCACTTAATCCTAATTCTCCTGTAAAATATGTTGCATATTGTGTACTTAATGCTGATATAGAAATTGCTATTATTGCATATCCAACAGAGAATAACCAGAAATATTTATTTTGTCTAGCTGCTTTAGCTCCAAGACCTTCAAACCCTTTAGTTTCATTTTCTTCTATAACATTATTATCTACAACTTCTACCTCACCTACTTTAGGTAATCTTATAAATAAAAGTACTATTGGTAAACTACATGCTAATGCTACTATACCAAAGAAGATATAACTATAAGTTGCCCCTTTTGATGATAACATTTGAGAAGTTATTTGTTGTAAAAATACATTACCTATAGATCCACCAGAAAATGCTATCCCTAAAGCTTTACCTCTACCTTCTTTAGGGAACCAATTATTTATTACATATGGAACCCCAAGACCTGAGAATAATACACATCCAACTTGTTGTATAGCTGAGAATGCATAAAATTGAGCTAGATTATTAGAAAAACCAAATCCTATAAATCCAACTGCTGATAATGTCGATCCTACTAAAAATAGAATTTTTATATTTACTTTTCCAAATAGTTTCCCTAAAAATGGAGAAAATGCTGCTGAAGCTATAGCTCCAAAAGTAAATATAAGTGAAAACCCTGCTAAAGAGAATCCAAATTGTTTAATTACATAAGGTATAAATAATGGTTGAATATTTTGTGCTATACCAAATGGAATAGCTTGCATAAACATACATATGAATACCATGAAAAATTTCTTTTTATTACTTATATTTTTATTATTTATAAGTGCTTGACTGCTCATGAAGAACCTCCTTGTATATTTTTTTAACATCATTTATAATGCCACTATTTAAGATTGTCTTCAATGTTACTTTACACAGTAAAGTTTATGCACTTAAACAATTGTAATTTTTTTCAATTTAATATAAGTTTAATATTTTATAACTATAATAAGTATCGTATCATTAAAGATAAATATATTTTACTTTTATCACCTATATCATCTAAATTTAAATCTAAAATTTCTTCTATTTTATTTATTTTATAATTTACAGTATTTCTATGTAAATATAAGCTTTTAGCTGTTTCATTTATCTTACAATTATTTTCAAAATAACTTATTAACAATTCTACATAGTCAGTATTATTGACTTTATCATATACTTCTAAATCTCCTATCGTTTCATCATGAAATTCTTTTATTATGTCTTTATTATCCATACCTAATAAAAGTCTATAAATTGCAACTTCACTATATCGTATATGTACATTATTATTTCTAATTAACCTATTTATTTTAGCTACATTCTTAGCTTCTTCATATCCTCTATATAAATTTTTTAAATTATTCGTATGCTTTCCTATTCCAACATAAAACTTTAACATTTTATAATCTTTATCCATCAATACATACAGTTTTTTTAATATCTTATCTACTTCTAAATCAGTCTTATTGTAAAATACTATAATTACAGATTTCCCAACATTAACAGTAAAATAGTTATTTCTTATATAGCTTAATTTATCTTCTATATATGACTTTACTCTTTCTGCATGATTGGGAATATTCTTTATAGTATCATCATTAGCTTCTAACTCTATTATTGATACAATATAATCCCAGTCACATTTAAATCCAACTTTTTCCAAAGTTTGTATATATAACTCCTCATGAGTTGGTAGAAATATAGCATCTTTAATTGCATTTGAAATTTCTGCATAAGTCCTTTCTGATTCTAGTATTGTTATAGTCAAATCCCTCATAACGTCAGGAATTCTTATATTCCAAGGCATAACAAATAAAGGATAGTTATTTTCATTACAATAATCAATAACTTCTTTACTTATTTCCTTAATATATTTACCTGTATTTACAACTATTCCACTAGCATTTTGATTTTTTGTTATTTTTATTATATTTAATAATGTTGTATCATTATTTATACTTACTCCTGTCGTAAATACAATCTCTTCTCCCTGAAGAAAACTTGCTATTTCCTCACTTTCGACTATATGTGTCCATCTTACCTTATTATTTAGGCCCCTTTCCCCTGCTATTAACTTCACGTCATGTTTTTTAATATCTTTATATAAATATTCTATTGAAATTGACATAACCTAGCTCCTTTATGATAGTTCAAATTGTGTATTAGTAATCACAAATCATTATACAGCTTTTTTTTAAATGTGTATGTCTTTATCTAAAATTCAAGTATATCCAAGGAATATATTATTTTTGTAATTAAGTATTTTTAACTACCTCTTTGTATGATACAGTTTATTTACGCTTATTATATGCATTTGATGAATTAAATTATCATCAGTTGTACTAGTAATTAAAATAAAAATACTACCTACTTAAAATTAGCCTTATTATTTTAACTACATATTTATAAAATAAGTATACGTAAATATAAAAAGAGAGGATGCCTCATTTCTTAAAGCACTCTCTCTTATATAAAAATTTATTTAATTGTAGCTATATTCATTAATATACCACTTATTTCATCATCTTCATATGAAACATGAACTCCATATATTCCTCTTTCTAAACTAGAAACATCTAAGCTAATTTCTGCAGCATTATTGACAGCTTCTTCTTTTAACACATTACCATTACGGTCTACTAATACAACTTTTGTAGCTACATTCTTTCCTGCTCTGTTGTAAGCTTCTGTATTAACTGTAACACTTCCATCAACTACACTTAATTCACCAACTGACACAAATTGATTTTTAAAATTAGCTTTTTCTAAATTCTTTAACTTTGCTAATGGTCTAAGATCTTTAATCTCATTATACTCTGATTCTATACTTACTAAATTATTAGCATATTGTAAACCTTCTAAGTTAGTAACACCACTTAAACTTAATTCCGTCAAGCTTCTCATATCACCAACAGTAAATCCTTCAGACTTACCTAAAGCATTAGATAAAAATTTAGCTAAATACTTATCTGGTATATTTACAACCTCATCTAAGTTTATTTCTGTTAATTCTTTAATAGATTCTTTTAGTTCTGATGATACATTATCTACATCCTCTTGACTTGCACTATTATCTTCTAAAACTCGCTCTGCTTTAACTAAAACTATTTGCATTGCATTAAAAGATTCTTCTAAATAATTATCTTCATTTAAATTTTTAGCATCATTTACTAAATTAGTTAATTCAGTTTTATCTACTCTTGATGTATTTACAAAGTGTAATTTAGCGTCACCAAAAGTTGCATGGTCTGAACCATTTCCATTACCGCCATCTTTAACTACTAACTTTAATTCTTTAGCATCTGCTAAATTTACTTCTATATATTTTTGCTTATCTTTAGCTCTGATTATGCCACTATCATAAGCTAACTTACCATCAACATATATTTCAAACTGTACTTGTCCTACGGAATTATACATTGCTCTATCTACACCTATATAAGTACTAAATATGTCTGCATTTTTATCAGTTAAGTCATATATAACTGTACTTGTTGAATGCATTCCTAGACCTTTCTCATACTCAACTGCTTCGTTATTTTCACCTGTAAGTGTTAACTTTCTACCACTTATAGCTACATCTTTTTTAGCTTGTGTATAGTTATTAGATTGACTTTTCCAATTATAATCACTTAGATAAGTGAAATCATCCATATTAACTACTTTTATATTTCTAGTAGCTACTGTAATATTTCCATCTGAATCTTCTACTGTATATGTTATAGGATATATACCTACTCTATTCGTGTTAACTTTATCTTGTCCACTTATCTTAACGTTTTTAGTTAAGTTTCCGTCTTCTTTATCCGTGGCTTCAATATTGCCTATTACATTCTCTAAAGTATCTCCTACTTTTATTGATTGAGATTCATCTATATTTATCACTGGTTTAGAGTTATTTCCTATTAACTTAGGTTCAACTATTATGCCATGATCATTAGCATCACTATCGCCTGCTATACTCACTTCTATTCTAAGTTCCTTAACATCTGATATATTTAATTTAATATGCTCTAAATCATCAGTATATCTCTTTATGTCCGTTTTTGCTAAAACTTTTCCATCACCTATTATCTTAAAGTCTAAAGTTGTTCTACTGTCTGCTTTACTAGAGTCTGTACCCAGTTTAATATCTAAAGTATCATAATTATGTTCACCTAAGTTATATACTACATAACCATTTGCATGAAGTCCTATACCTTTTTGGAATTTTTTAGATATTCCATTTACTCTACCATATATATCCTTATTGAATTTAGGAGATCCCCAACCAACCTTAACATCTTCGTGTTTTAAATCAGTTAAGTAAGTAAAATCACTTACTACTGTTACTGTAGTAGTGTCAGTTAAAGTAGCACCATCTTGAGTTATTTTATAAGTTACTTCATATTCACCTTTTCTAGATGTATCCACATTATGCTCTACCGTTATATTATTAAGTTTGTTACCTTCGTAATCAAAGGCTTCTACATAATCTAGAGCATTAAAATCTTTATTAAGTTCTATAACTATATCCTTTTGAACATCTAACTTAGGTTGATGTGATTTAACAGTTACACCTTCTGCAACATTTAAGTCATTACTAAAAGCAACAACTTCATAATTATGATTAGTTCCTATATTAGCTTCTTTATCTACATAAGTTTCTGTATTAGTAAATCCTATTAATTTTCCATCTCTATATATTTCATACCCTAAAAGACTTTTATTATTTTCTTTATCTAGCTCCATAGTTAAAGTTATATTTTCTTTATTTATTTTTGTATGTAATTTTAAGTCAAAGTCTTCATTAAATGTTTCACCATCTTTTAAGTATTTGTTATCATTCATATACCATATTTTTCCAGCTAGCTTTGGATATTGCTTCATATGTTCTTCTGTTTCTTTAGTTACACTAAAACCATGTCTAGCGAAATGTTCAGTTAAATCCATTTGCATTACATTAGATGCAGCAACTGCCCAAGCTTGATGTTTATTATCCCAGTTGCCTCCACCTAATGAAGGATTCTCTCTAAACTCCTGTTGTAATCTAGGCCAGAATGTTTCATCATATAACTGTAATTGCCATAATGGAGCTATATGCTGTAAATTAGTATAATCATTTTCTGGATACCAAATATTCTCTGAATAATCTGCCTTGGTTACTTTAGGGAATATGTTATTTTTGTATTTATTTTGTTGTGTAAATCTACTTACCTTCCCTTCTAATACTTCAAAGTGTAACGGTAGCATATTGTTAGTAACTTCTACTACACTCATTTTTGCAGTATCCATGTTATGTCCTAATTCGTGCATTAATCCCCAACCAGTGTTATATCCTAAAACTGCTCCTTGTTCATTTTGGTTGTAACCTGTTATACCATTTCCTGCATTCATAAATCCACCGTTATCTAACCACTTTAACATAGATACATATCTATAATTATAGTCAGAGTTTACTTCATTAGAACCATCAAATCCCCAGAATTTCATTGATTCCGCTAATATTTCATCTACTTTATTTGCAGTATAACTAGGAAGTAAATTATTCTTTTTATACCAATCTAGGGCATATGTAGCTCTAGTATTTACTAAGTTCTTTTTACTAAATACTTCAAATACATCTGGCAATGTAGGATCTTCTTTTAACTTATCAGTATATTTTTCTAGTTCTTTCATTATAACTTCATCATCATCTTGTCCTAATACAAAAGCAGGATATTCGAAAGCACCTTCTATTTTTATCTTAGGATTCCTTATTTGTTGATCTTTTGTATAAGGATTAACAGTGTATAATACACCGGCTTTGGCTACATTTGGTCTTAACTCATTAGAATCAAGTTCCGGTATTGTTATAACATTCTTACCAGGAGATAAGTTTAAATTAACATTACCATTATGTTGAGAATCCATTTGCTTAAACACTAATCTTGGAGTAGGTGTTCCTGGTTCTGAATCTACATAAACAGTTATTTGTTGACCTGATTTAACAGCTAAACCTGTTGGTTGCCAGTCTTGGAAATTCCACATTTGTCTTTTTTGAGATTCTTTTATAGAGTCCCCTCTAGATTCTAATTCGTACACATATTCTTTAGCTTGTTCAGGATTTTTAACTATCTCTTTAGCTCTTTTTATATATTCCATCAATTCTTCTTTTAATGAATGTGTACTAACTTCTCTCTCTAAACTTTCTATTTCTTCTATTGTGTCATAGTCATCAACTAATTCATTCATTAAATCATTTATAAACATGTTATAAACTTTATCTGCTATGGAATCTTCTTTTAAGAAAATTAATTCATTTAAAGTAGCCCAGTTTTGATCTCCTTTAGTTACTTTTATTCTTAATCTTTGGAATTTAGTAGGCTCAAATTTTGCTTCAACTAAACCAGTAGTTTTATCTGATTTTGCAGTAGATACTAATTTAAAGTTATCTCCTTTAGTTGTAGTAGAAGCATAAATTTCAAATTCCTCTAAAAAACCTTTTCTGTCAGATTTTCTCGCACCATAAACTAATTTATCTATAGTTATTGGATTTATAAACTCTACAGTAACTTCATTTTTCCAATCTTCTTTATTAGACGTATTAGTTTCCCAATATGTATCTAAATCACCATCTATTGCATTATCTATTTTCATAGTAGACCATTGTCCACCGTTGTTAGATATTTTCTTTATGTTTTCTCTCTTTATAGCGTACTGTTCCATATACTCTTTGTTGTTATAATGGTTGAACTTTTTAGTTTTACTTACAGTTGCTTCAATTTCACCTTGTTCAACTAAGGCTTTAGCATTTTCTATATCTTCTCTAAAGTCTTCGTAGAATGGATGTACTTTAACTTCATCTTCTAATCTATTTAAAGCTTCTATATTAGCAAATTCTTCACTTACTTTGCTCATAGTTTCATCTATAAATAAGTTATCCATTTTATCTATAATTGGATCTTGTTTGTATAAACCGAACTCATAAGCTAGTGCAAAATTTTCATAAGCTTTAGTATATAAAAATTTAACTCTTCTAGCTTCTGTTGGATTAAACTTTATAGAAACTGAATCATTTGTTCTACTTGATCTACCACTTGTAACCTTCTCGAAAGTTTCACCTTCTAAAGTTTTAGATACATATATGTCAAATTCTTCTGCAAATCCTCTAGCTCTAGGTGAAGTGTAAACTATCTTATCTATAGTTTCTAGTTGATCTAATGTCATTGTAACTTCATTAATGTGGTTTTCATTATTTGTTTTACTTGAATGCCAAGAAGTTTCAATATTACCATCTATTGCTCTTGCTATTACTTCATTAGAATAGTGACCTCCGTTAGTAGTTATATTTACTATACGACTATTATCTATTTTATAAGCTTTGTCATACTCTGCTAACTCTGGTGAACCAAAGGCTTTAAATTTTGATACTCTTGCATCTACATATGTAACCTTCTTATTTTCAAGTATTAATCTAGCATCATTTATACCTTCTTTATATAAATTATATAAAGGATGTTGTTCTAATTCCTTAGCAAAATTTTCTAGTTTATCTATAGAATTAAACTCACTACTAATTTCATTTTTCTTGTCATTTGTAAATAATGTAGAGTACTTTTCACTTAATTCATCTTTCTTGTATAATCTAATTTCTGAAGCAAAGGCTCTACCAGTGTTACATTCATTAAATACTAATTTAACCCTTTTAGCTTTAGTAGGAGCAAACTTAAATTCAACCATATCACTTGTTACCTTAGCTTCTCCAGTTGCTATTGTCTGGAATGTTTCTCCTTTAGATGTTTCTGAAACTTGTATTTCAAATTTTGTAGGGAACCCCTTATTATTTGAACTTCTTGCTTTATAAGCTAATCTATCTATAATTTGCGCTTCATCTAAAGTTAGTGTTATTTCATTTGTAAAATCCATGCTATTGCTTTTGTTAGTTTCCCAATGTGTATTAGGATCTCCATCAAACATATATTCATATTTAGTTCCTGGATATATTCCCCCATTAGCTTCTACTTTTGTTATTTTACTTGTTGGTATCATAAATTTTTCATTATAATCATCTTGATATTCTGTACCATATGCAGTTAATTTAGATACTTTAGCTAAAGTACTTTCTAATTTTTCACCTTCTAATATGGTTATAGCATTATATATATCTTCCTTGAAGTTTGTATAGAATGGATGATTTTTAGCTTCTTTCTCTAAAGATTTAAGAGATTCTAAATTAGTAAACTCTGGATTAACTTCATTCATATCGTCATTTGTAAAAATGTTTTCCATTTTATCTAAAATTTTATCTTCTTTATAAAACCAAAACTCAGAAGCACTTGCCCAACCATCATGAGCATCAGAGAATATAAATTTAACTTTCTTAGCTTCTACTGTATCAAATTTAAATTCAACCATGTCTCCGGTTACCCTATTACTTGCAACTTCACCTACTAACGTATATTCTGATTCATCAGAATCTGTAACTAATATTTGTGCAACCTTCGGATATCCCTTAGGTCTTGCTCCATCTTGTCTAGTAGCATAAGCTAATCGGTTTATTTTTTCAATGTTTTCAAATTCAAATTCTACCTCATTTTTAAAGTCAGCTTTATTTTCTCTTCCTGTTTCCCAGTGAGTTTCTAGTTTACCATCTATAGCATTAGTTATAATACTTTGATTGTACTTACCCCCATTGTTCGTTATAGATTTTATATTTACCTTGTAAGAATCATTATATCTAGCGAAGTTTTCATAATTCTTTATTTTGAAAGTCTCCACCGTCATATTTTTGTTTACTTCTTTTTCTATACTTGTTGCCTTGTTTCTTACAATCTCATCTGCAAAAACATTAATTGTAGGCGTAGTATTTGTAGCTATTATAGATATAGCTAATATTGATGCTAATTTCTTTTTCATTTCTCCCTCCTGATTAATCGCCCTCAGAAGTACATTAAATTTACATATTTTAAATTGTAATAAAAAAAGTTGCTCAAAAAGAGCAACTTAATACAGACTTATTATAATTTAATATTTTTCATGCAAACACATGCTGTAATATTAACTATTAAATCTTAAAACAAAAAGTATAATGTACTCTTTGGCAACTGGCTGACATAGTTTAAAAACCTTAGTCCCTATAGCTTTGCGTCCCTACGTTTCCATAAGTTTGCCTATTAAATTTAAAAAGAATTTTATCATATCAGACATTTTATGTCAATTCTTTCCTTTTTTATTTTTTATATCTATAAATATATGATTAGTTTAAGTTAAAATTTTTTAGGTATAAATATTATTATTCAATATTTGGAGGTATGACATGCAAAAATATTTTAAAATATCAACATTTTATTTAATATTAGGATTAGCTTTAGGAGTATTTTATAGAGAATATACAAAAATAAATAACTTCACCGGAATAACTACCCTAAGCACGACACATACTCATGTTTTAATGCTTGGATTTATATTCTTTATAATTGTATTGTTATTAGAAAAAAACTTTAATATATCAAGTATAAAAAGTTTTAAATCATGGCTTATAACATATAATATCGGTTTTATTTATTTTATTGCTACATTAGTATTTCGAGGTATATTACAAGTTAACAATAGTGATTTTGCTATGTTTAATCATATTTCAGGACTTGGTCATACTATTTTAGGTGTATCTTTATGTTGGTTTTCTGTAATAGTTAATAAGGCTCTTAAACATTAATGTATAAGCATTTAAAATTTAATATGAAAATAAAGTTATGCATCCTCATCTCAATTACTAGTAATTAAAATTATTTTTACAACTTACTAATTTAAATAATCACCATTTATTAGATAGATAATTGTTTACAAATAAAAAAAGACTGTACCGATACAGTCTTTTTTGGAGGTTTAAATTTATATGTCAAATCTTAAATGTCGTTTTATTAAGTCATTTCCTATTGAATTTAATCGAACTTTGTCATTTCTCGCTGAATACTTATACAATTTAACATATTAATTTCACATTGTATATATTAAAATCATATTTTTATATAAAAATATATTTTTACTTGTTTTATTCATCTTATTTATATTTTCTTCTGATTCATATCTTTTTTATTTTCACTCATATTTATCCACATTTCATTAGTTTCCTATGCAACCTTTCATAGATAATTTTAAAGTCTCAGTTGTAAGTATAACTTTTATATCAATAGTAGGAACTAATTACGATAATAACATCCACAATTAAATATGTAATTAAAATTAATAACTATATATCTCATATTCTGTTTTTTTAATTTCTTTTATATATATTTTTCTTTCTAATTCTAATAATTTTTTTATATTACTTCCTATATTTGACTTAACATCTTTATTTAAATATCTGTCTAAAAATAATATATTATTAATACCGTCATTTTCGCAAACATTTTCCATACAATTATAATTATTGAAATACTTTACATATAAATCTTCGCCTACAGCATTATCAATAGACCTTATAGTACCAAATTTTTGTAAATTATCTAAAGCCTTATATCTTATATAAGCAGTTTCAAAATCTATGCTTATTAAAGAATTTATAAAGTACTTATTAATCCTATTTAGTAAATCAATCTCAACAACTAAAAGGTTTAACTGGTTATTGGGACATAAGTTAAATTTATATATTTCTTTTTCTGAATCTAAGTTATAATTTTCTCTAATTCCTACTAATCTTAGAATCTTCTCACTATAAACACTTCCCATTCCTTTACACCCACAATTATTATCAAACCAATATTCATTAGAAGCCTCATCAAACAAAATCAAATTATAATAATTTTTATTATTATCTATTACATCATAATAGTCATGTTCTTCATTACTAAAAGCCTTAAAAGCTGTTATCTTTTTCATTTTACTTAATATAGTCTTTGCATACTCATAAGATTTGTAATATCCATTCTTTCCCGACTTATATATCAATATCCCCACCCCTAATTATATATTAGTTTCTATAATACTTATTATTATCCTCTAAAAAAAAGAAGCTACTCTCTATTTTTAAGTAGCTCCTTTTAGTTAAGACTTTATATTTTAATAATTTTAAATTATTTAAATATCTCCACCGATCTATCTAATATTCCTGTAAAATATGCTATTACCATTCCGTAATTAGTTATAGGCACATTTCGTTCTTTGCATTTACTTATTTTATTTAGTACACTTTTTCTATTTACCATACATGCACCACAATGAATTACTAAATCATAATCTTCAATGTCTTCTTTAAAATCATATCCAATCGTATAATCAATATTTAAGTCTCCACCTACTATCTTTCTTAACATATTAGGTATCTTTACTCTACCTATATCTTCATGTGACACATTGTGTGTGCAACTTTCACAGATTAATATCTTATCATTTGGTTTTAAAGTATCAAGTTTCTTTGTTCCTTCTAAAAACTCATTAAAATCACCCTTTTGTCTAGCAAATAATATTGAAAAACTTGTAAGCTTTATATTTTTAGGTATTATACTATCAACTTCCTTAAATACTTGAGAATCAGTTATAACTAAATCTATATCTTTTAATTCACTTAATGCTTCTTCAAGTTCAGTATCTCTTACAATATAAGTCTTTATACCATGGTCTAAACAATCCCTTATAACTTGTACCTGTGGGAGAATTATCCTTCCCTTTGGTGCTTCACTATCGATTGGAACTACTAGAACTACCTTCGAACCATATTCTAATAAGTCACCAACAATAGTTTTTTCTTCTTCTCCATCTTGTAAGTGCTTTATTATTTTACTTTTTAGATTATCAATTCCACATTTATCCTTAGCTGAAACAAGAATATATTCATTAAAGTTTTTAACTAAGTTATCTATTTCTTCTTTGCTTATAGTATCTATTTTATTTATAACTATAGAATGATCTACATTGTATCTAGCTGCTTCTCTTTTCCAAGTTTTATAAGTATCTAGGTCAGGATTTGCTGCATCAAATATATATAAAGCAAAATCTAGTCTTTTTAAAAACTCATAACTTTTTTTAACTCTTATAGCTCCAAGTTCAGTTTTATCTTCAAGACCTGCTGTATCAATAAATAAAACAGGACCATATGGTATAAGTTCCATAGCCTTTTGTACAGGATCAGTAGTAGTTCCCTCTACACTGGATACAAGAGATATATCTTGTCCTAAAATATTATTCATAAGAGATGATTTTCCACTATTTGTATTTCCATATATTCCAATATGTTTTCTATTTGAATTTGGAGTAATATTCATACTTACCTCCTATAACTCCTATAAATAGAAGTCTCTTTCACCATTTTTCATTTTTTCTAAACTTACTTTAGTCAAATTCTTGATATCTTCTCTTTGTATATTTTCTACCTCAGTATCTATAAGTTTTTGAGCTTTATCATATAGTTCTTTATCTCCATAGTCTAAAGTAAACTCAAGAAGGGTCATGATTGCATTAGGCTCACAAACATATTTTATATTCCCTGATTTCGCAAGAGACATAAATCTATCTCCAGTCCTTCCTTTTCTATAACATGCGGTACAGTAACTTGGTATATATCCATCATCTAATAATTCCTTTAATATTTCTATTGGACTTCTTTCATCGTTAGTTTTAAATTGTTTTACTTCTTCTCCATTTTCTCTTTGCTTATATCCACCAACACCTGTAGATGATCCTGCAGATATTTGACTTACTCCATACTTAAGTAATTCTCTTCTCATCTCTGGTGTTTCTCTTGTTGAAAGTATAAGACCTGTAAACGGAACTGCAATTCTTAGTATTGCTACTACTTTTTTAAACATTTTATCATCCAATAAATATGGGTAGTTTTCAAGTGTAACTCCCTTAGCAGGTTGTAGTCTTGGCACTGATATAGTATGGAATCCTACTCCATACTTTTCTTCTAAGTGAGCATTGTGCATCATAAGTCCTAATACTTCAAATCTAGGATCAGCTAGTCCAAACAGTACACCCGCTCCAACATCATCTATTCCAGCTTCCATAGCTCTATCAAAGGCAGTTAAATGATATTCATAATTTCCTTTTAGAGATTTGGGATGCATCTTATTATAAGAATCTTCATGATATGTTTCTTGGAATAGTATATATGTACCAATTCCTTTTTCATTCAGTTTTTTATAGTTTTCAATAGTAGTAGCCGCTATATTTACATTAACTCTTCTTATTTCTCCATTTGCATTTTGAGTTTTATATATTGTATCTAAACATTCTAAAGCATAATCTATAGGTGTATTTACTGGATCTTCACCAAGTTCTAATGCTAATCTTTTATGCCCCATTTGCTCTAGAATTCTAACTTCTTCTGCAACTTCTTCCATAGTTAACTTTCTTCTTGTAAACTTATTATCTCTTCTATAACCACAGTATACACAGTTATTTACGCAATAATCGCTCACATAAAGTGGCGCAAATACCACTATTCTTTTTCCATATATATCTCTTTTTATTTCTCCAGCTAATTTATATATTTCCTTTAAATCATTTTCATCTTCAGCTTGAAGTAATATAGCTATATCTTTATATGATAATCCATGTCTTTTTTTAGCTTTTTCTAAAACTTCTTTAATTTCTTTATTACTTGGACTTTTTGTTTCTTCTAATATTTTGTATATAAAATTATTATCTATGAACATTACTCTTCTCCTTTTATATTAAAATTAACTTCATTTATCAAAGCTACAAAACTATACAAAATCTGGATTATCCCCTCTTGAAACAACAAGTTCAAATCCCGCTTCCTTTAGTTTTTCTTCTATACTATTTCTATACTCCGCATCTTCATCTAATATAAATGCTTTGTTATTATATAAAGAATACTTTTTTCTAACGCTCATTGGGGATAAATTTGGCATTATAACATTTGCTCCAGCTCTTAAACCTTCATTTCTTCCATTACTATCAATACTTGCAAGTGCTGTAGTTGCAGGTAAAAGCACCTTTGGTAGTAATAATCTTGTTATTGCAAGTAATATTACAGTCTTTTCTGTAGTACCTGCACTACAATCTCTAAGAGGTGTATATTTATGAGGAATAAATGGACCTATACCACACATAGCGGGCTCTAATTCTTTTACAAATCTTAAGTCATTTACTAAATCTTCATTAGTTTGATTAGGTAATCCTACCATAAATCCTGCACCTGCTTGGAATCCTATTTCCTTTAAATCTCTTAAACATCTTCTTCTTTCTTCAAATGATTCATTATTATGAATAGATTCATATAAGCTCTTAGTTGCACTTTCATGTCTAAGTAAAAATCTATCTGCTCCAGCTTCATATAACTTTTTATAAGAATCATAACTTCTTTCCCCAATAGATAAAGTTAGTGCACTAGTTGGAAGTTCTTTTTTAATAACTTTTATAATTTCTATCATTTTTTCATCAGTGTAAAAAGCATCTTCTCCACCTTGTAAAACTATAGTCTTATATCCCAGCTTATCTCCTCTTTTTGCACACTCTATTATATCCTCAGTATCTAATCTATATCTTTCAGCATTCTTATTACTTCTTCTAAGCCCACAGTATAAACAGTCTTTTTTACAATAGCTACTAATTTCTATTAGACCTCTAATAAATACTGTATTTTTAAAATATTTATATCTTGTTTTGTAAGCTTTATCTATAAGAAATTTCTTACTATCATCATCTATATTATCTAATAAATACAGTAATTCTTCTCTTGATGCATCATTAGTATCATATAACTTTTGTATTATAGCTTTAATATCCACTTTGTCACCTCTATTTAATAATAATATTTTCTTTACTTAAGTGTATATCTCATAACTTTTTGTAATTTATAATATTTAGAATTCATAAAATTTTTAACATTTTTTATTTTTTTATAATTTAATATAAATAAGCTGTCCTAAAAATATATGTATTTAAGACAGCCTACTAAAAAATCTTAGCATTTACAAATTATATAATTTCATCTGTTGAAGGTATCTCTTCATAATTATCAAGGCCTAGCATATGTTGTTTTGATTCATATGATGTATGTAAAAGCTCATGTGCTAGGTGTGATAATGGCTCTTGATAAAATTCATTGTATACTGCTATTATATCTGGATTTTGATAACTACACTTTATATTTAACTCTTCATCTTTTTCGTATAATCCATCTATACGGCTAAGTCTTATTTTATCATTTATCACTTTTGTAGTTTTAGGTTGACCACCGCCACCTATACAACCACCTTTACAGGCCATTACCTCAACAAAATCATAATCAACGTCTTTATTTTTTATCTTTTCAATTAATTTTCTTGCATGAGCAGTTCCTTGTACTACAGCTAATTTTAAGTTAACATCCTTTATAGTTATCGATGCTTCTTTTACTCCATCTAGCCCCCTTACTGGCTCAAAGCTTAAAAGTTCCCCAGTAGGATCTTCACCTGTTATTGAATGATATGCAGTTCTAACAGCAGCTTCTGTAACACCACCACTATTACCAAATATAACTCCAGCACCACTACCTAAACCTAACATACTATCAAACTTAGATCCTTCTAGATTTTCAAAGTCAATTCCTTCTTCTTTAATCCATTTAGCTAGTTCTTTAGTAGTTATTATAATATCATTGTCTCTTAGACCTTCTATATTGTTAAATTTAGCTGAGTCATTCATCTCTGGTCTATCTATTTCAAACTTTTTAGCTGTACATGGCGTAATTGTAACATTTACAATTTTACTTGGATTAATGTTTGCTTTTTTAGCAAAATATGTTTTTATAGTTGCTCCCTGCATAGAAATTGGGCTCTTAGCAGTAGATAAGTTGTCTAATAACTCAGGATAGAAAGTTTCTACAAATGTAACCCATCCTGGACAGCAACTTGTGAATTGTGGTATATTTTCATTTTTTTCAACTATTCTTTTTACAAGCTCGTTTGCTTCTTCCATAATAGTCATGTCAGCTCCAAATGTAACGTCAAATACATAGTCTCCACCTAGTTCTCTAAGGGCTTGAACCATCTTGTCTTCAACATAACTTCCAGCTTCCATCTTAAATTCTTCACCTAATGCAACACGAACTGCTGGTGCTGTGTTAAATATTACTATCTTATCTTTATCTTCTACTGCCTCTTTAACTCTATGTATATCTTCAACTTGAGTTATAGCTCCAACTGGACAAGCTTGAGCACATTGTGCACAGTTTATACATATTGCTATATCATTAGTTTTCTCTAAATCAAAGAAATTGGCAACACCTATTTCTCTTTCACATACGCGCTTACATAGACCACATTTTATACACTTATCGTAGTCTATTTTTATAGCTTTGTTGTCAGACTCTATAGGTACAACTTTTTCTGTAAATAAATGTTTCATCTTTTAGTACTCCTTATAAATTATATTATAAAATTTTTACAATATAGTCATACCAAAATGAAAGTTTTTCAAACATATTGTCATAAATTATACTTTTGAAATACAAAAACGTATTTTATATTCACTTAATTTTTCCAAATAAAAATGAACTCCATAGGAGTTCATTTTTTACTTTGCTTCTATAATCTTTATATTTGTAATTTTACATAAAATTCCCCTGTCATTTCTTAATGAGTATATTAATATGCTGCTTTAAAGATATTTATTATATCTTCTTCATTACCTTTTCTTGGATTACTGAAAGCATTTCCATCCTTAAGTGCCATTTCAGCCATATATTCAAAATCTTCTTCTTTTATACCCATTTCTTTTAATGATGTTGGTATACCTATATCATTAGATAATCTAAACATTGCATCTATAGCCTTTTCTGCTGCCTCATGAACTGATAATCCATCTATATTTTCGCCCATAAACTCAGCTATATCAGCAAATTTTTGTGGGTTAGATATTACATTGTATTTACAAACATGAGGTAATAACATTGCATTCGCAACACCATGTGGCATATCGTATAATCCACCTAATTGGTGAGCCATAGCATGAACATAACCTAAGTTACCATTATTAAATGCCATACCAGCTAATAATGAAGCATATGCCATATTTGTTCTAGCTTCTATATTATCTCCCATAGCAACAGCTTGTCTTAAATTGTTAGCTATTAATTTTATAGATTGTATTGCAGATGCATCTGTTACAGGGTTTGCATCTTTAGAAACGTAAGCTTCTACTGCATGAGTTAATGCATCCATTCCTGTAGCTGCAGTAAGTCCTGCCGGTTTTCCAACCATTAGCTCTGGGTCATTAAAAGATACTAATGGTAAGTTTCTCCAACTAACTATAACATATTTAACTTTTGTTTTTGTATTAGTTATAACACAGTGTCTAGTTACTTCACTTGCAGTTCCTGCTGTCGTGTTTACTGCTATTATTGGTGGTAATGCATTTGTTAGAGTTTCTATACCTGCGTAGTCATATAAATCTCCTTTGTGAGTTGCAGCTATACCTATCCCCTTACCACAATCATGCGGAGAACCTCCACCTACTGTAATTATCATATCGCATTTTTCTTCTTTGAATATTTTTAAACCATCAGCTACATTAGTATCTTTTGGATTTGGTTCTGTTCCATCATATATAGCTACTTCAATTCCTGCTTCTGTTAAATATTTTATTGTTTGTTCAACAGCTCCACCTTCTTGGTTTCTTAAGAATTTATCTGTAACTATTAAAACCTTCTTTCCACCTAACATCTTAGCCCTTTCACCAATAACTTTTAAACATCCTGGCCCCATAAAGTTTACACTAGGTACTAAATAATCATACATTCTACTCATTTTATACTCCTCCAAATTGTTATATTATTGTTTTATATTTTTTATTTATAAAAAGCATCAACAGCAGCTTGAGCTATTAACATATCTTCATTTACTGTTCCTCCACTTACGCCTATCGCACCAACAACTACACCATCTACTACTACTGGTAAACCTCCACCAAATGGAACGATTCTTGCGTTATTTGTAAGTTGAAGTCCATATAAAGATGCTCCCGGTTGAATAGCATCTGTTATCTCATGTGAACCTTGCCTCAAACAAGCTGATGTAAATGCTTTGTTTATTGCTATATCTATACTTGTCACGAATGCATCTTCCATTCTATGCATTAGCATAAGATTTGCACCTTTATCAACGGCTGCAATTACTACAGGAACATTTATTTCTAATGCTTTTTCTTCAGCAGCTTTAGCCATTACTTTAACTACATCTAAACTTAATTCTTTAAATTCATTTAGTTTTTTCATTTTTTATCCCCCTAAATTTTTTAGTTCTATACCCTTCACCAATCTAGCACCATTAGAACCTAAACATCTTAACTCATCATAATCATCATTAATATCTATAGTTATTAATGGACTATTCTCATCTAATTTACTAGTCGTTAAAGTTATTTTTTCACTACTTATTCCTATGCCTATTCCTAATTTAGACTTTAAAGATGCCTCATGACTTAGACATTCAGATATTTCAATTTCACTATTTTCCACTTTATATGGAATGCATTCTTCTTCTATTCCCCATAAAATTTCCTTAAAATTTTCTAGTCCTATATCGTTACAATGAATTACATAAATACTTGGTGTATCTAAATCATAACTTTTTATAATCATAGTAAACTCCTTATTTAGAAGCTAATATAAGTCCTGTTGCTACTGCATTTCTAGGTCCTTCTGTACCTCTTATGTTCCCTTTACCAGCAACAATTCCATAATGAGATAGCGAATCTGTTATAAATTGTGGAATTTCAAAATCTAAAGATGATCCACCAACTAAAACAACAAACTCTATATCCCTTATGTTACCTGTAGGGGAAACTATACTTAAGGCTCTTAAACAGTTAGTAACAAATACTTTTTCTTTTGCTTTTCTTCTTACACTCTTTATTTTTTCTACTGAGTTTTGTCCATCTATAGGTATTAATTCACCATTTTTTATAATTACAACTTTTGCAAATATAGATGGGTCTAGGGGCTTTTCAAAAAATTCTACAGTGCCATCTTCATATCTTATGTTAAACAATGATTCTACCTTAGCAATAGAATATTTTTTTATATCTTCTGCAAGATAAAAATCTTCAATTCCAAGCTCAGATTTTATAAGCATAGTCACCATATTTCCTGCACCAGCTAGGTGTATAGATTTAACTTCACCTTGCTTATTTATTATAGACGCATCTGTAGATCCTGCTCCCATATCAAGTATTGCAAGTGGAGCACTGGTTCCTGGAGTTGTTAATGCTCCTTTTATTGCAACATCAGCTTCTACTCCTCCAACTTCTACTTTTATACCTAATATGTTTTCTAATTCTTCCGCTATCATTTGCATTTGAAGCTTATCTGCTTTGACCATTACAGCTATTCCAACAGCATTTTCCATAGAAAATTCTTTTGCTAATCCACCCTTTACTTTTTGTGGAGTAAAAGTGTCAACTGCTAATAAGTCCTGAATTTTTATGTCTGATATTTTTTGATTAGTAAGTCCACTCATTACTTGCCTTACCCTTTCAATCATTCCACCTACATTAGTCCCCGATTCGCCCTTTATATCTGTAATCGGTAGGCTTAAGTTTATGGCATTCATTATCTTATTTGCACCTTGCTCTACGTCAACAACTTCTTTTCTTCTTTCGCCTTCTATAGTCATTTTTCCAGCAGGTATTTTTTTCTCTTTTACATCACCATTAGGAGTTTTTATAACTACTGCTGATCTATTTCCTATTAAAGCTCTAGATATTGGTACTATAATCTTAGTTTCTTCTGGAGTTAAATTAAATACAGTTGCTATACCATAAGGATTTGAAAGTGTATCTATAACATTTCCAGGTGCTGAAACTTCTACTGCACATAGCATATTTAAAGGGACCTTATCCAATAAAGTTACCTCATCAACTATAGGTATACTTTTATTAAGTCTATTATTTATTAACACAGCATCATCGTTTTGAACTATTGCACCAGTTATATTAATTCCATTTTCAACTGCATGATTTATTCTAAGAGATGCTTCTAAAAAGTTCATTTCTTTTAAAATTAAAGGAATATAACTTTCCTCTAAATCATCACCATTTAGCAAATCTAAGTCTTTTATATTTATTGTTTTTCCAATTCCAAGACCTTGTCCACCAGGTGTAGATGGATTATGGCCTATCATAGTTGATTCAGTTATTATAGTTTCCGTTATAGTCTCCATAGCAACATCACCTATAACTGGTGCTGCTTCATTTATTCTTACTAAATCTAAATCACTCATTTGTAAATTAGCACTTATAAGTGCTCTTTTTAAGGATGCAATAACTCCATCTATATTATCTTTAGTACCTTTTATACCACTTGTTGGAGCTATACCACTTGAAATAAACTCTGTTTTATTATCATATACTTTTGCAAGTGCTACTTCTGTAGTAGCATTTCCAATATCTACACCTGCTATTATTTTCATATCAGTTACATCCTTTTATTACTCTACTCTTAATTTTTTTCTCTCTTCGTAAACTCGAGATGCTTCTCTTACAAATTCTGCATTTACTTTAGCATCATATTCATTTTCAAGTTCATCTGCTATAGCTAATAATTCTTCTTTCGTAGATCTATATGGTCTTAATGCATTATACATTTCAAGCACTCTTGTATCTGGAACATTTATAAGTTCACCTGCTCTTCTAAAGTTTCTTGCTACCGCGTGTCTATTCATTTGTTCCGCTATTTGTGCCTGCATTTCTAATGTTTCTTTAGATATTCTTATATCTTCCGGCTTTATTTCACCTTGAATGACACTTTCTAATGTTATTTCATTTAATCTTCTTCCTGTAGGTGTATTTATAATATCTGGTACCTTGGTAGCTAAAGGGTATTCTTTAGAAGTCATTTTAATTGTTTGCATAATCTATCTCCTTTCTCTAATTAAAACTTAAATTCTATTTGTACTGGCTTACTATTCTCTACTATATGTTTGGTTTCTTTTATATGAAGTAACGCAGCTATTGCCATAAATTTAGGTCTAGCCATTTGATCATTTCTAGTAGGTACTGGATTTGGAGATTCTCCTTTAGCGTACTTAGCTGCATTTTTACCTATTAATCTGAAAGTTTCTAAATCTAAAAGTGGAGCTTGTGGAAATAATTCTATATTATTTAACGGTAGTAAATCTTTTTGATGTATTATAGTTGTACCTTTTGATTGTATTCCTATCCCTATTCCCGAACCACTATATTTTGCTGCATCATTTCCTATAAATGAAACATCCGAAGTTCTTAATACTCTAACTACACGTGCATGTAATCCTTCTTCTTCTATCCCTGCTATAATTTCTCTTAAAACCTCTTCATGTGGTACATTTACTATAGTTTTTGTTTGATGCTTTAAAAATGAAGGTCCTATACCTATAACAACCTCATCTGATCTTGTTCCAACGTTAGCATCTCCAATTTCTTCTATTTGAAGATCTGGCATTTCAAACTTATCCATATATATCCACCCCCTTAATCTATATCTTCTGGTTTTATTATGTTTGGTATATTTTTTATTTCATTCCATCTTTCTTCACTTATCCTATATCCAGTTCCAGGACCTTGGTAATCATTTATATCATTAACAGCACTTATTACATCAAATTTTTCATCTAATATTGCTGATGTTTGCAAGTAATCCCCTGTAACCCTTTGTTTAAGCATATTTAATATATTTGTCGCAACATCATCAAATCCATGTTTACTTAATGCTTTTACTATATCTAGCCCTGTTATTCTATTTTTTAACATCTCTTCTGCTGCTTTTAAATCTTCAACTATATTTCTTTCTGGCATATCTTTACTTCCGTGTGCATAAGTTGCGGCTTCTACTTCTTCATCTGTTATAGTTGGAAATTCAAGTTCTTTGAATACTGCTTGTATTGCTCTTGCTGCCTTATTTCTTATTGCTATTGTTTCATCTTCATTTACTGGTCTAAGACCACCATCTACCATTAAGTCTCTTTGAAGTATATTGTAATCATCAAAATCTTCTGCATCAAAGTTTGAACCTGCAAACATGTTATCATAGTTTGGAACTGCGCTATATCCTGAAAATATAAAGTCTGTTCCTGGTAACATCTGCATTAAAGTTCTAGCTGTTCTTCTTATATCTGAGTGTGAGAATGTTTGGTCATTTCCTGATGCACACTCTATATCAAGCATTGAACATATTAAGTTTTCTGCAAGTACTGCTCTTATTCCTGATGGTACTGCCCCTGTCATTCCAATACAACTAACAGCACCATTTTGAAGCCCTTGAACTCCTGCACCTTTAGTTATATATATACATCTTGCTTCTAAGTAAAGCATTGATTTACCCTCTGCATATCCCATTAGTGCTTCAGAACCTGTCCCCGAAGTATATCTCATTTTTAATCCTCTTGATGCATAAGCTGATGCTAGAAATGTTTTTGACCATGGAGTATCATCACCATCTGTGAATACTGATTCTGTACCATAAACAGAAACGGTCTCCGCATAACTAGTTAATCCTCTCATACCTAAGTCAAGTTCTGTTGCTTCCTCTACGGAACATTGAGTTAATACTCCTCCACGTCCAACCTGAGAACCTATAAGTATTGCTATTGCATTAAATGGTGCATATCTTGTTATTGCTACTGTTGTTTCTTGTTCTGAAAATCCTCTTATTCCTGCTTCTGCAGCATCAGCAGCTATTTGAACTGGATTGTCTTTTACATTTGTTACGTGACATTGATTTGATGGAGTCTTTCTTGCACGCATTTTTTGCATTGCCATCATCATCTCAACAACATTCATATGTGATACAACTTCAACTATTTTAGCCGGAGTTATAGATGTACTTATTTCAACTATTTCTTCTCTTCCAACATTTATATCTACTAATTTTCTAGCTATTTCTAAAGAGCCTAAACTCATGTATTCTTCCGCTTTTTCTAAGTTTATAGAATAATCAGCTATAAACTTATCTATCATATCAAAATCTTCTCTTTTTTTATTATCTAACTCAATAACCTTACCATCTTCTATCTTTATAGAAGGTTTAGGATCATTAGGGCTATCCATTGCTACTAATCCTTCATCTGACCATTCACCAATAAGTCCATCTTGATTTACAGGACGTTTAGCTAATGCTTCAAATCTTTTTGATTTCAATTTCATATTTCCCCCTTAAGTTATGTATTTCTTCGTTTGTTATAAGTTTAACTTTTTTTGAAATCAAATACATCCTAGTGTTTTGTCTTTTTATTTAAAATTTTAGTCTTTAACTTACTTATCAAATAGGACTTTTTTGCATAGGACAATTTTTGTATAAAAAAATAGTCCTATTATTAAATAGAACTACCCATTTTATATAAATCTCTGTATTTTTTTGGTGTTATACCTTCTAGCTTTTTAAACAGTCTTATAAAATACCCACAATCTTCAAATCCTAAGTCTATAGCAATATTATTTATCGGATTATCTGTATTTTTTAATAATTGTTTAGCTTTTGCAATCTTTTTATCATTTAAATATGTTATAAAATTCAGTCCTGTCTCCTTTTTAAATAATTTACTAAAGTAGCATTGACTTAAATTACAAACAAATGCCATCTTATCTAAAGTTATATTCTCATGTATGTTTTCATCTATATATTCAATTGCCTTTATTATTGGTGAATCGTCATCATTTTCGTTAGTTTTTAAATTAACATTTATATTTTCTTCACTACCTATATATACATCGTCTATTGTACTTTCATTATTTTTTTGAAAAGTTACTTTTCTAATAGATTCATTCGATAATCTATTGTTTACAGCGGCTTGAACTATATAATTACTAGTGTGGAACATCATTTGCGCTATTGCCTTTACTTTTTCAAATTTAACAGTTGGAAGGTTTTTGTACTCTTCTTCTAACTCTTTAATTGTTTTGTCATCTAGATGTCTAAAATCCGTATTTCTTCTTACAACTTCTTCTAGATCTAAACTCTCGTCATCTTCAACTAAAATTTGCCCACCCATAATAGCTCCTAAATACTGGTCTCCTACTATTATTGGAACTGCAAAGTCTACTATTCCTTTATGGCACTTATATATATATGCCTCTTTTGTTCTTGCTGACTCTATACCTCCTCTAGAATCGCACTTTTCACAAAGTACTGAGTATTCTTTTATTTCTCTCATTCTAGAGCAAAATTTAGTACAATTACTATGACTAGTTATTGGTCTTCCTGTATAATCAACCATTATTATAGCTGTATCAGTAGCTTTAGCTATATCATCTTGTATCTTTTGAAATGATTCTATATTTATGACTTCTTCTAACGATATTGTCTTTTTCAATTCTCCCCATCCCTTTTTTACATTTTATGACATGTTATAATTTCATTATATTGCTGCCTATATATTTTTTCAATACTATAAACACTATTAATTTATTTGACTCATTATAGAAAAATTTGTGATCAAAAAAGGTATTGATTGAAAAATCAATACCTTTTTTGTGTATTTCAGTATTAAATGGGAATCTCATGAATAATCTCCATCATTTTAAATTTAATTATTCTTTAATTACTTAAATATTATATAAAGTTAATTTATAACTATCATAATATTTAGGTAAATCAAATTATCTCTTGCTATAATCAGCTAAAAACTTTTCTATACCTATATCAGTGAGAGGATGCTTAACCATTTGCTTTAATACCCCAAATGGTATAGTTACTATATCACTTCCTGCTAAAGCACATTCAGATACATGTATAGGATTCCTTATACTTGCTGCAATTATTTCTGTTTTCATACTATGAGTTTTAAATATATTAGCTATTTCAGTTATTAACTCACTACCTTTAATTCCTATATCATCAACTCTTCCTACAAATGGACTTACATATGTAGCTCCAGCTTTTGCAGCTAATAAAGCTTGCTGAGATGAGAATATTAATGTCACATTTGTCTTTATATCCCTTTCAGTTAATAACTTAACTGCCTTCAACCCTTCTATACACATAGGTATCTTTATAACTATATTCTTATGTAATCTTACTAAATCCATAGCTTCCTTAATCATTTTATCAGCTTCTAAACTTATTACTTCTGCACTTATTGGTCCATCAACTATAGTACAAATTTCATTTATTACTTCTTGTAAATCTCTTCCTTCTTTTGCTATAAGTGACGGATTAGTTGTAACTCCATCTATTATGCCCCAGCTATTAGCTTCTATTATCTCAATTACATTTGCTGTATCTATAAATATTTTCATATAAATTCTCCCATTATAATTTATTTTTATTTAGGTTTTCTTTTATCATATTAATTATATTTTCTGTTGTTAAGCCATGCTTCTCTAGTAACTGTTCTGGAGTGCCTGATTCTCCAAATACATCATTTATTCCTAACTTAATAACTTTAGTTGGTGATGTTTCAGAAGTAACTCCAGCTACTATTTGTCCTAATCCACCCACTACTGAATGTTCCTCACAAGTTAATATAAAACCGGTCTCCTTAGCTGCTTTTTCTATTATTTCTCTATCTATCGGTTTTATAGTAGGCATATGTATTAATCTTATATCTATTCCTTCATTTTTAAGTTCTTCACAAGCTTTTTTTGCCATGTCTGTCATAAGTCCAGTAGAAATTATTGTACAATCATTACCTTCCTTTAAACATACACCTTTTCCATATTCAAATTTATAATCATCTCTAAATATATCTACGCTATTAAGTCTTCCTAATCTTATATATACGGGTCCTACATGTTTAGCTGCATACTTTATTATTTCATTTGTTTCTTTAGCATCAGCAGGAACTAATATACTCATATTAGGTAAGGAGTTCATTATTGCTATATCTTCTATAGATTGATGAGATCCCCCATCTTCTCCTACAGTTATTCCTGCATGAGTTGCAGCTATTTTTACATTAGCCTTTGGATAACATATTGAGTTTCTGATTATTTCAAATGCTCTACCTGTTGCAAATACTGCAAAAGTACTAGTAAAAGGTATCTTGCCATACCCAGCTAAACCTGAACTTATTCCCAAAAGATTTTGCTCTGCTATACCTACATTTATAAATCTTTCTGGATATGCTTTTGCAAATTCTAATGTTTTAGTAGATTTTGAAAGGTCTGCATCTAATACTACTATCTGATCATTATTTCTTCCTAATTCAACTAATGCTTTTCCATATGCTTCACGTGTTGATAATCCCATATTATAAACACTCCTTTCTCACATCTTCTAATTCATTTATAGCTATATCTCTTTGCTCAGTATTTGGAGCACTTCCATGCCAACCTATACTATTCTCCATGAAAGATACGCCTTTACCTTTTGTCGTTCTTGCAACTATAACACTTGGTCTATCATGTATTTTTTTAGCCATATCAAAAGCTTGTTCTATTTGGTTAAAATCATGTCCATCTATTACTATTACATTCCACCCAAAGCTTTCAAACTTTTTATCCAAAGGCTTAATATTCATTACATCTTCATTTTTACCATCTATCTGTAGTGTGTTATAATCAATAATTGCGACTAAATTATCTAGTTTGTAATGAGAAGCACTCATTACAGCTTCCCACACTATTCCTTCTTGTAATTCACCATCTCCAAGTAAGGTATATACTCTAGAGTTTCCATCATCAATCTTTATTCCTAATGCCAATCCTACTGCATTTGATATACCTTGTCCTAAAGATCCTGTGGATACATCTATTTCATCTATCTTTTTACTATCCGGATGTCCTTGTAGTCTAGATCCTATTTTTCTTAATGTCATAAGTTCTTCTTTTGGTATAAATCCTCTTTCACTTAAAGTAGCATATAGTACTGGAGCTGCATGCCCTTTAGACAATACAAAATAGTCTTTTTCTTTCATATTTAGATTATTTTCATTTATATTCATTTCTTTAAAATATAAATACGTAAGTATTTCAACTGATGATAATGATCCACCTGGATGGCCTGACTTTGACTCTGTTATCATTTCAACTATATTCTGTCTTATATTTATAGCATGATTTTCTAATTGTTTATACATGATATTCCCCCGACTAAATTCATAATTTATCAATTTAAAAAGTATTGTCATATATGACAATACTTTTTAAATTATATAGCTACTATTAAACCTACTATCAAAGCACTTAATAAGCTTACACAGAATCCACCTAGCATACCTTTTAATGCTAATCTAGATAATATTTCTCTTTTTTCTGGACAAAATACAGATATACCAGATATACATATACCCATACTAGATATATTCGCAAATCCTGTAAGAGATATAGACATCATTAATCCTGATCTATAATCTAATGTGCTTAATATTTGACCTAATTGACCAAAAGCAACGAATTCATTTAATACTAACTTACTTCCAAGTAATTGACTCGCAGTTAATATATTTTCTTTTGGTACACCCATTAATAATCCTATAGGAGCAAATATAATAGATAATATTTGCTCTAATGATACTCCAAATACTCCTAACAATCCATTAACTAATGCAACTAATGATATTATTGCTATAAGTGATGCACCTATACCAAGAGCCATGTTAAGCCCATCATTAGCACCTTGAGATATAGCAGATATTAGGTTTGTATTATCACCTTTATTGTCTATACTCACTTCATCAGATGCTAACTTTGTCATAGCAAGTGTAGCTTCTTGTGAAGCTGCATTTCCGTCTGAATGTACAACTATTTCTTCTATATTTGATGTTTCTATTACTTTTTCAGGAAGTATAAGCTTAGATACTATAATACTTCCTAACGGAACTAGTGCTCCTCCTATTAAAAGATATTCCATAGGTATACCCATTCCTGCATAACCCATAAGTACTGTAGCTGACATACTACCCATACCGGATATTAAAACTAACATTATTTCACTTTCAGTCATACTTCTTAAATACTTACTTACAAGTATTGGTGATTCAGTTTGACCTAAAAACATATTTGCAACAGCAACAAAACTTTCTACTTTACTAGTTCCAAGTATTTTTCCTATTACCCCACCGATTCCTTTGACTACAAACCCTATGATACCTAGATAGTATAGTGCCGCCACAAGTGCTGATATAAATATAATGTTACCTAGAACTTGTATTCCAAATATAAATCCCGTTGGCATTGCTGAATCTGACAATCCTCCAAATATGAAGCTTAAACCTTCTCTTCCATAACTCAATATGTTAGTTACTACATCTGATACTCTTTCTAATACCATTCTCCCTAATGGAAATTTTACTAGTAAAAATGAAAGAATAAATTGAAGAACAAGAGCTTTTATGATCATCTTTTTATTAATTTCTTTTTTATTAGCTGAAAATAAATATAATACTCCTAGCAAAACAAATATTCCTAAGGCGTTTAATAATTTTAACATGCTATCTCCTTCTATTTATGACACATATACGTGATCATTTTTTCAATCAAAATTATATTTCACTAACTATTTTCTTAACTAAATTCAAGAACTGTAGCTTAACTTTTTGTGTAGTCTCTATAACTTCTTCATGATTTAAATGTTGGTCTAATATACCTGCTGCCATATTGGTTATACAAGATATACCTACAACTTTAAGATCACTGTGAGAAGCAACTATTACTTCTGGTACTGTAGACATTCCTACTGCATCAGCCCCCAAAACTCTAGCCATTCTTACCTCTGCTGGTGTTTCATATGTAGGACCAGTGAAGAATGCATATACGCCTTCTTTTATGTTTATTTCTAGTTCTTTCGCACATTTTCTAGCAACTTCTATATATTCTGGAGTATAAGCTTTAGACATATCTGGAAATCTAACTCCTAATCTATTGTCATTTGATCCTATTAATGGATTATATCCACCAAAATTTATATGATCCTTTATTATCATTAAATCCCCTGGTATAAATTCTTTATTGACTCCACCTGCTGCATTAGTCACAAATACAATCTCAACACCTAATGCTTTCATTACTCTTATCGGAAAAGTAGTATCTTGCATTATGTATCCTTCATAGTAGTGAAATCTTCCTTGCATCGCTACAACATCTTTTCCTTGTAATTGTCCTATAACTAATTGACCCTTGTGACCTTCTACTGTTGATACTGGGAAATTTGGTATTTCATCATAACTTATTATTATTGGATTTTCTATTTCATCCGCTAATACTCCTAAACCAGAACCTAGTATTAATCCTATTCGTGGTACTATTTTAATTTTCGATTTTATATATGTAGTACTTTCAACTATTTTGTTATATAAGTTTTTCATACTATTCACTCCTATAATTTATTATTTAATAACATCCATGAATGATTTTCCGATTTCAAAATTGTAAGTTTGATTTTCTTCACTAAAATTATCTAATATAGTAACTCCTATATCTGCCATAGTCTTAAGCTTAGGTATTTCTTTAGGATCTTTTAAAGATTTATTATAAACTATAACTGGTACATATTCTCTTGTATGATCTGTTCCCTTAAACGTCGGGTCATTACCGTGATCTGCTGTTATTATTAAAAGATCATCCTCTTTAAGATTTTTGATAAGAATTCCTAATTGATAATCAAAGACCTCTAATGATTTCTTATAACCCTCTACATCTCTTCTGTGTCCATATAAAGCATCAAAATCTACTAAGTTTAAGAATATTAATCCGTTGTATAAATTTTCTTTTGCAATAGATATAACTTCATTCATTCCAGCTTCATTACTTTTACTTTTTATACTTTTAGTTATCCCTTGGTAAGAGTAAATATCTCCTATCTTGCCTATGCCTATAACATCTAAGCTTTTCTCACAAAGAGCATCTAACACTGTTTTTGTTGGTGGTTTTAAAGCATAATCTTTTCTATTTGAAGTACGTTTAAAGTTTTCTTTTTTAGTTCCTACAAATGGTCTTGCTATTATTCTACCAACTTTATATTCTTCTTGTAATGTAACTTCTCTTGCTATTTCACATACTTTATATAATTCTTCTAACGGTATAACTTCTTCATTTGCTGCTATTTGCAGAACACTATCTGCTGATGTGTATAATATTAAACTTTTAGTTTTTATATGTTCTTCACCAAAATTTTGAATTATTTCAGTTCCTGATGCTGATATATTTCCAATAAATTTATGACCGCTTTTTTCTTCAAGTTCATCTATAAGCTCTTTTGGGAATCCTGTTTCAGTAAATACTTTAAAAGGTTCATTTATGCATATACCAGCCATTTCCCAATGACCAGTTATTGTATCCTTTCCTTTTGATAATTCTCCACACTTTGTACTATATGCTATTTGATCCTTTACTTTTTCCACACCTTTGATACATGCTATATTTCCTAGACCCATTTTTTGAAGGTTAGGAAGTTTAATTCCTCCTACCTTATTTGCTAGATTACAAAGAGTATTAGCCCCTACATCACCATATTCTTTTGCATCTTCTAGTTCACCTATTCCAACAGAGTCTAATACTATTAAAAATACTCTATTAAACTTTTTCATATTAATACCCTGTTACTTCTTCATTGTTTATAATTTTTATTATTGAACTAGTACCAAGTCTTACTGAACCTTTATTTATAAAGTCTTTAGCTGTATCAATATCTTTTATTCCACCTGCTGCTTTTATTAAAACGTCTTTTCCTATATTCTCTTTAAATAACACTATATCCTCAGCTGTTGCCCCACCTGTACTAAATCCAGTAGATGTCTTTATAAAATCCGCCTTAGCATCTGTCACACATTTACACATCTGAATTTTTTCCTCTTCTGTTAAAAGACAGGTTTCTATTATAACTTTTAATATATTTTTACCACAAACTTCTTTTATAGCTTTTATTTCTTCAGTTATTTCATCAAACTTACCTTCTTTTAGCATACCTAAGTTTATTACCATATCAATTTCATCTGCACCATTTGCTATTGCATCTTTAGTTTCAAATACCTTTACAGACATTGTGTTATAACCATTAGGAAATCCTATTACTGTACAAACTTGCATCTTATCACCAACAAACTCTTTAGCTCTCTTTACAAATGATGGTGGTATACAAACAGAAGCTACCTCATACTTTATTGCTTCTTCACATATTACCTTTATATCTTCCCAAGTAGATGTTTGTTTTAATAAGGTGTGATCTACTGTTTTTAAAATTACTTTTTTATCCATTGCTCTTTTCTCCTTATTACAATGATTAATAAATGATTTCAACTTTTCTTATATTTAAAATTCAGATATTATTTTTAATATACTATCTTATTATTTTGTGTATTATCTTAGTCTTTTCTGGTTTTTCACTCTGTATATTGTATGCACTTAGCAATTCTTCTTCAGCCTTTTCAAACTTAGCTTTATCACTTGAATATAATATAGCTAATACATCTCCTACTTTTACATAATCACCCATTTTCTTTTTAAGTCTTATCCCTGCTCCATAATCTAATTCATCATCTTTTGTATGTCTTCCAGCCCCTGTAAGTAATGAAGAAACTCCAACTTTTTCTGCATTTAAGTCATATACATATCCTTCTTTAGTAGCTTTGACTTCATGAGTTAATGGCGCTATTTCAAATAATTCTGGATTATCTATAACTTTAGGATCTCCTCCTTGAAGAACTGTTAATTCTCTTAATTTCGCTAATGCACTTCCATCTTTTAAGATATCTTCTAATTTAGCTCTACCTTTTTCAACATCTGGTTCTATATTTCCTAACATAAGCATTTGAGCTCCTAATTGTAAGCATAACTCTCTTAAATCATCTGGACCCTCACCCTTTAATATTTCTATTACTTCTTGTAGCTCAAGAGCATTTCCTATTGCATATCCTAGTGGTTCTCCATTTAAAGTAATTGCTGCGGATGTATTTCTACCTACACTATTACCTATTTCAACCATAGCTATTGCTAATTTCTCTGCATCTTCAGCTGTTTTCATAAATGCGCCTTCTCCATATTTAACATCTAGTACTATTGCATCTGAACCTGAGGCTATCTTCTTACTCATTATACTTGCAGCTATTAAAGGTATACTGTCTACTGTTGCAGTAACATCCCTTAGTGCATATATTTTTTTGTCTGCTGGAACTAAATTTTGGGTTTGACCTGCTATAACTAGCCCTGCATTTCTAACCATATCTATAAATTTATCTTCTTTTACTGATATATTAAATCCTGGTATAGATTCTAATTTATCTAATGTTCCACCAGTGTGCCCAAGTCCTCTACCAGATAATTTGGCAACCTTTCCTCCAGCTGCAGCAACCATTGGTACTAATATAAGAGAAGTCTTATCTCCTACTCCACCTGTACTATGTTTATCTAATTTTACTCCATCTATCATACTAAGATCTACAACATCACCTGAGTTAACCATTGCCATAGTAAGATTAACTGTTTCTTCTTTTGTAAAACCATTCAGGTATATCGCCATTAATAATGCAGATGCTTGATAATCAGGAATTTCTCCGCTAGTATACGCATCTATAAAGAAATCAATTTCATCCTTAGATAATTCCTTATTATCTCTTTTTTTAGATATTATATCGTATAGTCTCATAACTTTCTCCCTTTTATATATTTATTTTTTATATTGATTGGACTGAGTCCATATTTCTAGCTCTTCATAGGTTGAAGGTATATACAATTCTCCTTCTACTATGTCATTTTTTATTTCTTCTACAACTTGTATTGTTTTTTCTGGTATCTCTACATTAGACCCTGCTATTTCATAGCCTATAACATTTTCTTTGATTCCAAAACTATGCATACCAGGTGACCAAGTACTTTTTACAACTGATTCAATCTCGTTATATATTATGTCATCCGCATGCCTTATAGCTGTCGCTACTATATAATCTGGTTCAAAAAAATTTTGATTTCCATCAATTCCAAATGCATATTTATCAACTTCTTTTGCAGCTGCAAATACTCCAAATCCAGATTCTCCTGCTATATGTTGGATATATTTAGCTCCTTTTCTATACATAGAAAGAGCCATTTCCTTTGCCTTAGCAGGATTTGAAAAATCATCAACTACTCCTACTATAACTTTTGCATCTGGATTTATATATCTAATTCCTGCTTCAAATCCTATAGCCCCTTCTCTTAGATGTTTCATATCCATTCCAAGGATAATTCCACTAACTTCTTCATCTTGAAGTTTATCTTCTTTCATGAGCAGTCCAGCTATAACACCATTAAGAAATGTTTGTTCTGTCCAAAATGTATTTATTGAACTTACATTTGAGAGATTTAATCTAGAATCTACTAATGTAAATTTTTGATTTAGGAACTCTTTTGAAACTTTTTTTACAGCTTCTTCTTGTTCAAAACCAATAGATATTATTAAGTCGTATTTTTTACTACTCGCATATTCTCTAGCTATAGTTTCATAATCTTCTTCAGATTTAGATTCATAGTAATCAAATTCTATGTTTAATTTATCTTGAGCTCTTAAGATACCCTCAAAACATAAATCATTAAAAGATTTATCTCCTAGACCATGCTTATTAAATACTACACCTATTTGGGTTACATTTTCATTGGATAGATCTCCAAACTTACTTTCGCTATTCTCTGATGGATAAATTATTATTATAAATAGAACTAATAATACTGAAATAGCTACTATTATATTTTCTTTAGATTTGATCACTATTGCCTCCTATGATAATACATAGTAAAGCAGATAACTAAGTATCTCTTTCTTTACTAGTATTTTATTATAAATAACGTTTTCTTGCTATGAATTATATTGATAAGCCATAACATTATATTGATAAATTTATGGCTTATCATTAATTAGATTTGTAAAATATTGATTTTAATTGAACAATATTGACATTTTCTTAATATCTATCATCTTCTGGAGATACTCCTTTATACTTCTTATATGTTTTTGAAAAGTAACTAGAATTGACATAACCTACTTCATTAGATATTTGACATATTTTCATATTTGTATTTTTTAATAATTCCTCAGCTTTTTTCATTCTGAATAAAGTGAGATATGTGCTAAAGTTTTCTCCTACTTCTTCTTTAAATAACCTTGAAAAATATTCAGGAGATAAATATACATGCTTTGATATTTCTCCTAATGATATAGATTCTTTATAATTAAGCTCTATATATTCCATAGATTTTGCTATAGCTTTTGAATATTTATTTTCATCTAGTTCATAGTTATTTTTTACCTCAGTACCTGTAGTATTTAAGCTATTATTGCTATCTTTTATATTCTCATAAATTCCTGTAAGAACATCTTTTAGTTCTTTAGGTCTTATATCTGACTTTATAAGATATTCATGTACACCACAACTTATAGCCTGCTTTGCATATGAGAATTCTGCATAGTTTGTAAGTAATATTATATAAGTGTCTGGCATTACTTTTTTTACTTCTTTTGTAAGCTCTATTCCACCCATTATAGGCATTTTTATATCACTTATAATAACCTGTGGGTTAAATTTGACTGCTAATTCATATGCTTCTTTTCCATTTGATGCAGATGCTAAAACCTTAAATTTTTCTGAAATATTGTCTACAGTATAAGCTATCCAGTCCCTTATAGGTGCTTCATCCTCTACTACTAATATATTTAACAACTTGCACTCCCCCTAACTAGGTAAAATAAATATGACCTTCGTTCCTTCAGATTCTATACTTTCTATTTTTAATCCATATTCTTCTCCGTAATTTAACTGTATTCTTTCATGAACATTTATTACTCCCACTCTATTCATACTTTCTTCTTTTTTTAATACAGCCTTTACTTGATTTTGAGTCATTCCTATTCCATTATCTTCTATTACTATTCTTACTCCATCATCTCTTCTATAGCCAGTTATACTAATAATTCCTTTATTGTGCTCCTTTTCCATACTATACAAAATAGCATTTTCCAAAATTGGCTGTAAAATAAAAGATGGAACCTTAAATTCATTTATACTTGGATCTATGTCGTAACTAACATCAAAGCAATTAGGATGTCTCATTTTTTGTAGCTCTACATAGTTTTCAATATTATTGATTTCTTCTTCTAAAGAAATCATTTCGCTAGCTTTTGGTAATATACTTCTTAATAATTTAGTAAATCTATAAAGCATTTCCTCTGCTTCTTCTGTTTTATTCATAGATATTAAAAATCTAATTCCACTTAAAGTGTTATATAAAAAGTGAGGATTTATCTGTGCCTGTAAAAAACTTAATTCTGCTACTCTTTTTTGTTCTTCTTGTTGCTTTATTTCTGATATAGAGTAATCTAACCATTTAACCATACTATTAAAAGATTCCTCTAGTTGTCCTATCTCATCATCTTTGTCTACTTTTACTTGAACTTTTAAGTTTCCTTGCATTACCTCATCCATCTTATTTTTAATATTATATATTGGTTTAGTAATAAGTACAGATAACTTATAGGCTATTAATAAAGCTACTAAACTTACTAGTATTAATATTACTAAAAGCCTTTGAGCTATTTCAATGGATAGCTTAGTCAAAATATTTGATGGAATTTCTTGTATTATACTCCATCCATATCGGTTAATTTCAGAAACTATTTCTATATTACTTGAGTTGTTATTTTTATGTTCTATGCTACCTGTAACTTCTTTATAATTTATACCTATATCTCTTTTATCTTTGCTTGATATTATTTTTCCTTGTGAATCTATAATATAAATATTAGACCCTGACTTTAATGCTTCAGCATATCTATCGTACAACATAGTTTCACTTATATCTATTATTAATACACCTAGAGTTTTTTCTGTTATTAAGTCCTTTATTAATCGCCCCATTTTGAAGATGTTTTTATATGGACCTATTCCATTTTCATCTTTATATGTATTAATAAGTACAGTGTTACCATCAGCCTGTATTATTTTATTGTACCAGTCTTCATTTTTTATTTTATCTATATCATATTTAGTTTTAGAATAGGTACTATAAGTTAATCCATTCTCACCAATTACGTATAATTCTGGCTTCATATTGAACTCACCATATTCCCAAACCTCATCATTCAACAATCCCTCTACATATGAATCCATTTTGTTCTTTAAGTATTTATCTTTAGGAAGTTGTTCTTTAGGTACATCTAATATATCTATTAGTTCACTATCCACTACTATATTATTTCCTATTGTTTCTACATTGGACAATAGTATTGATATGTTATTAGAAATTTCACTTAAAACTTGATTTCTCATCTCGTACATTTCTTTTTTAGTCATTTGATTTGTATCACTTATAATCCATGTTACTATTAAACCAACTATTAGTAGCGTAAATGTAAACATTAATAAGAATAATTTAAATGTAATACTTTTATTTAGTATATGAATCTTCCCCATCTCCTTTGTTACTTCTTGCAAATCTGATAATTAATTTTATACCAATGAAATTGTTTTATCAATATTGATATGTTATTTGAATATTAAACGAATATTTAAAAAGTAACATAAAAAATAGCAGATTCATTAAATATAATTTTATCTAATGCATCTGCTATTTTTTATATTATTAATACCATACTTTTGTAAACGTTTTTCTTAAATATATAATTATCAGAATACTTTAAATACAGATTTTCTTCTATAAGATAATTTATAGATTGTATAGCATCAAATACATGAATTCTATCTAAAGTTTTCTGATTCAAATGACACATTAGTTTGTTGATTATATTATACATGATTTATAGATTATAATTCTAGTTATTGTGTAATAAAATATACTATTTATTATAATAGTAAAAATTAAAAGATATTGATTTTACAATCAATCCCTTTTTAACTATAATAGTTGATATAATTAATAAAAATTATAACCACAATTTACTTAATCTATTAATTCTTCTTTTATTTCATTTAAATAACCTTGTCTTACAATTAAAAAGTATATAAATAAAACTATAAAGAAGCTTCTCATTATTAAAATGCTGATGATTATTATAATAATTATCTTTTATAACATATATCTCATAATAAGCTGACATAATAAACTTGTCTACTTGTGCGACTACATTTAAAACATTATTATTAATTACTAATATATCACTTTTTTATCCTCTAATAAAGTTAAATATATTGTTTCTTTATTAAATAAGAATCATATGAATAATACTCACTATTAAATATTTATGCAATGTATTCTATATAACTTTACCATCACTAATATTTATAGTATTATCTGCGCTACTAGCTATTTCATCATTATGAGTTATCATAACCAATGTTTGTTTATATTCTTCTATACAAAACTTTAATAAATTCATAACTTCATTAGTTGTTTTACTATCTAAGTTTCCAGTAGGCTCATCTGCAAATATTATTGAAGGTTTATTTGCAAGCGCACGAGCTATAGCCACTCTTTGTTGTTGGCCTCCTGATAATTCATTTGGAAACTTTTTAATTTGAGATTTTATCCCTAATTTCTCTATTAAATCATCAATATACTTTTTGTCTACTTTACCACCACTAAGCGATATTGGAAGCACTATATTGTCGTAAACATTTATAACTGATATCAAATTATAACTTTGAAATATAAATCCAAATTCTTCACTTCTCAATTTTGACAACTTATCATCATTTAAAGTGTATAAATCTAAATCATCTATGAAAACTTTTCCTGATGTCGGTTTATCAAGACCAGCCATACAATGAAGTAATGTACTTTTTCCTGAACCACTCTTTCCAATTATAGCTGTAAATTTATTTGGTTGTATTTCTAAACTTATTCCATCAATAGCTCTTACTTCACTCTCTCCCCTACCATATACCTTTTTTAAATTTATAACTCTTAAATTTTTCATAATATTATCTCCTTGTATATCATCTAATTTATAAAACTTAATTAATCATTCTCTTTTATTCCTTCAATAATATTCATTTCTTTAAAATCTTTATTAGCTGTCATTGCTGCTAATAAACACATAGTAATGGATATAAGTAAAAATATTATTGATTCTTTAACTGGGAATGTAAATTCCATAAAGTTTTCTATACCATAGTTTATATAAGCATCATTATTCAAATTTACAAATTTAATTAGGTTTATTATAGCTGGTATTAAAGCAATCATAAAACTCAATATTGAATAGGCTAATGCTTCATAAATAATCATTTTTCTCATATTTTTAATACTAAGACCTAAGGCTCTAAGTGTTGATATTTCTTTTCTTCTAACAAGCAAATTAGTTCTTATTGTACAGAAAATATTAATTTCAGCTATTATTAAGACTAATACTATAAGTGATATCTTAGATTTTATATATTCTTGGCTTGACTCACTAGCCCACTCTACATATCCTACTCTACTTTTAAAAGTAGATAAATGAATTCTATCTGAAATTTCTTCTAACTTTTCATTTACAACTTCATCATACGGGTCTTCTAAATTTATACCTAGCTTTGTATATTTTTGTTCTCCTATTAATGATTCTGAATGATTCTTTGAAGTTACAATTTCAAAGTTATTCCCAAATTGACCATCTCCCATAGACATCCAGTCTAGTGTTAGTGTTGAGCATACTCTTACTTTACTTTCTTTATATACAGTTTTATTGTCTTCTTTGGCTGGAACTTTTATTGTTAAAATATCTCCTACCTCTATATCTTTAAATACCTTTTTCAAAGTATAATCCTTTTCTCTTTCATAAAAATAATTGTATACTGCTACATTGGGATAACCATCAGTTTCTTTTCCTAAATCGTCTAGATTTCCGTACTCTACAAATTTTTTAAATCTTTATTTATATAATTATTTCCATATATTTTTAAGTCCATTTTATGCTCTGTATTTTCTATTCCGTTATACTTTGCAAACTCTTCATTTATTTCATCCTTTTTGAAATCAAAGAATCCACTAACTACATTTATTGTATTTACACTTTTTACCCCATCTACAGACTTTATTTTATCTACATCAGTATCTGTGTATTTTAAGCTTTCTAAATATGAGACAGCTCCATTAAACTGCATAACTACATCATATCTATTTTGCATGTCCTCAATTTTAGCACCTACTTCATCTTGCATGCTTGAGAAATTAGTTATAAATATATATCCTCCAAGTGCAATTGATATTAATGATATAATTGACCTAGATTTATTTCTTCCAATATTTTTAAGTCCCATAAATCCATAAAATCCAAATATTTTGTTTAAAACTTTATTTAATTTATATCCCTTACTATAACTTTTAACTTTTTCATTGTTACTCATTGCTTCTATAGGTGATATATTCCCAATCTTACACATTGCTATGATACAAGGAATAGATACTGAGAATATTCCTACTAATATAGGTTTTACAATATTTCTATTACTTATATATAGTTTTGGAGCAATCGAGGCTTCTTTATATATCTCAACATTATATGTATTAACTCCTACATATGAATATAAAGTTCCTAGTATTAACGCTAAAATTATGCCTATAACCATAATAATGAAAGCTTGATATATTAATATTAATCTAACCTTCTTTTCGCTTGAGCCTATTAACCTTAAAAGTCCTATTTCTTTCATAGTTTGATTTAGCGCTATGTTAAACATATTAAATATAAAAATTACTGCTGCAATTATAATTAATACTTCTAATTGAATTGATTCTTTTGATTTAGCACTTTCTATTTCAATATCTGCTAGTTTCTGTACAAGTGGTACATTTTGTAAGAAACTTGTTCTTCCTAAGTCATTTCTATCACTAATTTTTTTAACATTTCTATCAAGATTTTTTATCCCAGTTTTTAAATCTAATATACTGTTATATGTAACTAATTCTGTTGGAATTATATTATCCAATTCTGAATTACCATAAGTAAAACCTTCATATGTCCAAACAACGTCATAGTAACCTTCTGGTTTTTCTATAATTCCCACAAGTTTAAATTCTTGATCTTGTGTATAAATTTGATTATTACCTTCAGAATCTTTGTAATCCTTTTTTACTATAAGGTTTAAAGTAGAATTTAGCTTATAAGGTTCTCCCATTGATTCTAAAGCCCTTTTTTCTAGAACTATCTCATTATTATTTTTAGGAAGCCTACCAGTTAATTTATTCGCTTTACCTTTGATATAATCTTCATTTGCTGATCTTAGTAATATATAATTTCCTTTATCATTTACAACACTTCCTAAATTTTGAACTGTTGTAATTTTTGATACATCTTTATCCTTTTTTAATTTTTCTACACCTTCATTATTTAAATCACTAAATTCTACATGATGTCCGCCATAAAGCTTGTCTATTGCTTCTAAATCATTTTTGTTATTTGACTCTTTTATAACATTTGTTCCAAATATAAGTACTACACCTAATACAACTCCAAGTATTAAAAATGACGTTCTAATTTTATTTCTCCTTAAATATGCTAGTGACATTTTTAAGTAAATTCCCATACAAGCCTCCCATTTTATTATAAATTATTTATCCAATTAATCTTTTAAGTAGATTTACAGATATTTTACACGCTTTGATTATTCATTCTTGTTAAATACTTTTCATCTAATATTCCTCCATTTATTGTTTAGATCTTTCTATCACAAACTAAGAAAGGGACCTTATCTTTTGCTATTAAAAGATAACATCCCTTATATTCAGTATCAATATATATGCCCCAACTGGTAGGTTAAAAGCCCCAACTGTCAGTATTTTGATTAAGCGGTATGTATATAGTTATTGTAAATTTATTTTTTTCGTCTTCAAATAATAATTCTCCATCATACTTTTGTATAGATGATTTAATACTCTGAATTCCTATTCCATGTATGAACTTGTCTTTTTTTTCTGTCAATAGAATATTCTTATTAAACTTCAAACTATTAACTTTGCTATTTTCACATTTTAGTACAAAGTAACATTTTGAAATAGTTCCTTTTATTCTAATATATCTATTAATATTTTCATCATGTATTTTATCACAAGCTTCTATCGCATTATCTAAAATATTAGCAAATATACTAGATACATCTATTGGTTTTATAAAATTAACCTTTGAAAAATTGATATCGCAAATAAATTTAATTCCCTTTTTTATACATATATCACTTTTTTCATTTATTATAATATCTAGTATAATATTGCCTGTATTGTAGATTGATTTAAATTCTTTGATCTCATTTTTCAAACTATTTACATATTCATTAATTTCTCTATTATTATTTTTAAGATTTTCTATACAATATATATGATTATTTATATCATGATAAAGCTTCTTAACCTTCATATGTGATTCCTTAACACTTAAATAATGAGAATACTGCATATCTAATTTGTTTTTTATTATTTCATTTTGAGATTGTATTCTATTCTCTCTAATTATTTTTATAAACAACACAATAATAAAAAGACTACTTGCTAATATTAACTTTGGTGTTACAATATACCCAACTACATATAGTTCTGAATATCCACCAAATCGCTCTATTTTCTTGTTTATATAAATTATAACTATAGTAAGTAAATTTACCATTAAAGCAATCGATAAATATATATAATTTATCTTATTATCTTCATATAATTGTAATTTATTATTTAAAATCCTAAATGTCAAATAAGCTATCATATAGATAGATATTATTATTATATATGTATATATCTCAACTTTAGCATAATCATAATTAGAAATCAATAAAGCTTCTTTTGACGAAATCACATTACCTGTAACTATAAAAAATAAACTTCTAGATATAATATCCCTTATCAAAGAGTGATATACATCAAATAAAAAAAATGAAACTATATATTTAATAATTCCTAGTGTATAAAAATAATTATAATATGCTCCCCAAATAATAAAAGTTAAGATATAAATAATATTATATTCATAAAATTTACCTACACTAAATAATATTATTATTTTTACTATAATATAGTTTAATAATAATAAAATAAAAAAAGAAATCTTTTTAGACCTATCTGTATCTTTATTATAAGTTAATATACTTTCTAGTATAATCATTGGTATAAATATTGATAATATTAATAACATGTCATTTATAGGATTTAGCATATTCTATCACCAATAAATTTCAAGAATTTTTCCTTTATATCTTTATGTCTGTATCTACTAATAGGTACTTCTTCACCACTATCTAGTATTGCAACATTTGACTTTATATTCTCTACATGATTTAAGTTAATTATAAAACTCTTATGACATCTTACAAATTCTTCTACATTTAAATCTTTTTCTATTTTTTCTAAACTATATCTAGCATTAAAATCTTTATTTATTGTATGTATTAGCATATCCTTTTTTTGAACTTCTATATAAGTTATTTCATTAGAATAAATCTTATATGTGTTAGATTTATTCTTTATTAAAATATACTGATTTTTGTTTTTTTCAATTTCTCTGATACATGTTAATATATGTTTTTTTAATTCTTCTAATTCTATGGGTTTTAATAGATATCTATACGCTCTTACTTCGTATCCTTCTTGAACATAATCTATCAATGAAGTTATAAATATGATTTCCATGTTATCATCTATTTCTCTTATTTTTCTTGCAGTATCCATATCATTTATTTGTCCCATTTGTATATCGAGAAGTAATATATCTATATGATTTAATTCACTTTCTAGTAGTTCTTCTCCAGAGCTATATTTTTTTATTTCATATTCTTTATTTGTATGTTTTAATATATTATTAAGATTACTTTCTAATAATATTTGTGTTTCTTTTTCATCTTCACAAATTGCTATCCTAACCATAACCCCTCCTTGAAACACTTTTATTGTATTTTTGTAATTTTTATGTGAATTCTTATACTTTAAGTAAATACTTTTTTGATAGTTTTATCAATAGTATTTATATTTAAAATATAAAAATACCTATATCCAAAAGGATATAGGTATTCGTGGATTTTAATGGTAAAGATGAATCATAGGAGTAATACCCTAGATTCATACTTATATACTAATTTATTGATTCATATACTTTATTATCTCATCTAATGTAGCATATGATCCAATCGCACCTTTTTTAGTTGTACTGTAGGCTGCATAACAATTTGGAAATACTAAGTATTCTTTTAACATTTCAGCACTAATACTATCAAATCTTTCCATATTTATATCATCTTGTAATAGTTTAAATAAAAATGAACCAATAAATGAATCCCCTGCTCCTGTTGTATCAACTACATCCACAACATTCCCAGGTATTTTAACAATTTTATCCTTAGTATATGCCTCAGCTCCACCTTTTCATTTTGTAAATAAAACTAGCTTCACATTACCTTTAAACAATACTTCTTTAGCCTCATCCATAGTATCATACCCCGTTATAAATTCTAATTCTTCATCAGATATTTTAACTATATGAGCTAAATGTAAAAACTCTATTATTGCATCTCTACATGACTCTTCGCTATCCCATAGAGGTAACCTTACATTTGGATCAAAGCTTATTATACTTTTATTTTCTAGTGCAAATTCTATAGCTTTTTATGTGCATACTTCATTGGACACTCTATTAAATCTACTGAACAAAAATGTAAGCTATGACAATCTTTGAACCATTCCTTTTTTACTTCGTTTTCTTCTAGTAACATATCTGCACTTTGATTTCTATAGAATGAAAAATCACGATTTCCATCTTCTTTTAAAGAAACAAAAGCTAATCCTGTATTAGCTTTATCTGTTCTTAATACATAATCTGTATTTACATTAGCCTCTTTTAAAACCTCTATTATATGATCTCCAAAAGCATCCCTACCTAGCTTTGATATGAAATTTAATTTTCCACCAAGTTTTGATACTACAGCACTAACATTAGCAGGCGCTCCTCCCGCTACTCTTTCAAAACCTATTACATCCTTTAGTTCACAACTTTTTTGATTAGGTATAAAATCAATTAAAGCTTCTCCTATACTTATTACTTTTTTCATATTTGCCACCTTACATATTTATTTTACAAATTTCTTTAATTTCAATTTCATTTTTCAAAATATCTATTAATTTTTTTCCACTTATTCCACTTGAAAATGCTGTAGCACTTCCACAAGATGCTCCTAGTTTTAATGCTTCTTTATAATCTTTAGTCCTTAAATATCCACTAATGAAACCTGCAACCATAGAATCTCCTGATCCAACTGTATTTACAACGTTACCCTTAGGCGCATTACTTAAGTATATTTCTCCTTTTTCATCAACTAATAATGCTCCATCTTTTCCCATAGATATTATTACATTTTTAGCTCCCATATCTTTAAGCTTTGTTGCATAAAAAATAGTCTTATCTATAGAGCCTATTTTAGTTTTAAATATTTCCTCTAATTCATGGATATTTGGTTTTATAAGAAATGGATTATATTTCAATGTATTAAGTAAAAGATTGCTAGTTGTATCTACTATAACTTTTACATCCTTTTTAGCCACCATACTAACTATATCTTCATACAATGTATTACTTAGTGATTGTGGTATACTTCCACATAAAACTAATATATCTTCATCTTTTAATTTTTCAATTTTTTTATATAATAATCGTAACTCATCCTCACTTATACGAGGTCCTTTACCATTAATTTCTGTTTCATCTTCATCCTTTATTTTTAAGTTAATTCTACTCAAGCCTTCTTGTAATTTTATAAATTCCGTATTTACGCCTCTAGAAACCAAAGTATTTTCTATATATTCTCCTGTAAATCCACCTAAAAATCCTAGTGCTGTATTTTCTTCTTTCAGTTCGTTAAGCATAAGTGAAACATTTATACCTTTTCCACCTGGATATAGTTCTTCATTATTAGCTCTGTTTACTTCCCCTATTTTCAATTTATATGTTTCTACTACGTAGTCTATAGATGGATTAAGAGTTACTGTGTATATCATATTTATATCTTTCCTTTTCTTATAGTTAAAAGGCTAGATAAACTAGCCTTTTTTTATTTATTGTAGTAATTTATACTTCCTTTATTTGCATGTGTGAATTGTATATTATGTTCTTCATTGTTTAGATTAAAGCATCTAAATACAAATGACTTCATTCCTTCATTGATAAATACCTCTACAAAGCTGTTATCTACATAAATATCAACTTTATATTCTTCTTTATTTAAGCCTTCTGCACATCTTTTCAATCCATTATTTATGTCTACTTTTAATTTTAGATTACTTCTATCTACTTGAATTACATTTTTATCAAAATCAAAGTTTAACTCCCAATAATCATTTTCATTACCAAATCTAACCCATTTATTTTCATCTTCTTTACGCATATTAAATTTAATATGATAGGAATTAGATTTTGTTTTTATTATATTACTGTCAAATTCATTCTTATCATTAAATAGATCATTTAATTCCTCTGATACAAAATTACACAATCTATTTTCGACTAATCTAAGAGTATGAGGCATAGTTAAACCATGCTTCCACATTTCTTTATCAGTTGGAAGATCTTGTTCTCCACATCCAAACCACGATACCATCATAGGCTTATTATCTTTTCCATAAAATGCTTGCGATGCATAAAAATCAAATCCATTATCTACTTCATCCATATACTCTAGGTCAAATTTCATATTTTCTATATCTAATTTTCCTACTAAATATACTGTTGAAAATTGATTTTGATACTTTAATTCTTCTTTTTCAAGACCCATAGGCGAAAGTATTATTACATCTTTTCCTTCAACTTCTATAAAACTTGGGCATTCTAACATATATCCTGTATCTATTGGAAGATTTATTTCTCCCATATAGTTCCATATTAATAAATCTTCACTTGTATATAGTAATAATGCACCTTTTTCTTTTTTGCTTTTTGCCCCTAATAGCATATAGTACTTTTCACCTTTTCTAAAAACAAAAGGATCTCTAATATCTCCAGTCATATTATCTGGTGCTCCATCTATAATTGGATTATTTATATACTTTTCTATATTTCCACCTTTGTCCATAATCGCTACAGCTTGTTTTGGTATTCTATCATTTTCAGTTTTATAATTTGCTGTGTAAAATAAATATAATAATCCACCTTTTTCTATAGAGTTTCCAGAATAACATCCATTTTTTTCATACTCCATATCTGGTGTCAATGCTATATCTTTCTCTTCCCAAGTTAATAAATCTTTTGATGTTAAGTGTCCCCAATGTTTCATACCATGTGTAGGTTCAAATGGGAACCACTGATAAAAGAAATTGTACTCTCCATTAAAATATGCCAATCCATTTGGGTCATTCATTAATCCACTTTTAGGATAAATGTGATACTTTGGTAAGTATTCACTTTTACTAACAAACTCACTTAGTTCTTTTAAATAAGGTTTATGTTTATCTTCTACATATGTGTATTTTTCTACTTTTTTAAATTTCATAATGTCTCCTAAGTTTCTATTTTTTTATTATATTTATAAAACTATTTTATCGTTTGCATCATTTATGCAACACTTACTTTTGACTTTTCTATACCTTGTACTCCTTTAACTTTATGATATATAACTAAGAATACTATAGGAGCAATAAATGCTATTAAGTTTCCTACTAGATAATGTAACATTACTGGTGGATTTACTATTGTTATACCCGGTATTCCTGTTAATCCAAAACCTAGTGCTTTTACATCTAGTAATTTCATATATATTCCACCTAAACCTGCTCCTAATGCTGCACATACAAATGGAACTATAGAATTTTTTAAGTTTACTGCAAATATTGCAGGTTCTGAAACTCCCACTAATGTAGGTACAAAACTAGATACTGATACTTCTCTTAATTTTGATTTTTTTCTTGCTAATAAGAACATTCCTATACAAGCTCCACCTTGAGCTATAATTGATACTGACCATAACGGTTGTATATAATTAAATCCTGTTTGTGCAATTAATTGAGCTTCTATACTTCCTATTGCATGATGTGTTCCTGTTATAACTAATGGTTGAAGAAGTGCTGCAAATGCAAAAGCACCTATAATTCCCGTTTTCATATATAATATCTCACACACATATCCAATAGCTGATGCCATAGCATCTCCTAATGGTCCAAATACTATGAATAAAGCTAAAGATGATACTATTATAGTTAATGTAGGTACAAGTACGAATGAAAGTACTTGCGGAACATGTTTTGTGATAAATTTCTCAAATGTAGCTAAAAATAAAGATGTCAGTATAGCTGGGAATATTCCCCCTTGGAATGCTACTGCCGGTACATTTACTCCTAATAAGTTCCAGTATTCTACATTAGTAGCTGTACCTTGTAAATATTCAAATCTATTTCCTAAGTCAGGATGAACTAATATTAATCCTATTATTATACCTAGTGCTGGATTTCCACCAAATCTTTTAGTTGCTGAGTAAGCTATAAGTACTGGTAAGAAATTCAACCCTGTAGCTATAATATTTAAAAATGATGCAGTATCATTTGCCCATTTATATGTATCAGCTAATGTACCTTCTAATCCAAATAGACCTTCAGTAAGAAATAAAGATCTTAAACCTAAAATCATTGCACATCCAACTATTGCTGGTATTAAACCTACAAAAATATCTGAAAAAGCTTTAAACAGTTTTTTAATTTTATTTTGATCTTTATTAGCTTCATTTTTCACATCAGCTAAAGATGATTCTTTTATTCCTAATATCTCCATCAAAGCTGCATGTACAAGATCTACAGTTTTTGTTCCAAATATAACTTGTAATTGACCACTATTAAAAAATACACCTTTAATCCCTTCAATATTTTCGAGTATTTCTTTATCATACTTTGTTGTATCTTTTAATACTAATCTTAATCTTGTTACGCAGTGTGCTGCACTTGCTATGTTTTCTTTTCCTCCAACATTTTTAATCACTTCTTTAGCAATGTTTTTATAATTCATTTTTTCTCCCCCTTATTTTTGGAACGTTCCAATTTTATATTTTTATTGTAATATAAATTCCCAATCATTTCAAGAAAACATTTGCCATTTTTTTAAATTTTTCTAAAAAAAAATCACAGTTCTGAAAAACTATGATTTTAGATTATTGTTCATTTATTCTTTTTGTAGTTTCAATTTCTAAAAAACTTACTGGTAATATTTTATTATTTATAGTTTCACTTTTATTTACTACTAATTGAAGTAAGTTAACTGCTTCTATTGCAAGCCCTTCAATATTTTGTTTCATAGTAGAAATTTTTAGATGTTCATTAGAATAACTTTTAGCTCCATCAAATCCTATTATCTGAACATCATCTGGTATTCTTATTTCCATTTCTTCAAGAGCTTCAATAACATACTGTGCATATCTATCTGTAGCACAAAAAATACCATCAAATTTATTATTGTTGCTATATGATTCTTTTATAAACTTGTTTACTTCTTTTCTAAATTCACTAGATTTGCAATGGCAATTAAAAATACTATAATTTAAATTTAATTCCTTACATGTAGTTTCAAAACCAAACTTTCTATCCATTAAAGCTTTATTATTTTCTACTTCTCTTGTAATGTGTAATAAATTTTTACATTTTCTTTTATATAATTCATTTACAGCAAGTTTACTTCCATTTATATTATCACTAGTTACATAAGGTATTGATTCATTATAATACCTTTCTATTGCAACATATGGTAAATTTTCAGTCAAATGCGGTAAGATATTACTATAAGATACAGATATAATGCCATACACTTTGTTTTGTTTTGCCATTTCAATATACTCTATTTCTGATAAGTAATTGTCTTGAGAATTACATAATAACATCTTTTTACCTATTTTTTTCAATTCTATTTGCAAGTAATATGTAAGTTCAGAGAAAAATGGATTCCATACTGTAGGTACTATGAATACTACATTACTAGCTGTATTTGTTTTCAATTCTCTTGCAGCTATATTTGGTATATACCCCAGTTCTTTTATAGCTTCTTCTATTTTTATTCTTAAAGATTCTTTTATTTTTACATTATTTATATAATTTGATACTGTACCTCTTGATACACCGGCTCTTTTAGCTACATCATTCATATTCGCCACAATATCACCTCATTATTATTTTTTATATTCATTATATCATGTAATCATAGAAATTTCTCTATTTGAAACTTTTGTTTATTGTTATAAATAAACTTGGGTCGAACTATTCAACTTTTGCACATGGACTACAATCAGTAGATGCCAATGACGTAAATTTTACTACAGCTTATATTAATAAAATATTTGTAAAAGGCAAAATAAAAAACTACTAAACTATAAGGTTTAGTAGTTCCTTATCCTCATTTTCGAGGGTTTGAATGGTGGAAACGAATCGCAGTAATCACACCCACGATTATGCATATTAATCTCTTTTCAATTTACTATATATTTATATATAATTATGATAACATCACCTTTTGTATATTTTAAATTAAGAGGATAAGATGTACTATTTATTGTTTTTGTCTACTACTTGTTGCATTATTGCAGTTGCTTTTTCAACTGTTTCTTTAACATCAACATTTAAATCCATTAAAGCTTTTTTCATTTCGTTCATTAACTTTTCAGTAGCTTCAACGTATCCTACTACACCTGGTCTTTGAGATGCATATTCTAATTGCTTAGCAGCAGTTGAATATTGAGGCTTTTCTTTATATAAATTTTGTATTGTTTCACTATTTAATGCAGTGTTAGTTATTGGCATATATCCTGTATCTATAGAGAATTGAACTGCATTTTCTTCATCAGTCATAAACTCTATGAACTCAGCAGCAGCTTCTTTTTCTTCTTGAGATGAACCTTCCATCATAACAACATTTGCTCCACCAGTTGGAACTCCATATTGAGAATCCCCTGGTAAGAACGCTGTATTTACTGTAAATTTACCTTCAGCTTGCTCCATAAGTCCTGCTAAACTTGCTGTAGATTGGAATGTCATACCTGCTTTTCCATTAACGAATGCATCCTTTGCAGCATCCCATGCATCATACCCTTCCCCTGGAGGTAATTGCATTATTCCTTCTTTCATCATATCTTGCCATAATCCTAAAGCATTAAAACCTATTTCATTATTGAAAGCAACTTTGTTGTTTTCATCTATCATTTCTCCACCTTGTTGGTATATTAATGATTCAAAGAACCATATATCTATTGGTACTGCAAGACCTACTACTCCGTCCGCTTCGTTTGTTAACTTTTCAGCATACATTTTTAATTCATCCCAGTTTTTTGGACCTTCTGGATCAAGTCCTGCAGCTTCACACATTTCTTTATTTACATATAGTAATGGAGTGCTTCTGTTTAAAGGTACTGCTACAGTCTTTCCATCATATTCCGATTCTCTCATAAGCCCTGGTAAAAAATCATCTATCTTTTCTTTGCTTACATATTGTTCTAAATCTGCTAATGCTCCAACAGATGCAAATTGAGCAACTTGAGTTACTTCAAGCATTGTTAAGTCTGGTTGATTACCAGCAGCTATTGCAGCTTGTAATTTAGTTCCATTCTCCCAATAATCTCCTTGAGATACCATTTTTATTTCTACATCTTCACTTTGTGCATTAAACTTATCTACATAACTCTTTACGATTTCTTCATTTGTACCAGTTAAAGCATTCCAAAATTCTACTTGAACCTTTCCATCACTTACTGAGTCCACTGCTGTATCTTGTCCTTTAGTTGAGCATCCTGTTAATGTTCCTACTATTAATGTAAGAGCCAATGTTGCCGATATCGTTCTTTTTAATTTCATTTTTAAATCTCCCCTATAATAAAATATTATTTTATTCCTGAATATGCAAACGCCTTTTTAATTTGACCATTTAAGAATGTATATATTATTAGTATTGGTGCTGTAAGCATTACATTCCCTGCCATTACTATATTCCAATTTGTTATACCTTCACTTTCCTTAAGCATAGCAACACCTATAGGAAGTGTTCTAACCAAATCAGTATTACTCATAACTAATGGCCAGAAATAATTGTTCCAATGATATATAAAACTAAATAACCCAAATGTAATCATAGCTGGTTTAGCTATAGGCAGCATAATCTTCCACATTATTTTGAAATCTGAAGCATTATCTAATTTCGCTGCTTCAAGTATTTCATCCGATACTTGCATGAAGTTTTGTCTTAGTAAAAATATTCCAAATGATGATGTCATGAAAGGAAGTATTAATGGTACATATGAATTTATTAATCCAAGTTTACTCATCATAATATACACAGGTAAAAAAGTTATTTGTGGTGGAACCATTAGCCCGACTAACACTATTCCAAATAATATTTTTTCTCCCTTAAATTTAATTTTTGAGAAAGCATAAGCAGCTGGAACCATAATTATAAACTGCATAATTAGTATTGCTGAAGTAATAAATATACTATTTCCTAAATATCTAAAGAATGGCCCTGAATTCCATGCCTTTAAATAGTTTTCAAAGATAAATTCATTAGGTATTATTGTTGGTGGTATTTGTATTGCTTCAGCTGTAGTTTTTAATGATGTTGATATCATCCAAATAAAAGGAAATACAAATATCATTATCATTAAACCCAATACCACATACTCCAAACATTTTAACGGTACTTTAAGAATCGATAGTTTTTCTTTTAAATTTATTTTTTCTTTATAAGCGCTAGATTGTTGTAATTGTTCCAAGATCTTTCCTCCTACTAATTTTATTGGTAATGAACCTTATTAGATAATAGTTTAAAGTGTGCAAAAGTCAAAATACCTACTAATACTATTAAGAACACACTTGCAGCCGATGCTATCCCTATATCGTAATATCTAAACCCTGCTTCATAAATGTAGTAAACTAACATATTTGTAGAGTTTATTGGTCCTCCCTTTGTCATAACATTTATTAAGTCAAACACTTGGAATGACGCTGTTGTCGTTGTTATTAATAGGAAAAATATTGTTGGTGATAGTAGAGGTAATGTAACTTTAAAGAAGGTCTTTATTGGTCCACTATTATCTAAGTTTGCAGCTTCATAAATATACTTCGGTATACCTTGAAGACCTGCTACAAACACTAAAGTATTGTATCCTACTGTTTTCCATATCCCAACTAGTATTATTGAGAATAAAGCTGTTTTATCACTAGATAACCATGTAGATGGTTCAAGACCTATCTTCTCTAGTACAAAGTTTAAAAATCCATAATCAGGATTCATAAGCCACATAAATAGTACACCTATTGATACAAGAGAAACTATATGAGGTGTAAATATTATAGTCTGTGTAAGCTTGTGCATAAAACTTTGTTTGTTTAACCATACTGCAAATACTAGTGCTAATGAAATAGAAATAGTAACCATTGCTACTGTATAGATTGCTGTATTTTTCAAAGTTATTATAAAGTCTCCATCTTTTAAAAGATCCTTATAGTTATCTAACCCTGCAAATGTAAAAGTTGGACTCATCAAACTTCCCGATTGAAAACTTAAGTATATTGTGTACAATATTGGATATATTACAAATACAAGTACTCCTATTAAAGCAGGCATTATATATAGATAAGATTTATATTGCTTTTTCATTTAAACTCTCCTTATCATTTATTAATTCAAATAACCCCTGTATTTGTTTTTCATTTTCGATTCTATTTCCATTTGTATCAAAATAATATAAATCCGATTTATTTACGAATAACTGTACTTTTTCATCAAAGTTTAAAGTATCAGTTTCAGTTTTTATCATTATATCTTTACCTTGTACGTTTACACAATAAAGCACTTCTGACCCTAAAATTTCCTTTGTAAGTATTGTTCCGTTTAAAACTATTCCATCAAAATTATCATCTGCTTCTAACTTAATTTTTTCTGGCCTAAATCCATATTTTTCGTGGCATACATTCATATCTAGTATATTCATAGCTGGACTTCCTATAAATTGAGCAACAAATATATTTTTAGGATTTTGATAAATTTCTTTTGGTGCATCTATTTGCATTATCTCACCCTTATTCATTATTACTATCTTATCTGCCATAGACATTGCTTCGACTTGATCATGAGTAACATATACAAATGTTGACTTTAACTTGTTATGAAGTTGGATAAGCTCACTTCTCATTTGATTTCTTAGTTTTGCATCTAAGTTTGATAAAGGCTCGTCCATTAAAAATACCTTAGGTGTTTTTACCATAGCCCTTGCTAAAGCTACTCTTTGTCTTTGACCTCCTGATAAGTCAGATGGTTTTCTTTCTAAATATTCATCTAATCCTACTACTGAAGAAACTTCTGCTATGAGCTTCTCTCTCTCTTCTTTTTTTACTTTATTATTTTTTAATCCAAATTCTATATTTTCCTTTACACTCATGTGAGGATATAAAGCATAATTTTGGAAAACCATTGATATCCCCCTTTGTCCTGCATCTACCTTAGTTACATCCCTATCACCTATAAATAGATTTCCATCTGTAATATCTTCTAGACCTGCTATCATTCTTAAAGTTGTAGATTTCCCGCATCCTGATGGACCTACTAATACTGTAAATGAACCATCTTCTATTTCTAAATTTAAGTTTTCTATTACAGTATTTTTTTTGCTATAACTTTTCTTAATATTTTCTAAAATTATCTTTGCCATATTAACTCCCATTTCATTCTAATATTTTATTTCCCTTAACTTGTCCTTTTGTTTCATTTACTCAACTTAATTATATTTTATAGTGTATTTGTTAACTGATTATTAAGTAGTAGTTAATACATAGTTAACTTAATTAAGTGTTTATTAAATTTATTAAATTTAATTTAACCAAAAAATAGTAATTTTTATATAAGTAAGACAATATAATTTTCTCAATAGGAAAAAAGCTATACCAAATAAATTTGATACAGCCTTATCTAAGCAATATTACTTTTATCTTTTTCTTCTATTTTAATAAATTTAGGTTTTCTATTTTTGAATATACATACATATTCAAATCCACAACTTGCTAAAATTTCACAAGCTTTATCAAAATCAGCACATAAATCCTTAGCCCTGTGGGAATCTGAACCTAAAGTAATGATAGTTCCCCCTAGCTCCTTATATCTTTTTATAAATTTAATATTTGGATGAGTGCTATCTAATCCATATCTATAGCCTGAGGTATTAAGCTCTATCCCACTACCATTATTTATTATATTAATTAATATCTCATCTATTATTTGCTTATACTCTTCAAAACATATCTCATTATTTTCATAAGTCCCATATCTTATGATGTAATCAAGATGACCATATATGTTAAATTCTTTAAATTTTTTAGTACAGTCTCTCACATACTCAAAGTATCTATCATAAGCTTCTTTTTTACTTTTTCCCTCAAAGTAGCTCCTATCATGTATTTTTTTACCATCTATACAATGAGTAGAACAAATTACAAAGTCAAAAGGATAAGATTTTACTATTTTTTCAAGACCTTCGTGTCTATCACTTTCATATCCAACTTCTATACCCAGCAATAACTCTATCTCACCTTTATACTTTTCTTTATAATGATTAAATACAGGTATATAGTCATTGTAGTCTATCCATTCTCCTGTAATATGATTTTCTACATGATCTGTTATAGTTAAATACTTTAATCCCTTTTTTATAGCTATTTTTATTACAGTTTCCATAGAATCCTTTGCATCACTTGAAAAACTAGTGTGCACATGGTTGTCTAATATTTTCATATCCCCTCCTATAAGTTGCTTATAATTTCTTTTACTTGATCTGGATTATCTGATATTAGTATATCTATTCCCATATCTATTAGTTCTTTGTAATCCATGTTATGACTTCCTAACCATACATTAACCAATATACCTTGATTTTGTAGAGCTTCTACCTTTTCTTTTGTTAAGCTATATCCTGAAGGATGGAAGCACTCAACATTATATTTTTTGATATACATTGGTGCATCTAACATAGTACAATCTACAAGAAAACCACATACAATACTTTCATCAATTTTTTTCATTCTAATTATACTTTCATGATTGAAAGATGAAATAATAACTTTATCTTTTAAACCATATTCCACTATTAATCCATACACTTTTTGTTCTATATCTTTATAATCAAGAATGCTATTTTTTAATTCTATATTTGAAATAATGTTAGTGTCTTTAACCATTTCAAAGTAGTCTTTTAAAAGAGGTAGTTTTTGTTTTTCAACTTTCCCCATATAACGTCCTGAAAAATCATATTTTATTAGTTCATCATAAGTATAATCACATACATATCCAGTTCCGTCAGAAGTACGGTCTATAGTTTCATCATGTATAATTACAACTTGTCCGTCTTTTGTTAACTGAACATCAAATTCAATGCCATCACTACCTATTTCTATCGCTTTTTGTAATGCTAAAAGAGTATTTTCTGGATACTTACCACTAAATCCACGATGTGCAAAATTCTTTATCATAACTTAATTACCTCTACTAAATTTATTTTTTTAATAGACTATGTTGAACAAATAGTTTAACATAGCCTATTTAACATACTAGCATATTTTTTTTTAGTTTATATACTTTTAACTTAGTTATAATAGAGTTAACATTTTTTTAATAAATATATAATTCTTTCATACAAAAAAATCATACTAAATTTAGTATGACTTTTCGTGGATTTTAATGGTGGAGACGAGGGGATTCTATAATTATATTTTTAATATTTTTCTATATTCAACCAAATTCAGTTATACCAATATATACACTGGTACAGTTAAATAATTTAAAATCTATATTTTCTACTATTTTTCATATTAGTTGTGTTACTATTGTGTTATTTTGTGTTATATCTTTTATATGCCATTTTAAACATTACAAGGTATAAATACATTACTAATATAATGTAAGTACCTTATAGTCTAATTTAAGGCTTTATATTTTATTATAAGCTAAATCTTAAAAGCTATTTTTTTACATAATTCTCCTGTTATTGTATTAAGAAGCTTATTTTTCACTCTCATTTTCCAACAAATCTAAACCTTATGACTATTAACTAAGTAGTACTAAGTTAATATTATGACTGCAATATTATAAGTAACTATATTCATTTATTAATTTATGAATTGTGAGCATTACCTTTTTAAATACTCCAAATACTTATTTTTTATGGAATTCATAAAGTTCAAAATCCCTTTTTAGGACTGCCGAAAATGCCGAATACTTCTCTTTTTAGGGAGTCAGAAACGTCAGATTACTTTTTAAGGCCTATAAAAAATGTAGATAATCATTTAAATAATTATACTAACAAATATTATTCAAACCTTTTAAGGATAAAACTAGCATTTTCAATATTTTACATTTTAATACTATTAATTGAGTCCATTTCGAAAGGTAAAAAAACTTAGGGTGTAAAAAGTTTTACAAGGGTACAACCGGATATAGTTAATTTATACTTTATGAAACCATATAGCGTCAGGTATATCTATTAACTTAAGCTTCTTTAGTGCATTACTATTTAATAATCCATTAATATACTTAGTACTATATGAACATTTTTGCAATATAACAGTATCTCTCATAGCAGATAGGGCCGTTAATTGCTTTAATATCAACTCAAACTTTTCATACCTCATATATTTAGGTTTGCATGATCCATAATATCTACTATCAAAAGGTATATGTCTTTTCTTTGAGGTTTCGCTTAAATCAAGCTCCGATATTAAATTAAAAAACTTATATTCAATAAGAGCTGTACCTACTCCATCATATAAATTACATCTTTCAGAATATATATTTTTACCTAAGCAGCTTCTACATTTAAATACTTCTTTATTCTCATAACAATAAATTTTAGTTCTTCGCTCACCACATTCTGGGCAAACAAAGAATTTCTTTTCTCCAAAACCTGTCTTTTGCTTAGATATAAATATATCTTGTATTCTGTAGTTACACCAACCTCCATGAGCATAACTTTTTATACGACCAAATAATGTTATCTTCTCATCCTCTATATTTACATATTTCTTTTCTTTACCGAATTTTATTGAGTATGCTCCTGATAAATCTTTTATATTATTTATATCAATAACATTCATATATAACCTCCATAATAACCTAAATACTAAGCGAATTTATACTGTTTATTATACTAAATTGATTCAGAAGCTTAAACCCAAGTAAAATACAGTATTGTAGCTTATTTTATAGGTGCACCCAATCGGAACGTTCCGTTCGTAGTACTCCATAAAAAGTGTACAACGTTCCTTTTGCTACCACATTTGACAACATTGATATTACAATACTTAAAACTTGATAAATAGCCATTTAACCGCGTTTTTTTATTTGAGTTATTTGTTTTGTGAGTTGATTTCGTAATTTTTTATTCATCATTTTGGAAATCCTTATTAATATATAAAAAGAGTGCACCCTAAATTAAAATAGGTGCACCTTTTATAATTAATCCAAATGTTTAGTTTGCAATATTACAAGTCATTTAATTAAAAATGACATTTATAATAATAATCATGAAAATATATATAAAGTTAATTTTATCCTCATTCTTATTTTCTTTTAAAATAAATGATTATAAAAATACAATTATAATGGATAATATAATCATAAATATTATTATATATATTAAATTTTTATTATTACTATAATTCATGTTGTAAACCTTTTTAAAGCTTTTTATAGAACCAAAAATAAGAAATACAACACTTATCAAAACTAATCCAGCTATAATATAAGGAAAGTACATTTTCATTCTAACGCCCTCTATATTTTATGATAGTATTTATTTATTTGTCCAAAGTCATAAAGAAATGCTATAGTTTCTTTTGCTATGTCAAATCCACTAACAGTTATGCCTAAAGCTGCTAATGCACTTGTAACAACTGCTAGTGCTGGTGCAAATGTTGTTGCAGCTATTAAACCTGATACGTAACTTATATATTTTGATAAAACTGCTCCACTTAATTTGTATCCTATTTTATTGAAGTGTACAGACGCATTATTAACACTATTATAGAAATTTAAAGTATTACCACTATTCCAATTATATTTTTCTTTAGAGTAACTCTTTTTTTGACCTGATTTTATCCCATGAATAGATATCCTATCTTTTGTATCTCTTGTTACCTTAATATAAGGATAAAATACACTAGACACAGTTCCTGATCCATACTGCTTAGATGGAACTACTGTAGTTGATCTAGACATAATTTCTAAATTATTTTCTTTTCCTACTTGATTTAAATTTTCTAATGATTCAAAGTAATTAATTTCTACTGTATCTTTTACCTGTCCTTCATTATCATATATTGTAGTTTTAATTATTCCTCTATGACCATTAACTTCCGTTAATATGTTATTTTCTTCTCTTACTTTTTTTAGTAAATCTTCATCACCATATGTAGATTTAAATTCTAACTTTAATAATTCCACTTGTTCATCAGAAAACATGTCAGATAATTTTGTATCTACATCAAATGATTCCCTCTCTTCATTTAATTGAATAACTTGATCTTTACTCAATCCATATGACGCTATTAAATCTGACTCATTTTCTATGATAGAATTTATATCTGTATTTAAAACTTCTTCATCCAAACTCATATCATATGACTCTTCTTGTTCTAAACCTGCAGCCAATACAGTATTTGATACTGGTAATGAAAATATTATTCCAATCAATACTAACGCTATCCCTTTACTTACTCTCTTTTTTAAACTCATTTTAATCTCCTCCTCTTGATATCCTGCTAGCATAGGTATTCTACCCTTAGCTCCTTAGCTTTCCATCCTTTAATTTCTTAAAGTTTGGCTTTTCATAGTTTTAATTAAGAAAGTATGATTTAACTTAATTTTAGCTCTATTCGTAAAATTTTGTAAATATATAGTGCATAACTGGTCGTTAAGTGTACAAAATTGGATATATTAACATTTAATATAAAAAAATTTAAACATTCATGTAAAAAATAAGCTAGCCGAAAAATCGACTAGCTTAAATAAATAATAATATTTGTTTTTTAGTTATATCATATGCAGCTGCTTTTATACGTTATATTGTCTATAATACCATCATCTTTGTTTATATTTGTAAATTTTCCATACTCAAAATCTTTACATAAATCATATACTAAATCTTTATTTTTAGAAATAGTATTTTTTATTCTATCTTCTACAAAATAAATATCACTAAAGCTATATTTATCCTTTAGAGAATCCCTATTCCCTTTTGCAATAGTTTTATATATAAATAAATCTTTAGCTTCTACAATATCATCTAAACTTAATATAAATCCTTGTATAACCTTATTCCTCTTATATGTATCTAGTCCATCAAATATAGTTTGTATAGTATCTATAACATCAAGCTCATATCTGTATTTATTTCTTAATTCTTTGCTTATTTCATGTATATAAATTGATTTAGCAGGATCTTTATATAAATTAATTATGTTATTCTCTGCCTCTTTCTCTTTTAACTCCATATACTTAGAACGTATTAACTTACTCTTAAACTTTAATTCTCTAAATGCTTTATTTTGTATATGCTTTGCCTTTGAGTATTCTATTCCTTTTGAAGCTGATACCTCAGTTAATGTCTTATCAGTAAATAAGGTTTCATAAGCAATATAATGTTCTATTCCATTTAATATCATATTTACTTCTTTTTTATAGGCTTCTATCGTTATTTTATCTATAGTTTCATCTGATACATTTATATTTATATCTTCTATCGTATCAGCTATTGTTATATCCTCATCTAGTCCACCTATAGGTGTATCTATTGATATTGAATTAGCTAAAGATTGTCTTTTTATTCTCTTTAAATTTTGAAATTCTCTTAATATAGCTCTCTTTATACATGAATATATCCAAGTATCTTTTTTACAATCCCTTGTATCGTCATATGTATTAAACCCTCTTATAAAACCCATAGACCCTATTTGAACTAAATCCTCTATCTCTAATTTATATATATTATTTTTAAATTTATTAGCAATCTTATATACCATAGGTTCATATCTTATATAATCTTCATTAGTTATCATAATAAACACCCCTTTGTTATATTTATACTATAATTATTATAACATTATATGTATAAAAATAGAGATAGCTTAACCAATCATTTTAAAATTGGGTTTAGCCACCTCTATAAAAATATTATATATTAATCATCTAAAATTGATGCTATATTCAATAAATCTAGTAATATATTAATAAAGTCTAAGTAAAGGTTTAAAACATGTAGAGATAGATCATTCTTTTCTCTTATTTCACCATTTTCTATCTCATGCTTTATTAAACTTATATCATAAAGAACATAGCCAGAAAATATTACTACACCTACTATGCTTATTAATAAACTAAGCATTGCTCCCCCTATAAATATATTAATTATCAATGCTATTAGTATACCTATAAGTCCAGCGAATAATATACTTCCTAGTCCCAGATAATGTCCAGCTTCTTTTCTACTTGATAATTTAGCTAATACTGCAAATAACGCTATTGATGCAACCAATATGGATGTAAATACACCTGTCCCTAAATCCTCTAAATAATATTGTAATAATGGATATGTAAGAATACCATCAATAAAAGTAAATGCATAAACAAAACTCATAGAAAAGCTTATAGGAATTATATTTTTTCTTGATAATAAAGACATTATTAAAAGTCCTATCATTAAAAAAGTAAATATCATATTTGCATAATATGCAAAACTAACCGGTATAAATATCTGTCCAAACATAAAACCTATGAACATAAATAATACAGATGTAGCTAGACATTTAAAAATTGCTGACATAGGATTTTCTATGCTTCTATTCATATTTACTCCTCCTCCCTTATTAATTCTATTTTATATGTATACTATCATCTTATTCAAGTTACATTCAGTTAACAAAATACTAAGCATACAAATAATTCTTTAACTATTATTAAGTATAGCTATATTATTTTAATAATAGTTTTCTTGATCATCATTTATATCTATATATTTAGCTCTTATTTTCAATCTATCTTCATTATTTAGAAACACTAAATCTATATATTCATCAGTACACATTCTATATACATAATGCTTATTAATATTTATTATAAAATAATCTGCTAACCCTTTAAATCTATATCCTAGATCTTCTTTAGTTATTTGCTCAATTAATAATCCATATTTTATATCTTTGACTTTACATTTTACATAATAATGATCTATTTTCTTAAGATTATCATCCGTATCTTCACAAGATATATATTCTGAGTAAACATTAACTTTTTTTAATTCTGCTTTATGTCTTAAGTACTGTTTTAGTCTTATATTCTCAACACTACTATAGTATAAATCACAACACTTACTTTCCTCATACCTATTGATACAGTCTAGCCATGTATAAACATTAATTACAAAAATTATATCATCATTATCGTTGAATAAATCTTTAAATACACTAACAGCTCTATCATATACAACTTTTATATAATCATTATCTGATGTACTTATATCCCTTCCAAGCTCTAAGCATAAATATTGTTCATTGCTAGACCAAAAGTTGGGATATAATTTCAAACTTTTAAATTCATTTTCTATATATTTCTTAAGCATTAATACTTCCTTTTCTATTTAAATTAATCTATATACTCCAAATTATACCAAATATTTCAATATATTCATATGACCTCATACAATCTCAAATCCATATATATATAAAAACAAGGTGTCATCATACTAACACCTTGTTCAATATTATTTAATTATTTTCAAATGTAGCTCATGCTTTATATATCGCATAAATCCTATTACATTATAAAAAAATTTCATATCCTTTACTCATATATATTACCCTCTCCTATCTATAATATCTTTTCTTTTAAATTATTAATAGAAGCCATTTTATCAGTACACCCACCTTTATCTGGATGATATTTATGACTTAATAATTTAAATGCTTCTTTAAGTAGTGACTTTTCTTGACTGTCAATGTCTAAACTATTTCCACTACCAAAATTTGCACTTGATAATTGACCATTCAAGTAACCCTCTTGATACTTAGCTGATATCTCTTTATAATACAAATCTCTATATTGTTCTTTAAATTCATTATACTTTTCTTCTCTCTGCGCCTTTTCTTCTGCCCACTTTAAATCTATCTTTCTACATAGCTGCTCATACTTAGGATAATATTCCTTTTTTAGCTTTAACAATTTGCATTCTAAATCATTATATAATTCAACCGTATAAATCTTTAATATCCTTCTTGTTAGTATCTTTTTTAATGATTTTGGAAGTTCATTAAAATTAGGATTGTAATCCTCAAAATCATCATATAGGCTATGATATCCATATGTACAAATCTTCTTATCATTTGACACTACCTTCCCATTTTCTCTATATCTTTCACATATATAAATACTATATGTTTCTTTTCCCTTTCTTATTTTGCAAAACATATCTCAACCTCCATATAGTGTAAATTTACATTTTAACTAAACATTATTTCTACACTACTAATTTATTAATTAAAAGCCCTAGTATAAAACTAGGACTTTAGAACATTACATTAACTCTATATAGAAATTACTTATATCCATATTTAAAAGCCAACCATCAACAACCTTAAAAATTTGCTTTCCGCAGCTTGTATTTTTATTTATTAAAACTTTAAACTTAGCTCTTTTAGCTCTATCTAATTGCTTTTTAAAAATAGAAACTAATTTATCAATGTTATCACATTTACTTAATATTTTCTGCTCTCCTCTAGAACCATTCTTAAAGGTATATCTTATAACATAAACATAGTAATTTTTATATCTACACATTTTTATTCATCCCCTTATTTATACATATTTATTTTATCTTGTATTCCTTTTCTTAATTTTTCAGCTACCTCTTGAGCTATTTTGAAGTTCTCACATTGAATTTCATGATAGTAAAAATTCTCTTTGTGATGTATCTCAACTGTTACCGTTGGTTCTTCTATCCCTATTGCTATTGTTATCATTAGTCCTAAATCTCCCTAAGTATGTGTGTGTTTTATCTTAATTTATTTAATTTTATAGCTATTTCTAAAGTTTCTTTACTCTTGAAATTTTTCTTAGCTCTTATCAATATCTCTTTTATTACTTTAAATTTATTATAATTCATATACATTTACTCCTTTACTAAGAGCAACTACACGTGGTACAATTCTATTTGTAGATAGAGTGGTTACCGTGTGTAACTGCTTTTTTATATTCATAATGTAGATTTATACTAAAATAAGTCTAAAAAGCTTTATAAGTACTAAATTTTAGATATTTTTACTATTCTAAAGGTCTAATTAATAGATTAATATTTTGGTTATATATTCTATATATATCTGAGTTTATTTTTTCATACTTTAAAAATCTATTTATCTTAATCTCAATTTCTAATCCTGAAACTCCTTTAAATTCTAAAAATCCACCTTCTACAATAAAAGCTCCAACTAGTAAATCTTTATTTTTGGATATAGATCTTTTAACCCTTATATGCTCTATAATTTCTAATGCTCCAACTTTTCTATTTATTTCTGTAATTAATTTTTGAATACTCATTTATCAATCTCCATATGTTCATATATAAAAATTTATATCGTTCTAAAATTTTATACTATTGGATAATAGTTTAAATCTGAGCCTTTAAACCAATAATAATTACTTCCTGTTGTACCATTTCTATTTTTATCAACTATAATTTCTAAGAATTTATTCCCCTTAATTCCTTGAGCTTCAATAGTTGCTTTCATATCATCAAAGCTTCCTCTTTCATTAAATATAGTCCTTTTATAAGCCTCATTAAGCTCTTTCTCTTCTGTTACTCTGTGAAGGTATATAACTATATTACTGTCATGATATATAGCTCTTGATTCTCTTGTATAACTTTCTCCTCTAGGTCTAAAATTTCCATTTCCCTTTTCTGCTAATTGTGTTAGTTGAATTACTGGTACTCCGAAGTCTAAAGTTATATTTTTTAACTCTCTAGAAAGTTCTGCTACTTGTCTTTCTCTTGTATCTTTAATTGAGCTTGGAGTTAATAATTGAACATAATCAACTATAACTAAATCCGGCTTATTGACTCTTATAGCTCTTTTTATCCCCTGTATAGTAGATATTTGATCGTCTATAATTATGTTTTTAGTATAATAATTGCTCATAGTATTTGTTAACTTTACCCAATCACTCTCTGTAAAACTTCTATTTTCATAATCTAATTTAGATATTCCTGTCTCTGACAAGATTATACGTTCAGCTACTTGCTCTTTACTCATTTCACGACTTATTATCATAACTTTTTTGCCTTTTTTATAAGCTTCTATTGATATCTTTAAGGCTATAGCACTCTTACCAACTCCACTACCAGCGCCGATAGCTATTAACTCTTTTTTCCCAATTCCATTAGTATGTTTATCAATAATAGCTATATTAGTTTTAATTTTTTCTTGTGGTTTGTCATTTAACTTGTCAAAAATATTGCTCATTATGTAATCAAGAGTGTTATTATATTCCTTAACTTCATCAATAATATTTGTTGACTTCTCAAATATCTCTAAAGATGAATCGATATCCTTACCACCTCGTATATTTTCTATAAACTTATATGAAGCTATTATCATTCTTCTTTTGTCGCTAAATCCTTTTACAATATCTATGTAATGCCCTATACTAGAAGTATTAGGAACTATGGTTGATAAGCTCGTTATATAACTAATTCCTCCTACATCTTCTAGCTTGCCTATAGATTTTAATTGCTCCACTATAGTAACTAAATCTATAGGCTTATTTTTTTTATTTAACAGCATAATAGAGTTGAATAAGTCCTTATGAGATTCATAGTAAAAATCATCACCATTTAAATTTTTTATATAGTCTATAGTTCTACTATCTAATATCATGCACCCTAGTACACTTTGCTCTGCTTCTTGACTGTATAAATGCTCTGGCATATTATCCTTCTCCTATCTTCATTTCTATAACTTTTCCCCTTGGTTTCTCATATAACGGTTGCTCCTTTGGTTTTTCTTTATTTAACCAACTACATAAAGCCTTATAATGATCTAAATACTTCTTTTTCCTATTAGCTTCATAAGATTCCATATCTATAAGTTTCTTTTTAACTAATCCCTCTGTATATTTTTCAACTAACTTGTTATATTCCTCTTGTGTTAGTTTTATATATTCAATCTCCATATGTGATAAATCTATATAAGTTTTATTGCTTTTTTTAGAAGCTTTTTTATTAGTGCTTATATTAATATTATTATTTAATCCTATATTAATACTATTGTCCTTCACTTTTCGTAGGGGTATACCTTCATTTTCCGTAGTAGCAGCACCTTCACTTTTCGTAGTACCTTCATTTTCTGTAGTACTCTCGTTTTTCGTAGTACTTTTAATATTTTTTAATAGATAATACTTTGTATTTCTTCCTGGAGAAATATCTCTTTCTATGTACTCTTTTTCTTCTAATGATTTAACTACTTTTGATACTGTGTCATCCCTTGTAGTTGATAAAGCTTTTTTCAAAGATGAATAGCTCGGATATGCGTATCCCTTTATATTATTGTGCAGTAATATCAAGTACACATATATTAACTTTTCATTTTTTGTAAGATATTGATCTTCATATGTTTTAGCCATTGAATCATATTTATTAATTTCCTTCAAATCGACTCACCTACTCTATTGAATTACTAGAGAAACCAATATCTATCCCCATTTCTAAAAATTTAATAAGCTTCTTTAATGCTTTTATTACTGTTACTGTCCCAAATTGATTGTCTCCTAATGCTACATACCTCCTACTTTCTTTTGTTTCCTCATTATCACTAACAAACACATTAAATTCTTTGTCACATATTTTTACACCAACTAAATATCCACTTTCTAAATATGATCCCTGCTCATTAAATATATCGTTATAATGTCTTTGAATTTTTTCTCCATCAAAAATTATATATTTTAAATCTTCCATATTATCTACCTCCTTACAAACAGCTTCCAGCATTAGCTCTAAACCAGTCATCTAGTTTATCTTTTATTATGTAATATCTACACCCTATTTTAATGCTCGGGAATCCTTTATTTGTTGATCTACAAAGTTCTCTAAACTTAGCTTCTCCTATAGGATATTCCTTTGCTGCTTCTTTAGCTGTCATAAGTTCTGCTTTATTTCTCTTATATGTCATTACTTCTCTATAACCTTGCTCCCTAGCTCTTTCTTCCTCTTGTTGACTTACTAAAACATTAAGGGTACTTTGTAGAGTTTTTAGTATATCTAAGTTTGTATTACTCATAAATTATCCCCTCCTATTATTCTATTTCTTCAAGTATTTCTTCTACATTAATTTCTAAAGCTTTAGCTATCTTGTATATAGTACTAGGCCTTGATACTACTTTTTCTCTTGTTAATCTTGATATAGTAGCCTTTCCAACACCACTCTCTTTAGATAACTGATTAATTGAATAACCTTTTTTTATCATTTCTAAGTTTAGTAGCTTCAAATTTAATTTATAGTGCATATAATCCACCTACCTTTTGTGCCAAATCGGCATTTTTTCATTATGCTTACATCTTATCATTCCACTTTGGCATTAGTCAACTATTTTTTTTATATGTTTTTCATTTTTTGTTCCATTTCGGCACTAATACATATATAATACTTATATAAACTAATTTTAGGAGGAAATTATGGATATAGGAAAAAGTATAAGAAAAAATAGAGAATTCCATGGTTTATCAAGACAAAAACTTGCTGATATATTAGAAATTAATGTGTCTACGTTGGGAAGATATGAAACAGGGAAAAGAACCCCTTCTTTAAGCACCTTAAAGAGTATTGCAAAAGCATTATCTATTGATTTCGATATACTTGTAAGTTGGACAGATATATTAAATTCAAATCCAGATGTATTTGATTTTTTAGAAAGAGTATTTTACGGTTTTTATTTCTTAGAGGAATTAGCACTTTTACTAGGTACAAATCATAATGATAAATCTTTCTCTAGTTTTTTCGAATGTGATTTCTCAGATAAAACATTATTCTTAAAAACTGCAAATATTTTAGAATTAACAGATACCCAACTTTACAATTGGATATTGCTACTTCGTATAAAATATGATTTTTATCAAAAAAAAGAATCTTATATTAAAAGATATGATCCTATAAATGACATTGAACGACTTAATTGTATGATAACTTCAAATCGAGCAGATTTAGATATACAGCCTTTTGACGAGTTATTTTATAACGGAATAAGTAATGATAATAAGACTAAAATTCAAAATTATTTTGAAAAAATTTACAATTCTAGTAATGCCGATTTGTCCGTTGTAGAAATTCATAAGAAAAATAGTGAAGCCTGGAAAGAGTGTGGAGAATCTTGGAAGGATTATGCTATCAGTATTGAAAATAACCCTAAATTCTTACTCCGCTCTATTCTTAACTATTTAGAAAGTCATGAAGATTTTTACACTACACTATCCATAGATTCATATAATAACGATGATCATAATGATGATGTATTAGAATATTTAACAGATGATCAAATTAATTCTATAATAAAAAAAGTAACTGATTTAGTTGAATATGAATTGTATAAAATAGAAAAAGAAAATAATGAGGTTAAAAAATAAATCCGATAATTAGTAACCACTACATTAAAACTAAAAATCCAAAATTGGATTCTGAGTAAATTAACACTCTATTGTAGTGACAAATTTTTCTAGGTATAAATATAAAACTTACACTATGATAACCGCTCAATTTTGAGAACGTAATTTTTCGTTTTCAGAAATTTTACTTTAATATAATTAACCAAGATTTTTCCCTGGTCATCTATTACATTGTAGTTACAAATTTTGCTAAGTATAAATATAAAACTTACACTATGAGAATTACTCAATATTGAGATGAACGTAAAACTTCGTTAATCTAATAAACTTTACTTTACTCTAATTAATCGAAATTTTTATATCGTCATCTATTAACATTGTAGTGACATATAATATTAAGCATTTGTCTAAAAATATAACTACACAATAAACTTAAGCTTTTCATACCAAAGTTAAATATAAATATTTTTTTGATTATTTTGTAGTTACTGAAATTCGTTATCTAGTAACTACAATACTATATTAAATTTTATTTGGAGGAGATAAAATATGAGTAACACTATATTTGAAAATATAAAAAACATAGATGAAAACGGAAATGAATATTGGAGTGCTAGAGATTTACAAGATGCCCTTGAATATAAAGAATTTAGAAATTTTGAAACAGCTATAAAAAAGGCTATTATAGCATGTGAAAATAGCAATATCAATGTATCTGATCATTTTGTTGATGCCAACAAAATGATAAATTTAGCTAAAGGTGCAATTAGAGAAGTTAAGGATTATTTCCTTTCAAGATATGCTTGTTATTTAACTGTTCAAAATGCAGATCCTAGAAAAGAAATGGTTGCTTTAGCTCAAAGTTATTTTGCTATTCAAACTAGAAAACAAGAACTTGCAGAAGAGTTCCCTAGATTATCAGAAGATGAAAAAAGATTAAAGCTAAGAGGAGAAATGAAAACCCATAATAAAATGCTAGCTGCAGCAGCTAAAGATGCTGGCGTAAAAACACCTTTAGATTATGCTATTTTTCAAAATCATGGTTATAAAGGATTATATGGAGGGTTAGATAATAAAGATATTAAGGCTAAAAAAGGGTTATCCGAAAAAAAGGATCTATTAGATCATATGGGCAGTACTGAATTAGCAGCCAACCTATTCAGAGCTACTCAAACAGAAGAAAAATTAAGACGTGAAAATATACAGGGAAAATATAAAGCTAATGAAACTCATTTTGAAGTTGGTAGAAAAGTTAGACAGACTATAGAAGAACTTGGCGGAACAATGCCAGAAGAATTACCTCTTCATGAAGATTTAAAAAAAGTAGAACGACGAGCTAATAAATCTAAAAAACTTGCTTCGGCTAAAGAATAATAAAGAAGGTGAGTAAAATGGCCAATAAAAGAGCTAATGGCGAAGGCTCTATAAGTAAATATATAGTTAATGGAGTAAATAAAGGATGGAGAGCTTCTATATCAATTGGCTCAGATGAGAATGGAAAATATATTAGAAAACAATTTTATGGTAAAACTCAAAAGGAAGTTAAGGAAAAATTAGAGGAATTTAAGAAACAAATGAGTCTAGGAGCTTTGCCATCTGATGATAAGCTAACTTTAGAACAATGGTATTATACTTGGCTATTTGATTATAGAATAAAAGACTTAAAACCTAAATCATTTGAAAAATATGAGGGGATATATAGAAACTATATTAAAGGCTCTAACATAGGTAAAATTAAATTAAAAGATTTAAGAGCTACACACTTACAAAAACATTATAATGAGCTTATAGACTTATATAATAAGCCTGTATCAACCGTTAAAAGCTTAAATACTAGACTTAAACCTTGTCTTGCAGAAGCTGAAAAACAAGGATATATCCAAAAGAACTATTGTAAAATGGTTACCCTACCTAAAGATAATACAACTAAAGAAATCAAAGTATTAAGTTCAGATCAACAAAAGTTATTTATTGAAGCTATAAAAGGTCATAACCTAGAAGTATTATTTTTAGTTGCACTTAGTACAGGCTTGAGACTTGGTGAGATATTAGGTTTAAAATGGAGTGATATAGATTTTAATACTGGTACTCTAACTGTTAATAGAACATTACAAAGAGTTACTCAAATAGATAGAAACGGTAATAGAGAGTCTAAAGTTATTGAACAATTACCTAAAACTAAAAATTCTATAAGGACCATACCTATTCCTAAGAATATATTGATCAAACTCAAAGATCATAAGGTTGAACAAAGTAAAAACAGGTTAAAACTTGGAGATTTATATTCTAATAATGATTATGTATTTTGTGATAATTTAGGTTATCCTATAGATGATAAAAGACCTGCTAGGAATTTAAAGAGTACATTAACCAAACTCGATATTGAGCCTATTAAATTCCATGGATTAAGGCATACTTATGCTACTAGATTATTTGAAGCTAATGTTCCACCTAAAACAGTTCAAGTGTTAATGGGCCATTATGATATAAGTATTACGTTAGACATTTATACTCATGTTATGGAGGATACTAAGTTAGAAGCTATAGATAAATTAAATGAAATTTTTATACTATAGTTAGATTGGATTTTTAATTAAGTATTAAATATTAAATTACAAATAATTATTATTTCTAATTAGCAATGATTATATTTTAAATTTGATAACATAGAAAAAGAAGTAGCACTTTCTACTTCATTTTCTATGTTAAATGCAATAAATTCCGCTCTTCAATTGAAAATCTCTCATAATCTATATCTTCACATTTTGCTTTTATTTTTAAACATTCCTGTAATAATTTCTTATTTTCTACAATGCATATCCATATATTTGGATATACATTTCTAATTATGAACAAAATAAACTTTTCTGGTAATAGTATTTTTCCTGTTGATACTCTTACTTCATTGTTATGTCCTATATGAATATGTGATATAGAGTGATTTAATCCTTTATAAAGCTCATAATCAAAATCATATCTTATAGGGCATGCCCCTTTATTAATTTGTGACTCCCATACATACTGGTCGTAATCATTAAGAAATGCATCTCCACATTCCTCATAATCAAAACCTATACTTTCTAAAAAATCTTCATAATTTTTTACTTTATTTGGACTTTGATAATATGCATATCTAAGTTTAAACTCATTATTTTTACTATTTTCAATCTCCATAGAGAACTGTAAAAATGAATTATCTTTCAATAGAATATCATATGCAGCATCTTCCATACCTATTTTATATATTAAATTATAGTCATCTGTCTGTGATGCACTAATAAACCTATCTGAAAACTTATGTTTGTCTAATGTAAATTTTCTAGATCTATTTTCACTATAATACAAATCAACCTCTTTTAAGATTTTAATTGCCCTATGTATGGAATCCTTAATTTTAGCTTCATTCATTTTGATTATTTACCATCCTTATCAAAATCTTCAATAAATTTAATAATATCTTCCTTTGAATAACCATCTTTTTCTAGATTAAATATAAGATCACTTATCTTATCCCTAATTTGAGATTTTTTAGCATTGATTTCAGCTAAATCTCTCTTTATTATTTTTGAATCTTTATATGTAAATTCTAATATAAATTTCTTGTCTTTAACTTTTGTAATCTCCTTTTGAAGAGATTTAGTTAATCCACTTAATCTTATCCAAGCTTTTGCTCTAGTAATAGAAGTAAATAGTTTATTTCTCATAGATATGCTATCTTTATTATTTTCAAATACATCACATCCAACTATAAATACCATTGCTGATTCATTACCTTTTGCTTTATATACAGTTGTTAAAGTTACACAATCATCCTCTATAAACCCCTTTTCATAAGAATTTAATGTCAAATTATGTGTATAAATACCTCTTTTATATAAATCCTCACTAATTTCATAAAAATATCCTTTAGCATGTCTATCATCCAAGCATATAACCATAATATCATCAGCTCTAAGTTTATCAACTTTAATAGCGTTCTCTATTTCATCGCATACAAATTTAATTTCTTCTTCAAAATCTGCATCTAGATTCATTTTTATAATATCATCAACATCTCTATCATACCAATTCGCTAATGGACTACTTGAATCAGGTCTTTCAATCTTGACCTCATGTCCATTTTCACATGTTCCTTCTATTATCGAATATCCTAAATCTCTCCAATGCTCATCATTCTCTAAACTTTGAATTAACGTATCATTGTATATACCAAACCCGATTGCATGTGCTAATACTATAATTTCTTTTAAATTTCTATATGATTTGGATAATACTATATCATTGTCCATATCTGGATACTGCTTTTGTAATTCTACTAAATCAATACCTTTAGAATTTATTCTATCGTCTTTAAAAATCGTATTTGTATCTTGCATATCTATATTAAATATGTTTTGAAGTTCATCATATCCCCAAACTATACAATCATTCTTTACTATAGACCTACATAGTTTATAAAAGGCTGGTCCAAAATCTTGGGCTTCATCTATAAATACATAGTCATATGTTTTTTCTAAGTTGCCTCTTCTATCTAAAAGTAGTTGATCACATATATAATTAAATGCATCCCCTCTACCAACTTTTCTTGCAGCATCCGAAAAGCTTATGGAATCTATACCATTTCTTATAGCAGCTTCATAATACACACCTCTTATGTTCTCTCCTCCCCATGCATGTCTAATATGAATACAATTTTCAAAATCTGGTAGAGATCCATCTCCAATAACCTTGTAAAACCTAGTTATAAGTTTTTCTATATAATCATATAAACTTTTCGTCATAAAAGTATATAGTATTTTTTTAGTTGGATATTTAAGGTGTAACAAAGCTGCTTTCATACATAGTATTATCGTTTTCCCTGATCCTGCTAATCCTCGTATTCTTTGTGGCCCATCTATTTGAGACAATGCCGCATATTTTTGAGTATCATCAAATTTAGCTATCTCTTCTTCTAGCTTCCTCATTATATAAGCTTTAGTTATATCTTCTCCTTTTCCTAAATCCCTCTCCTTAGGTTTTGTAATTGCTATTGATCCCTCTATTATAGCTAATGCATCTAAAATTATTTCATTATCTATTTTTTCCATATCTTTTTGTATATTATCAAAATTACTTAAAAGTTCACTTTTATTAGTTATTACGGAACACTCTAGTTCTAACATGTCTACATCTTCTAGATTAGGTGCAAATAATACACTCGATACATTAAAAGACAAATTTCTTCTCCCACTTTTTAATCTTTTATTAGAACTTTGGAGTAGTCTAGAAAAAATATTATCTTCCATCCACAATAATTCTTCTACTACTTCTTTTAATGACTCTTCATCCCTAACCTTACTTGTTGAATCGCATTTAAATATAACTATCCCATAATTTGGAGATGCTAATAATAAATCTGGAATTTTAGGCTCTTCGTCAAGCTCTCTAAATACAGGATACTTATAAAATATTGTGCATTCATCAAAATAATTTTTTTCTTTTTCTAATATAGATACTAATTCTCGAGATATGGTGTCTTCATAAAAATCTTGACTTAAAATATTTTTTTTCATTCTTACGCTCCTATTATTTTATAAATTTATACTTTTAGCTGTAGTTGTGTTACTATTGTGTTATTTGAGTAATAAAAAAGGAACTACCAATTTTAAAAATCTAGTAATTCCAATCTATGTAGCCTTACTCAGGCAAATATTGGTGGAGACGAGGGGAGTCGAACCCCTGTCCGCAAGTCTTTTCCTCATTGCATCTACGTGCGTAGCCGACTTTACTTATCGTCTCGCCTCTCACATCGCCAAGCGGCAGGCTATGTGATTGGCCAGTCTCGATTACTCCGCTTTTGGTCGAGACATCCCAAAAGTAGTTCCCTGCATAAATGACGACCAGGCCTAGCCGGCAGGAGGGCTTAGGCGGGTCGAGCAGTCAATTAAGCTGCTAAAGCGTAATTATCGTTTGCGTTTATTTTAAGTTCCCCAGTTTTTACGTGACCCAGAGTAACACGGCACGCAGCCCCAAGTTCCAAACCCACGTCGAAACCTTTACGCCCCCGTGGTAGTTTAAAGTCCTTAAGACTGTCTTTCTTTCGCAAACTTCACCATTTCTATATTCAGTTTTTATTTGTTAATTAAGAATGTATATATAATATAATATTTTTGAAAACAAAAATCAATGTTAACTAATGGATTTTTTAGTATCTTCCAGCCATTTCTCTTTCTATACGTCTTTGAGCATCTTTTTTAGCTAAGTCTTGACGCTTATCATATAGCTTTTTACCTTTTGCTAAAGCTAATTCTAGCTTAACCTTACCACGTACTAAGTACATACTAAGTGGTATAAGAGAATAACCTTTTATAGTAGTTGCCCCTATAAGTTTTCTTATTTCACTCTTATGAAGTAATAACTTTCTAACTCTAAGAGGATCAACATTAAATCTATTTCCTTGCTCGTAAGGACTTATATGAACTTGTTTTAAAAATACTTCACTATTATCAACAGATGCAAAACCATCAGTTAAGTTAATCTTACCTTGTCTAATTGATTTAACCTCTGTTCCTTTAAGCTCTATACCGCATTCATAAGTTTCTTCTATAAAATACTCATGTCTTGCTTTTTTATTTGTAGCTAACACCTTTTTACCTGACAACAAGTTCACCTTCTTCACAAAAAAATTTCATTAATATAAATTACATATTATAAGTAAAAATATACCATATTTATAGCTTATAGTCAACATAACTAACTATATTCTAAGCTTATTATTAAAATAACTCAACATAAATATACGCACCAATAATAAAAAATTTAATCTTAACCAAACCAATAAATATAAACAAAAAAATCTTTTAATCCTAACTCTCAAGCTTAAAATACGTTGACCAATAAAGTAGCTAAAGCGAAGGGATTGGTGTTTATGGAAGTTTTCCTTCCATTCGCAAAGCGCCCTTTACTTTGCATGGAAGAAAACTCCATAACACCTACCCCGAAGCTCCCAACTACTCTTGGTCATCTATTTTACCTAATAACGCAAAATCTATTTCTCTAAAGTCTACGTTAACTTTATCAACTCTAATTCTAACAGGATCACCTATCTTATAAGTTTTCTTAGTTCTTTCACCTATAATAGTATAAGTCATCTCATCGTAAATATAATAATCATCAGCCATATTAGCAAGTCTAATTAAACCTTCAACAGTATTTTCTAGCTCAACAAACATACCAAAGTTAGTTACACTAGAAACAATACCATCAAATTCTTGACCTACCTTATCAGCCATGTAACAAGCTTTGTAGTAATCATGTACATCTCTTTCAGCAAGCTCTGCTGCTCTTTCTCTTTCAGAAGATTGAGTAGATGCATAATCAACAATTCCGCTTAATTGTTCTTGTCTTTTTTGAGTTAATTTATTATTTAATTGTTCTTTTATAATTCTGTGTATTTGTAAGTCTGGATATCTTCTTATTGGAGAAGTAAAGTGACAATAATACTTAGCTGCTAAACCAAAGTGACCTATACAGTTTGGCTCATATCTAGCTTGTTTTAAAGAACGTAGTAATATTGTACTTATTGCTTCTTCTTCTCTAGTTCCTTTTATTTTTTCAACTATTGCTTGTAATGCTTTTGGATGAACTTCTTCTAAATCACCTTTTATATTGTATCCAAAAGTAGCAACAAATTTACTTAGTGATTCCATTTTTTCTGCTGATGGAGTTTCATGTATTCTATAAACGAAAGGTACACCTAACCAGAAATAATGTTCAGCTACAGTTTCATTACTTATAAGCATAAACTCTTCTATTATCTTGTTGGATATTCTTCTTTCATAATGTTTTATATCTACAACTTCTCCATCTTTATTTAAAATTATCTTAGCTTCAGGGAAGTCAAAGTCTATTGCTCCTCTTTTTTCTCTTCTCTTCATAAGAATTCTAGCTAGCTCTTCAGCCATTTTAAATTCTTCAACCATATGAGAGAAAGTTTTCTTTAATAATTCATCGTCTTTTTCTAGTATGTCAGATACTTCTGTATAAGTCATTCTAGCTTTAGAATTTATTACAGTTTCATGTATATCATGTTTTACTACATCACCTTTATGGTCTATTTCCATAAATACTGATAAAGTAAGTTTGTCTTCAAATGGATTTAGTGAACACATTCCATTAGAAAGAGTTTTAGGTAACATTGGTATTACCTTATCAACTAAGTAAACTGAAGTTGCTCTTTTTAAAGCTTCTTTATCTAATTTACTTTTTTCTCTTACATAATGAGTAACGTCTGCTATATGAACTCCTAGTTTAAAGTTTCCATTAGGTAATTTTTCTATAGATACAGCATCATCTAAATCTTTAGCATCTTCACCGTCTATAGTAAATGTTTTTAACTCTCTTATATCTAATCTTCTTTCTATTTCTTCTTTCGGTATTGGAACCGCTACAAATTCAGCTTCTTCTAAAACCTTTTTAGGGAATTCTTCTGGAAGTCCATGAGCCTTAATTATAGAATCAATCTCAACTCCTCTTTCACCTTTTTGTCCTAAAACTTCAACTATCTTACCTTCTGGCTTTCTATCCTCTGAAGGCCATATAGTTATTTCAACAACAACTTTATCATCTTCTCTTGCTCCTAAGAAAAACTTTTTAGGAATATATATATCTTGATTAAATTTTTTATTATCTGGTATTACAAATCCAAAGTTTCTGCTTGGCTTAAATAGTCCAACAACTTGAGTAACTTCTCTTTTAACTACTTTTATTATTTTACCTTCTGCTCTTCTATCTTCAGTTGCAGGGTTTATAATTTCTGCTATAACTCTATCGTTATGCATTGCAGTATTTACATACTCTGCTGGTATAAATAAGTCTTGTGTAAATTCTTCATCAGATTCAACAAATCCAAATCCTTTTCTATGAGATACGAATTTACCTACAAATAATCCCATTTGATTCAATGACATTATCTTTCCTTTTTTACTTTTACATATATATCCATCTTCTTCTAATTCATCTAAAAAATTAAAAAACATTGCCATCTCCGCTGGATGTATATTAAATATAACTGCAAGTTCTTCTTTCTTTAGAGGATTGTATGCTGGATCATTTATTAGTCCTAATAAACTTTCTTTAAGTCCTGGTACCATGTTAGTCCTCCTATTTACTTTTTTATATTAAGTTCATAAAATTCTTATTATTAAATATATACTACATATTTTCTAAAACATTATAATTATTAATTATAAATTTAATTTTATTAATTTTTATTTTATTCTATTATTTATTATTATCATCTTTAGCATATTTAATATATTTATGATAATTATTTTATTTATTATATATTTCCAAACTATTTTACAATATATTGTTATTCTAGCATAATTTACCTTAAATTAATCATACTTTTTATATTATTGATTTTCTAGTGTATTTTAAGTGTTTTTATATGAGTTTCATTGATTTTTCATATAATTTTTTTTACACTAGAGTATACTGACATTTTAATATAAAGGAGTATATGTATGAATAATTTAATTCTATCTTTTAATGTGGTCTCTCCACTATTTCTAGTAATGTCACTTGGATATTATTTAAAGCATATAAAGCTTTTAGATTTAAAGACTTTAAATTCAATGAATACAATTTGTTTTAAAGTTTTCCTACCATTACTATTATTTTATAATGTTTATAAGAGCGATATAAAAAGTTCGTTTAATCTAAACTTAATACTATTCTCGGTTATCTCGGTTATAATCCTATTTTTATTTTTATTAATTGTTATTCCTAAAATTGAAAAAGATAACTCAAAATGTGGTGTTATGATTCAAGGTATTTTTAGAAGTAACTTCGTTATTTTTGGAATGCCTGTTGCAACTGAACTTTTTGGTGATGAAAAGATTGGTATTACAGCATTATTAATAGCTATAGTAGTTCCTCTGTTTAATCTTTTATCAGTTATAGCTTTAGAGCTGTTTAGAGGAGAAGATAAAAATATAGACTACAAAAAAATTATAAAAGGTGTTATTACTAATCCACTTATTATAGCTTCAGCTATTGGTCTTATATTTGTTTTATTGGGAATTAAGTTGCCTACATTCTTAGAAAAATCAGTTAACGATATTTCTAAAATAGCAACTCCATTTTCACTTATACTACTAGGTGGATATTTCTCATTTGGCAACGTACAATCTTATTTTAAAAAGACTATATTCATAGTTAGTAATAAACTAATATTTGTACCACTTATATTTATACCAATTGCTGTAGCATTTGGATTTAGAGAAATAGAATTACTAAGCATACTACTAGTTTTTGCAGCACCAACAGCAGTATCATCATTCCAAATGGCAAAACAAATGGGTGGAGATAGTATATTAGCAGAACAATCAATAGTATTCTCATGCTTATTCTGTATCCCAACCGTATTTTTATGGATACTAATATTAAAGCAATTTGCTTTAATATAATCTTTTACTCCTATCAAAATAAAAAGGAGTTAAGTTATTTTGGAAACACCCAGCACGTGGTAATTGATATGTTAAGTTATTCTGACATTTGCAGCATTCTTTGCTGCATGGAAGAAAACTTACATATCAACCACCGGCCATATTCCAGCACAACCAACTCCAAAAAACTATTTATTCACTACAACTAATGCTAATGCATTTAAGAAGAATAATACTGCAGCAATCTTAGTTACTCTACCCAGGAAAGCTTCTTTACCCTTTGGTTTAAAGTAACTTTGACTTCCTTCTCCACCGAACTGTGAAGGAACTGCACTTTTACTATCTTGAGGCATTATAGCAAGTATTAATATTATCCCTAGTACAACCTGTACACCCATTAAAACATTGCTTAACATATGGTATCCTCCTATTTAAAAAATGATAAATTTACTCATTTTTAGTCTAACATAATACATTACTTTATACAAGCACTCACAATTCACATAAAATTCATAACCAGTTCATGGAATATTCTTCTACCATTCATATGAAGTTCATCCCTTATCTCTAAAATAAAAATTGAAGGTACAATTTAGAAAAGGAGAACTTATTTTAATGAATTTTTTTAAAAGAGCAATTTTAAGCATTAAAAGTAGACTATCAAAAACACTACTTTTATTTACAGTTATAACAACAATATGTTTATTAGTGCTAAGTGGTATATCAATACAAACTGCTAGTAAGGCTGCAGGAGTTTTAGCTAGACAACAACTTGGTGCTCAGGTAACTTTAAAAGTTGATACAGAAAAGATGAGAGAAAATATGATGAGTCAAAGAGAGTCTTCAGCTTCATATTCGTCAGGAACTCCTGCTCCTGATAAAATGAAACCAAGTATGACACCTGTTTCTACTGAATATATAAATGAATTATTATCATCTGAATATGTAGAAGAATATTTAGCTCAATCTAGTACAAGCTTACTAGCAAGCAACTTCACTGCTGTTGGTGCTTCTGATGAAGAAGATACTACAACTGGAGAAAGTACTAGCTCTAATATGCCTCAAATGGGACAAGGCGGTAAGATGGGTAATATGGGTGATGTTACTTTAACAGGTGTTTCTAGCTTAGAACAAACTTCATCTTTTAGAGATGGAAATATAAATATGGTTGAAGGTAATATGATAACAGAAGATACCTCATCTAATGTTGCTGTTATAGAAGAAGCCTTAGCTAGTCAAAATGATTTAAGTGTTGGAGATACAATAACTGTAGGCTCTACATCTGATGAAAGTACTACATATGATTTAAAAATAATTGGTATATATGCTTCTAGTGAGGATTTCACAGAACAAGCTATGATGAATACTGCATCTAGCCCATACAACAACATATATACAAACCTAGATACTATATCTACAATCAAAGGTTCTGATTATGAAAATGTAGTTGATAGTGCAACATTCTATTTAAATGATCCTGCTAATGTTGATGCTTTTATAGCTAATGCACAAGAAAATTCTTCTATAGATTTTGATACATTTAAATTAGATGCAAATGATGCAGCTTATGAGCAAATGCTAGGTCCTATAGAAAATATAAGCTCATTTGCAAAAATATCTATATATGTTATAGCTATCGCTGGAGGATTAATTTTAACATTAATAATAATGTTATCTATAAGAGATAGAAACCAAGAGATAGGTATACTTCTTTCTCTTGGAGAAAAGAAGCCTAAGATAATAGCTCAATTTGCAGTTGAAATATTATTAATATTAGTTTTATCTTTAGGTGCTTCGTCACTTTTAGGTAAACCAACTAGTAATATAGTTGCAAACCAACTTTTATCTTCTGAAATTTCATCATCTGAAGATAGTAATGAAGTTAGTGCTCAAGGAATCCCTGGTGATAACTCAGGTAAAGGTATGGGGGGTGGCAAAGGTGGTTTTGCTGGAATGTTCTCTCAAACTTCTAATGTAGAAGTTATAGATGAACTTGATGTTTCTGTTTCTGGGTCTGATTTTGCTAAAATGGCTGCCCTAGGGGCTACTATATCACTTGTAGCAACTTGTGTTCCTGCTGTTACAGTAATGAGACTTAACCCTAAAAATATACTAAGTAAGCATAGTTAGGAGGACTATATGAATACAATATTAGAATTTAAAGATGTAAGTTATGCTTATAATAACAATACAGTTATCTTAGATAAAGCCAATGCTAGTTTTGAGCAAGGAAAGTTTTATACTATAATAGGTCCTTCTGGCTCTGGTAAAACTACTTTCTTATCATTAGCAGCTGGTCTTGATAAATCAACATCCGGTTCAATTTTATTTGATAACAAAAATATAAATAATATAGGTTTTTCTAATTATAGAAATAAGTGTGTGTCTATAATTTTCCAAAGCTATAACTTATTAACATATATGAGTGCTTTAGATAATATTATCTGCGCTATGGAGATAAAAGGTGTGAAGTGTTCTAATAAAAAAGAAAAGGCCATTGAAATACTTAAACAAGTTGGACTTAGTAAAGAACAAGGAAAACAGAAGGTATTAACTTTAAGTGGTGGTCAACAGCAAAGAGTTGCAATTGCTAGAGCTTTAGCTACTGAATCAAATTTAATCTTAGCTGATGAAGCTACTGGTAACTTAGATGAAAATACTTCAAATGAGATAATATCTATATTTGAAAAATTAGTAAGGAACCATAATAAAACAGTTATTTTAGTAACTCATAATAACGAAATTGCTAAAAAATCTGATATAACTTACATTGTAAAAAATAAACAATTACTTCAAACTGAAGTTTATTAATAAAAAATCACTAGCTTTGTAATTTAATACTAAGCTAGTGATTTTTTATTAATATATTATACTTTAAGCTATAACTACTCTAATATCTCTCTTCCTAATGAAATTTCTGATACTTCTTTATTATTAAATACGCTAAGTCTAAATCTTAAGTTAAATTCTTCAAACTTACATCTATATTTATCTAATTGCCATTGTCCACAAGAGTTAGTTCCTACTCCATTTTGTTTATAATCTATATTAAATACAATATAATCTCTCTTTTCTAAATCAATAGTATGTTTAGCATATTCTAAATCTGTATCTTCATAATAAGATGCACTGAAATTAAATTTATCATCTGCAATTGCCATTATTGATATTCCTCTATCATTGCCTAAACTTATCCATGAACAATCACTTCTATTTCCATTTTCTTGTGGCTTTACATAGTTCGTAAATAATCCATCAACTGTATTTTCAAATACTCCAAATAAATTTGCTTCTTTAGTATCTGCATAAGACTCTCCTGGTCCTCTTCCTTTATACTTAACATTTTCTAAATCTTTGTTAACTCTCATTTGAAGACCTATCTTCGGTAACATTTCTGGTGCAGTTTCTATTCTACCAGAAGGTACTCCAGATACATCAACTATTATATCTCCACTTCCAAATACCTTATATTCATAAGTAGATTTATAATGCCATGCAGAGTTAGTTGCTCCATTTATAACTTCCACTTTAAATATAAGTACATTTCCTTCTACACTATACTCAACATTTCTTACTACTTCATGCATTAAATGCATAAAATACTTCTTCTTATAGTCTTCAACTATGTACATATCATTATCAATAGGGGCTCTCCAAAAGTTTAGCCTTGGTCCTTCTTCTATTAGTTTATAATCATCTTTACTTACTTCTAATATATGACCTCTTACTAAGTCAAATACTATCTTAAAGCTATCTCCTTTAGCTATTAACTTACAATGTTCCTTATTAACTTCCAAGTTACCTTTTGGCGTTACTTTCACCTTTTCTGTTTTTATTGGAAGCTCAAATTGTGCATTTGCTAATTCATATCCAGCACTTGCCCAATTACAATCTTCTTTTAACACATAAGATATATTTAAGTAATATGTTGCTCCATCAACTTTCTTAAAGTTTAAGTCATACGGTAGTGTTATTTGACAAGTCTCTCTACCTTTAATAGAAGGCATTTCTACTCTTTTACTTTGTATTATTTTATCATCTTCTTTTATATTATAAACTAACTCTAACGTATTTAAATTTTTAAAGTCATATCTATTTATAACTTCTATTATTCCTTTTTCTAAATCTATGGCCTTAGTTTGAGCTGGCTCTATAACTTTTTTATATTCTAATAACCCTGGAGAGGCTGTTCTATCTGGCATTATTAATCCATCTATACAAAAGTTTATATTACTTGGGTCATCTCCAAAGTCTCCTCCATATCTATAATAAACTTCTCCATTTTCACTTACTGTATGTATTCCATGGTCAAACCACTCCCATATGAATCCACCTTGTAATTTATCATATTTGTAGAATAAGTCTTGATATTCTTTTAAATTTCCAGGTCCATTCCCCATAGCATGACAGTATTCACATAATATATGAGGCTTCTTAACATCATTTATTATCTTGTCCATTAATAATTTGCTATCATGCTCTAACCAAGTATACATAGTGCTATAAACTTCAGAAACTGGTCCATCATCTTCTGATACATTAAAATCGCCTTCATAATGTAGTATTCTAGTTTGATCTAAATCCTTAAGCTTTTTGGCCATAGCTTTAAAATTACATCCAAATGAGGATTCATTTCCTAATGACCACATTAATATACATGGATGATTTTTATCTCTCTTTATCATTCTTTCTAATCTACTTACATGAGCTAACTCCCACTCTGGATCATCACTTATCCAAGCATAGTCTCCTGTTAATTCAAATCCATGACATTCTAAATCAGTTTCATCTATTACATACATTCCATATTCATCACATAATTCATATAGATAATGTGAGTTTGGATAGTGAGCTGTTCTTATTGCATTTATGTTGTGTTGCTTCATTAATACTATATCTTTGATTATTTCTTCCTTAGAAACTACTCTTCCATTTTTAGGATTGTAATCATGTCTATTTACTCCTTTAAACTTAATTGCAACTCCATTTACAGTAAATACTTCTCCTTTTAACTCTATTTTTCTAAATCCAACTCTTTGAGGTATTACTTGTATTATTTCTCCTTCTTTTAATACACTTACCATTAATGTATATAGATTCGGTTCTTCTGCCGTCCATTTTAGCGGTTTTTTGACTTCCTTACTAAATTTTGTATTTCCATTTATATCTATAACTTCTTCCAATACTATATTGTTATTTTTATCTAATAATTCAAATTTAACTTTTTGATTATCATATTTTCTAAACTTAAGATCTATATTTAAAATTGCATCTTCATAATCTTTATCTAAATCCGTTACTATTGTTATATCGTCTATTCCATAAACTGGCTCTGTATAAAGCTCTACATCTCTAAATATTCCACTTAGCCACCACATATCCTGATCTTCTAAGTATGTTCCATCACTCCATTGATATACTCTTACTGTACACTCATTTTCACCACATCTTATATATTTAGTAATATCAAACTCTGATTGTATTCTTGCACCTTTACTGTATCCTACTTCTTCTCCATTTATCCAAACATTATATGCAGAATCTACTCCATTGAATTTTAATATTATTCTTTCATTCATCCAAGATTTATCTATTACAAACTTTCTCTTATATATTCCTGTTGGATTTTCAGTTGGTACATAAGGTGGATTTATTGGGAAGTTATACCATAAATCAGAGTAGTGCATCTTCCCATATCCTTGAAGTTGCCAATTCCCTGGAACTACTATATTATCCCAATTTTCAGTATCAAATTCTTCTTTAAAAAAACCTTCTGGAGAATATTCTGGAGCATCTAAAAATAAAAATTTCCAGCTTCCATTTAAATTTTTATAATTTTGTGTATATTTTTTATCCCCTATTAATGCCTTTCTTTTAGATGAGAAACTTAAAAATTCACTTCTAGCATCTAATCTATTTACCCCATCAACATGTATATTTTCCCATAATTTCATATCCAATCTCTCCTTTTTATATTATGATCATAGATTTAAGCTATAATATCTATTTCATTAGCTATATTTTTACCAACCTTTTTCTCATATTTCATCCAGCATATTTGTGCAAATCCTAAGAATATTACTAATCCTAATACATTGTATAAAAGAACAAATAAAGGATTAGTTTGACCTTCTGGTAAAGTTCCATTAAAATATGCTGTTAAGTCTGCTGGTGATGGTACTGAAGATATAATAAATACAAATGTAAACAGTATTAATAATAAAACACCTATTCCTATACCTAGACCTCTTGATCCAACTTTAAAACTTCTTTCTAGATTATCCTTTTTAGCTCTTAATACTATATATCCAACTAAGAAGAAGAATACTGGTATTAATGATGTTGAAGCTGTCATATTTATTAACATTTCTAATAAACTATCAACAGAACCTATCCCTAAAGCTGGTATTATTAAAAGTATTGTTACTATCATCGCTTGAAGATATAATGCATTTATTGGATTACCCTCTTTGTCTGTTTTAGCTACCCAGCTCCCAAATATCCCTTCTGGTATTTCTGAGAATAAAACTTTAACCGGTGCAGCTGTCCATAAAACTAATGACCCTAAACTTGCAAGTAACATTATAAATCCAACAATGTTAGTAATTATATTCCCTACTCCATAATAAGAACCTAGTATCAAAAATGAATCAAATAATCCATTTGAAAAATTTCCACTCAACTTTTCTGCTGGAACAACGATCCCTACTGCCACTGATCCTAATGCATAAAGTAGTCCAATTAATACTGTTGAAAATAGCATTGTTTTTATAAATGCTTTATTTCCACCTTTTACGTCTTTTATATAAACTCCTATACTTTCTGCTCCACCTACTGCTTGAAGTACCCATGCTAATACCATAAAGTATGTCCAGTTGAATTTAGGCATAATAGTATCTACCGTAAATTCCTGTGCTGGTTTTTTACCTAGTACAATAATTACGCCAAATGAAAGTACTATAAATCCAATTCCTAAAACCATTCTAGCTACACCTGATAAATTTGTTATCTTCGATATCCAACCTACACCTTTTGTAGATAATATAGTTACTACCCAGAATAATAATATTGATAAAACTGAAATTAAAACTGTTTTTCCATTAAATATATTCTTTCCTACAAAAGCGTATGATGCATATATTAAAGTTTTTGGTAATAATGATGTAAAGAAAAATAAATTTACAAAGAAGTATGACCAAGAACCTAAGAACGCCCACTTTGCACCTAGAGAAGTTTTTATCCAACTATTTATTCCTGATTCTGAATTAGAATTAGCTGATGCAAACTCACCTATCATAAGTGCAAATGGGAAAAAGTAAAATATGGTACCAAATATATATGATGGTATAGTTGCTAATCCTATATTCACACTACTATCGATAATATTTCCAAATGAGAATACAGCTGTAAAAGTCATTAACATTAAAGCTTTAGAACTAAGAGTTCCTCTATTTTCACTCATTATTTGACCCCCTGAGTTTTGTATTTTTTACATAATTATTAATATTAATCTAGTTATTAAACTTTTTTAGAATCTTTAACTTAATACTCTCTACACTGCTAAATTTAGCTATTTCCTTTTTAAAAAACGTTTTCTTTATAAATTAATAATACTAATTAATATGTTCTATATCAATATATTAATGTTGCTATGTTTTGTAATTTTGTTGCATTTAAAGTTGACACAATATATTTTTAGATTTAAATTATAATTAATTATTTATCATCAAATATGTGGGGGTGTTTTATGGAAAATAAGATAGGAATTTTTTCAACAGACTTTAAGCCTAGTAATGAATTATATATATATGAATGTGGATTTGAGCATTGTTCTCCTAGAGAGCCATACCAGTATGAACAAATAGATTACTATCTAATTCACTATATATTAGAAGGAGAAGGTCTATTTTTTATGGAGGACAAAGTTTACCATTTAAAAGCAGGAGATGGATTTTTTATACCGCCAAATACTGATAATAACTACTATCCTTTAGATGATAACCCTTGGGTTTATAGATGGATTGGAATAAATGGGTCTAAAGCTAAAGAACTTCTTACTCTGTGTGGTTTTTATAATGGTAATTATACTTTTAGGTATACTAAAGATAATAAATTAGATTATTGTTTTAAAAATATTTATGATAGCTGCTATTCAAATAATATATTTGAAGGAATTGGGTATTTATATCAAACTTTATCAATTTTAATAAATGAAAACTCATCTTCTGATCTAAGCGATATTTCATCCTCTAAAAGCTATATTTCTAAGTCAATAGAATTTATAGAATCTAATTATCATAAAAACATAACAGTATCAGATGTAGCAAGCTACTTAAATATTGATAGAAGCCATTTTTACAAAATATTCAAACTTAATATGATGACTACTCCTCAACAATATATAATGGAGTATAAATTAAAAAAGTCATGTGATTTTCTAAGAAAAAGTAGTTATTCTTTAAATCAAATAAGTGATTTGGTTGGATTCTCATCACAATCATATTTTTCTAAGTTTTTCAAAAAACATATGAATATGACTCCACTTGAATATAGAAATTTATTTATCAAATAAACAATTACTTCAAACTGAAGTTTATTAATAAAAAATCACTAGCTTGTAAACATCTACAACGCTAGTGATTTTTTTTTACCAGTTTTCAGAAAAACTTACTGTAAAAATTTTATTCTTATCATCAGTTCCTTCTATATTTGGTATTTTTACTCCTTGAATATATACAAACTCAAAAGGAACATAAAGTGTAAAATCTAAAGGTGGTTCTCCATTATAAACATCCTCAAAATATTTTTTAATAGGATTATTTATGCGCTTATCTGATTTTAAAATATGAGGTGAGACTTTAGGAATATTACCTTGTATCGACTCTAATGACACTATATTGTCTTTAATTTTTTGAGTATATTTACCAAAATTTAATACTTTATCTGCATATTGAAAAGCCCATCCATATAACGAATCTATACTTATATATTCTTCTGTTACTGAGCCATAAATATATGACATATAAAGGACATATGTTGCAGTTTTCCAACTAGGCCACATACCTTTTCCAAATTTCATATTTTCGATAAATAAATCATCATTAATCTCTTCACTTTGAGACATTTCATATGCTACTTGAGCTATATTTACATAAATTCTATCAATTATAAAATCATGACCTTGATGATTCCAATCTTTTCTCACATTTTTTATAAAATATCTTACCATAAGAAAGTTAGTTTTTAATTGGCCATACCTTTCATTAAAGCTTTTATAACATTCTTCTAAAATATTATAAATAGCATCTTCAAATCCTCTTCCCTTTTCATTATAATCAACTACACCGTCTTTATTTTCATCGTAAATATTCATTATTGTATTAAAAACAGATGTGTTAGCTAATTTATCTTGAGATTTTAGGTAACTAAAAATTGTTGATTGTAAATCATGCATTATTGTAACTAAACTATAATAAAAGTTTTCTGTAATCACTTCTACAAAAGTATTTTCTTCTATTTTTCCTAAATGACCTTGAAGTGATACTAATGGCTTTTTAGTTAAATTATCTATACCAATTACGTAATATAGTTGTTTTCCAATTCCTCTTTTTTGAGCATAATTGTATAAATCATATCTAAGTAATGGTGAATCATATCCATAAGTTGTTATTATATTATTATTTTCAATTTCAGCTATTGGAATTTTTTGAATAAATTCAGTGCTCCAATTATTTTCATCTTTAATTTTTATTGCCTTATCCATAGGTATATTTTTAAAACAATATCTAGCAGTAAATAAATCAATGGCAACACAGTCTAGAGATGAAAAAATAAATCCTTCTTTAGTTGGTTGCGCATTAGCACTATCATGGCTTTTATTCATAATTTCTATTGCATCTAATATATGAATCATAAATATATCCTGACTTTTTATAGCTTTTATTATGTCACTTTGAGTTCCAGATATGCCATGAGTTTTATATTTTATATAATCTCCATCTTCATTCATCTTTGGTGAATTAGTTTCTTCATCTATTTCCATATGCCATGGAGAATATGGATGAAGCCCCATTCCAAGATTTTTAATTGCACCACTTAAAAGGTCTTGGTCGTGTATTTTTACTCTAGGAATATTAATTAATACACATCCTGGATATTTATAAATATCATCTTTATCTCCTTTATCTCCACCTACAATTACCTTATGCAACCTTATTTCTTCATAATTTGCTCCATCATCTATTTTTATAACTCTTCCTTTAGATTTATCCATTCCTATATCATTTAGGTCATATACCATAAGCTGATTATAAGCTTCTCCAGGTGATAAGTATGCACCTTCTATACTTTCTTCATATCCATTCATAGGATTATCTTTATGACTATATAAATTACATTCCTTTAAATACTTACGAGCGAAGTAAAACCCCCATCCTCCATAAAATTCGCCACTTTTACCTTCAATTACAGCTTGTGGTGTTATTTCTTTACCTACAAATTTACTTAAAAATTTTGATATCATAAGTGTACTAGCTGAGCATTCTCCAATTGACATTTTTGAGTAAGATATATTTAGTTCATCATGAAACCATCTCATTATAGCTGCAACTATCGGCCATTCTGTACAAATCTTTTTTGTATCTGCTTCTCTATGTGTAATAGGATCTATCGCAATAGACCCTATTATGTTCGGCTTAAATAAAAGCTTTTTACCTTTATTTACGTCATATTTTACTTTTTCCTTAAAATGAATTTCTTTATCTAACTTTGATAATAAACAATCTATATTGTAATAAATATAATCGATTTTTTTTACTATCTCTCCCCACGCTGCATAATCTTTATAATCTATAAATTTTTGTAATAAAATTGGTATTCCGTCATAAGCCTTATAAGCATCCAATCTTACTGCTGAAATCGCAGAACCTTTGTAGTCTATTTTTTTCTTTCCTATTTTAGAATCAACGATTACTTCATTTAAATTTTTTTTAGATATGATAAAAATCCCCCCTTTCTTATAAGAAAAAAGAATTGCTATTTTTATTATATTCATGAGGGTTAGTTTATTTGCTAAAAAAAGAACAAAATCTATTTTTAAAATAAAAAATCACTAGTCTAGTGTATACTATTTGACTAGTGATTTTTTATTTTTATCAATTTATTTTAAGATACTTTACTCGTTTTTTCATTAGATTTTTTAAGTATTGGAATCCCAAATACTATCGAAGCTATACCACAAACAAGCATTAACATTGGATAATGCAAGTATTTTATTATCTCAACTGCTGATATTCCAACTATTCCAGCAGCCGTAACAAGCTGTGCTCCATAAGGTATCATACCTTGCCAACAAGCTGAGAATATATCAAGTATGCTTGCGGTTTTTCTTGGGTCTATATCATATTGTTCTGCTATATCTTTAGCAAGAGGTCCTGCTGTTACTATTGCTATAGTATTATTTGCAGTGCATAAGTCTACAACACTTACTAATGTAGCTATACCAAACTCAGCACCTTTTTTACTGTTTATTTTGCTAGTTATGAAGTTAAGTAAAAATTCTATTCCACCATTATGTTTCATTAAACCAACTACTCCACCTACTATTAGTACTAATATACATAACTCCTGCATACCTGCCATACCAGAAGATACAGCTTGTATCAATCCTAATAAATCAATAGACGATGTTACTAATCCTATTATTCCTGCAAATAGTATTCCTCCTCCAAGCAGCACAAAAACGTTTACCCCGCACAGAGCACCAACTAGTACCACAATATAAGGTACTACTTTTATAAATTCATAAGTATAATTTTCTCCTGTCGCTCCTTGGTATCCTCTTGTCATTACTGCAAGTAATATTACTGTAGCTATTGCAGCTGGTAAAACTATTAAAAAGTTAACTTTAAATTTGTCTTTTAAATCACACCCCTGAGTTCTTGATGCAGCTATTGTTGTATCAGATATCATTGATAAATTATCACCAAACATTGCCCCACCAACTATAGCTCCTGTAACTAAAGCTATTGGTATACCAGTTTTTTCAGCTATTCCAAGACCTATTGGAGCAAGAGCTGCTATTGTACCAACTGATGTCCCCATTGATATAGATATAAAGCTACCTATTATAAATAAACCTGCAACTAATAAATTTGGAGGTAATACTGACAAACTTAAATTTACTGTTGAATCTACACCACCCATAGCCTTTGCAACACTTCCAAAAGCTCCAGCTAATAAAAATATAACTAACATTAGAACTATATTAGGGTCTCCTGCTGCTTTACAGAATATATCCATCTTAGTATCAAATTTTTCGTCTTTGTTAAATAATAATGCAACTCCCGATGCTATCATAAAAGCAACTAGAACTGGCATTTTATAAAAGTCCCCTGTTATAATACCACTACCAACAAATAATACTAAGAATACAACTATAGGTAATAATGCCAATGGATTTCCTTTTGAAGCGCTTTTGTTCATGCTAAACCTCTCCCTATTTAAAATTTTATAATATTACTTATATATAAATTCCCCACCAAGATAAGTTTAGATAGTCCCCATAGTAAAGCTATCTAAACTTCTATCTTGATGAATTTGCCAATATTATAATCACCCTAATATATAACTTATATTTCTTCACCACATCTAATTAATAATTCTCTCCATCTTCTATCAACTTCTTTTTGGAAATCTTCTATTAAATGTTCATTTCCTTTTTTAAATAAATGCTTAAATCTACCTTGTGGTTTTAAAAATTCTTCAATTGGAAGTTTATTTTTAGGTCTATAATTTAATATCCATTTTCCATCTATAACTTCAAATAGTGGCCAATAGCAAGTTTCTACTGCTAATTCACATATTTTCATCATATCTTCTGCTGGATATCTCCATCCTCTTGGACATGGTGCCATTACATTTAAAAATGCTGCACCCTCTGTATATATAGCTTTCTCAGATTTAGTATGCAAATCTTTAAAGTTCTTTATAAATGTTGTTTGAGCTACATAGGGAACATCATGTGAGGCGATTATTGTGGCTAAATCTTTTCTATTTTGTGGCTTTCCTGATGACTCACAACCTACTGGAGTTGTTGTTGTATCTGCATACATGGGAGTTGCAGATGAACGTTGTATACCTGTATTCATATATGCGCCATTATCATAACATACATATACCATATCATGATTTCTTTCCATCGCACCTGATAGTGATTGAAATCCTATATCATAAGTTCCTCCATCTCCACCAAATGCTATAAATTTATAATTATCATCTATTTTCCCTTTTCTTTTCATTGCTTTGTAAGCTGCTTCTACACCACTTATCGTTGCTGCTGAATTTTCAAATGCATTATGTACAAATGAGTCTTTCCATGCAGTATAAGGATACATAAAAGTAGATACCTCTAAACATCCTGTTGCACTACTTATTACTGCACGATCCTCATCTTTTAATCCACGTAATATGTTTCTTACAGCTATAGTACCTCCACATCCAGCACACATTCTATGTCCACCAGCTAATCTTTCACGCTTATTCATAACTTCTTTAAAATTATAACTCATCTCTTACACCCCCCTAATCTCTTACTGATAAATAACGATACTCATCCCCTAGCTCATTACTATTATCAATTTTTTCAAGTTCGCTGTATACTTCTTCAACATTTTCAACCTTAACATCTCTACCACCTAAACCGTAAATATAATTTACAATCTTAGGCCCCTTTTCTAAACTGTAAAGTGCTCCTTTTACTTCCGCTCCTAATGGTCCTCCATAAGCATTAAAACCTTCACATCTATCCATTACAGCTAAAACTTTTACATGTTTTAAAGCTTCTCTTATTTCTTCTGCCGGGAAAGGTCTAAACAGTCTAATTTTTAACAATCCAACTTTCTTCCCTTCTGATCTCATTTTATCTATAGCATCTTTCGCTGTCCCTGCAGCAGAGTTTATTATAACAATTGCATAATCTGCATCATCTAATTTATATTTTTCAAATAATCCATAACTTCTTCCAGATATTTTTTCGAAATCTTTTGCTACTTCTAAAGCTACTTTTTTAGCATTTTTCATAGCTTCTGCCTGTTGTCTCTTATGTTCCATATAATATCCTGTCACATCATAAGCCCCTGTAGACATTGGCATTTTTGCATTTAATAAATAATTTTCTTGAGTATATTCTCCAACAAATTCTTTTACTAAAGAATCTTCTATCAAGTTTATATTTTCAACAGCATGGCTTGTTATAAATCCATCTTGGCAAACCATTACTGGTAATTGTACATCTTTATGTTCACCTATTCTTACAGCTTGAATAAAGTTATCGTAAGCTTCTTGGTTATTTTCAGAATATATTTGTATCCATCCAGAATCCCTAGCGCCCATACTATCTGAATGATCACAGTTTATATTTATTGGCCCAGATAGAGCTCTATTAACTAAAGCTAATGTTATTGGTAATCTGTTTGATGCTGCTATATATAATTCTTCCCACATAAGCGCTAACCCACAAGAAGATGTTGCAGTCATAGTTCTTGCCCCTGCTGATTGTGCTCCAACTGCAGCACTCATTGCACTATGTTCACTTTCAACAGGTACAAATTCAGTTTTAACTTCACCATTAGCTACGTATGATGAAAAATACTGCGGTATTTCAGTTGAAGGAGTTATTGGAAAAGCAGGAAAAACATCTGGATGTATTTGCTTTATAGCTATTGCCACTGCTTCATTTCCTGATAATCTTTCTCTTATTGCTGAAGGTTCTACTACTCTTTCTTCCATTATTGCTGTAGTTGACATCTATACTTCCTCCTTTACCATTTCTATAGCATCGAAAGGACAAACTTTTGCACATATACCACATCCTTTACAGTGCATATAGTTAAATTCACTTCTTTTTTTATTCTCTACAGGAATAGCACTATCTGGACAAACTGGAATGCATAGTAAGCATTGCTTACATTTATCTTCTATAAATATAGGCTTATCTACTCTCCATTCACCTGTGTTAAATTCTGCTGAAGTTCCACCACCAAAAACATTTCCTGCTGGTGTTATATCTTTCCAAGATATATCTTCTGTAATAACTTTGCTTATTTTCTTGTTTTCCATCTATTCTACCTCCTCTAGTGCAATTTTTAGAGCTTTCATATTTCCATCTATAACCTCTGGCTTAGATGCAAATTTATGTTTAAAAGAAGTTTCCATCTCATTTAAAAATGTATCTAAAGGCATTATGTTTGCTACCTTCACTATTGATGCAAGCATTGGCGAATTTGGGAAGTATTTTCCTAGAGCTCTTTCTGATACACTTCTAGCATCTACTGTATACAACCTGCCTTCATATCCTTTAAGATATTTTGATATTTCATCTTTACTTTTAGATGTATTTACTATTATTGCGCCATCCTTTTTTAATCCTTTAGTTACATCTACTGATTCTAATAAAGTTTCATCAACTACTACTACAAATTGTGGCTCATATATATTTGAGTGTACTCTTATCTCTTTATCACTGATTCTGTTATAAGCAGTTATTGGTGCCCCCATTCTCTCTGGACCATATTCAGGGAAACCTTGCACATATTTACCTGTACTAAATGCAACATCTGCTAGTAATAATGAAGCAGTTTTTGCACCTTGTCCTCCCCTTCCATGCCATCTAATCTCTATTGTGTTATTCACCATCATACCCCCTTAAAAATTAAGTATATTTGTGCTCATCCAATAAAATCTTATTTAAGATTTCCATTATCATACAATTGTTATTATCTAACAATGGAAATCTTAACTATCCGCCATGATAAAAGTATCATAGCGGATATTAGTATTATATTTTAAGCATTTAACACTTCTTCTTTTTCTACACACTCTAATTTATCTAAACCTTGCTTTAAGTCAGCTATTATATCTTCAGGATCTTCAAGTCCTACAGATATTCTTATTAATCCTTCAGATATTCCAGCTTCAGCTCTTTCTTCTGGAGTATATGGTGAATGAGTCATAGATGCAGGATGTTGTATTAATGTTTCACAGTCACCTAAACTAACTGCAAGAGTACATAATTCTAAAGAATTTAATAATTTTTTACCAGCTTCAAGTCCACCCTTAACTTCAAATGCTATCATACCGCCTGGCATATCCATTTGTTTTTGAGCTAATTCATATTGTGGGAAGCTTTCTAATCCTGGATAATTTACTTTTTCTACATTTGTATGAGATTCTAAGAATTTAGCAACTTCTTTAGCATTTTTAGTATGTCTATCCATTCTTACTTGTAAAGTTTTCATTCCTCTTATTATTAAGTAAGCATCAAATGCAGAAAGTACAGCACCTGTCATATCCTTTATTCCAAATAATCTTACTTGATTAATGAATTCTTGTTTACCAACAACGAACCCAGCTAGAACATCTCCATGACCATTTAAGTATTTAGTAGCAGAATGAACTACAACGTCAGCTCCAAACTCTAAAGGTCTTTGTATGTATGGAGTACAGAAGGTATTATCAACTACAACCATACAACCCTCTACTTCATGAGCTATTTTTGATACAGACTCTATATCTATTAATTTTAAATCTGGATTTGCTGGAGTTTCTAAATAAACAACTTTAGTATTTTCTCTCATAGCTGCTTTTACTTCATCTAAGTCTGTTGCATCTACAAAAGTAACATCTACTCCATATCTGCTCATTCCATGATTTAATAATGCGTAAGTACATCCATATAAAGTTTTACTTGCAACCATATGATCTCCTGCCTTTAATGCTGACCATAAAGTAGAAGTTATAGCTCCCATTCCTGAAGCTGTAGATACACAAGCTTCACCTTTTTCTAATAAAGCTATCTTTTCTTCTAATTGCATGTTTGTAGGATTTCCTAATCTTGAATATATAAATCCATCTTCTTCTAGCGCAAATCTTCTCCCACCTTGTTCTGCACTATCGAATACGAAAGTTGATGTTTGGTATATAGGCGTTGTTAAAGCTCCTGATACTGGGTCTTTTTTATGACCTCCATGTATAGCTTGTGTTGCGAATTTTTTATTTTTTAAGTTTTCCATTTGAGTTACCCCCTATAATTTTATTTACACAATTATATAGAGCAATCATTGTGCCAACTTTTTACTTTTAAATAATAAACTTTATTTTTTATTTTATTAGTTTTGTACCCCTTGAAATAAGCCACTTTGTAAAACGTTTTCTGATGGTGTATTCACATATTTTTCTTATCTTATTATATATATTTATATATATCGTAAACCTTTGTTTACATTATATATATTTTACGTAAATAAAACTTTACATCTGTAAATATTTATTTACAAATTTATCTTACTCATTTATTTTATATTTCTTTACCTTATTCATCACTGATGTATGCGATATTCCAAGTATTTTAGCACTCTCCCTATAACTTTTATTAATATTATATACTTTCATAATAATTTCTTTTTCGTAGTTTTCCATTTCCTCTTTTAGAGTACTTATTTTTATATCATCATCTTCAATAATACTTTGTATAATATCTTCACTTTTATATAAATAATCTATAATAATATCTTTAGAAGTCAAAATGTCTCCACTACATAGATTCATTGCCCTTTCTATTAAATTCTGTAGTTCTCTTACATTCCCTGGCCAATCATAGTTCATCAAAGTATCAATAAAATCCTTTTTAAATCCTTTTATATTTTTCTTAAGTTTCTTATTAAGCTTGTCTATAAAGAACTGAGTTAATATTGGAATGTCCTCTAATCGTTCTCTTAGGCTTGGTATTTTTATTGGGATTACATTTAATCTATAGTATAAATCTTCTCTAAAGCTTCCTTCTTTTATCATATTTTCAAGATTTTTATGAGTGGCAGCTATAATCCTTACATCAACATCTTCTTCTTTACTGCTACCAATCTTTCTTATTTTTCCTTCTTGTAAAACTCTTAAAAGTTTAGCTTGAAGTAACATTGATAACTCTCCTATTTCATCTAGAAAAATAGTTCCTCCATTAGCTTCCTTAAAAAGTCCTTCCTTACCATTTTGCATAGCCCCTGTAAAACTACCTTTTTCATATCCGAATAATTCACTTTCTAGTAAGCTATCTGGCAGTGCCGCACAGTTAATAGCTATAAATCTTTTATTTTTTCTATCACTTAACTCATGTGTAGCATTTGCAAATAGCTCTTTACCTGTACCACTTTCTCCTCTTAATAATACAGTTGAGTTACTTTTTGCTATAGCCAAAGTCATCTGCTTTACCTTTTCTATACTCTTGCTATTACCTATTATATTTTTAAAAGGCCCATCATTATTTTTATTGATAATATTAACAAGTTGTTTTGCTTTATTAACATCTTTTATAGAAATTACACCACCTATAGTTTCTCCATGATCATTTGTTATTCTTCTTCCTGTAGTTATATAGTTGCTTTTTATACCATCATGAGTTAATGTAGCTTTTATATTGTCATATTCATCACCATTATTAATTAAATCTACAATTACATCATCTTTTCCAATAATTCCCCTAATATCTTCTCCAATAACATCCTGCTTATTATAGTTAAACAAATCCTGACAATAGTTATTAAATATATTAATTCTAAAATTTTTATCTATAGAAATAATTCCTTCATCTACAGAATTTATAACTGCCAGTAGCTTTTGTTCATTTTTTTCATGATTTAAAAGTTCTATTTCATCTATAGAGATAATGTCTTCTATACTAGATATTGCCTCTTTAAGAATATCTTTATTATCTGGATCAATATCATCTATTTTTATACAAACCTTTTCCGGAAAAACCTCCATAGATACTAAATCTATTTTTTTATTATATAGCTTATATAATATTTCAGTAGTAATACCAAATCTATTTTTAGTATTTATCTCAAACCTAATCATATTAATTTTCCCCCTGTGTTTGATTGACTCTCTTTTATAATATCATAACAAAAAAATAAGCCAATAATATGATTAATATTATTAGCTTAGGTTTAAAATTATATAGTTTCTACTTTTATTAAATTAGTAGTTCCACTTGTTGCAACTGGCACACCTGCGGTTATTACCACTAAATCATTTTCAGCTATGTATTGTTTTTCTTTAGCTGCATTTATTGCATTATTTATAACTTCATCTGTATTTTTACCACTTGTAGTTATAACTGGAAGCGCACCCCAAGTTAATGATAATTGTCTCATTACTCTTTCATTATCTGTTATCGCAACTATCGGGCATTCTGGTCTAAACTTTGATACCATTCTTGCAGTATGACCTGATGAGGTTGAACTTAATATTGCTTTTGCATTTAAATCTATAGCAGTTGCACAAGTTGAATAACTTATTGCATCTGTCACATTTGTAGCTTCTAAAGCTTTTTCTCTTAATTTTGTATTATAATCAATGGTTTCTTCAGTTCTTTTAGCTATTATAGCCATTGTTTTTACAGCTTCAACAGGATATTTCCCTGCAGCAGTTTCTCCAGATAACATTATTGCATCAGTTCCATCGTATATTGCATTTGCAACATCAGTTACTTCTGCTCTTGTTGGTCTTGGATTTCTCATCATCGAATCCAGCATTTGAGTTGCAGTTATAACTGGTTTTCCTGCTTTATTACATTTATTTATCATATTTTTTTGAACAATAGGTATTTCTTCTGTTGGTATTTCAACACCAAGATCACCTCTAGCAACCATTATACCATCAGATATATCTATTATTTCATCTAAGTTGTCTACACCTTCTTGATTTTCTATCTTAGATATTATTTTTATATCAGTAGCATTATTTTCTTCTAATATTTCTCTTATAGCTAATACATCAGATGCTTTTCTTACGAATGAAGCTGCTATAAAATCTATTCCTTGTTCTATTCCAAACTCGATATCACTTCTATCCTTTTCAGTTATAGCGGGTAAATTAACTTTAACACCTGGAACATTAACCCCCTTATGATTTTTTACTATACCTGAATTTTCAACTACACAAACTATATCATCATTATTGACTTCTTTTACTTTAAGTCCTACTAAACCATCATCTATTAATATGATATCTCCACACTTAACATCCTTAACTAATCCTTTATAGCTTACTGTGCACATATCCTGACTTCCCATAACATCCTTCATTGTTATAGTGAAAGTGTGTCCTTCTTTTAAAAAAACTTCTGGTTCATTAAATTCTCCTGTCCTTATTTCTGGCCCTTTAGTATCTAAAAGTATAGCAGTAGGTTGTCCTAATTCTGCTCTTACTTTTTTAACTAAATCCATTCTTACTTTATGCTCTTCATGAGAACCATGGGAAAAGTTAAATCTACAAACATTTAATCCATTTTGAATAAGTAATTTTAAAGTTTCTTCTTTGTCACTTGCTGGTCCTAATGTACAAACAATCTTGGTTCTTTTTATGCTATTTATCATACGTTTGTCTCCTCTACTTAGTGTATAGTTTTATAATATATTACATTATTATTCCCCACATAATAGTTGAAACTATTGTTATAGTTAACCCAACAGCAGCTTCATATGGTACTAGTTTTAGACGTTCATTTATACTCATATTTACTGAACCTCCTGTTGCGTGGAAAAATGAACCATGTGGTAAACTATCAAGTACAGTTGCTCCTGCATGCACCATTGCTGCTCCTGCTAATGGAGCTATTCCAACTGATATTATTGCTGGTGCAAATGTAGCTGAAGCAATAGTTGCTCCTGATGTAGTTGATGCAGTTGCGGCACCCATTAATATACCTGAAATTGGTGCTAATAAGAACTCTGGTATATGCATTGCATTAAGTATTGATATTGTACTAGCTTGGACTCCTGAATATTTAATTACACCTGCAATTGTACCTGTTCCTATTAAAAGTATTGCAACTGGCATCATCTTTGATAAACCAAATGCCATATAATCATTTATATATCTTATTTTTCCCATAACTAATACTCCTATAATTCCTCCTAGAGGTAAAGCTATAAGTGGGTCTACTGTAATTCCTACTATAGGTCTTAATGAAAGTAGTAATATTGCTACTAATGGACCTACTATTGCTGCAAAAAAAGATGGTAACTCTTCTTGAGGTTCATTTTCTTCTAAATTTAATTCAATTTTATCTCCAGCATGTTTTTTAGCTAATATATTTGCAATTATAATAGTAGCTACTAATCCAAAAATTGCTGGTATTATATTAGCTGCCATTAATGATGATAAGCTTACGCCAAAGTTTTCTGATGCTGCTATTGTATTTGGATTTGGAGAAATTACGTTACCACATTTTCCTCCACCTATCATAGCTAAAAGCACTGTAAACTTTGAATATCCTAATTTTTTACCTATTGCTAAAGCTATAGGTGCAACTGTTATTACTGATATGTCTACGAATACACCTACTGCTGTTAATATTAAAGTTGATAATGCTAAAGCAATTAAAGCTCTTTTTTCTCCTAATGTTCTTATTATTTGATCTGCAATTTTAGCTGCAGCTCCAGTTTTTATAAGAACACCTGCAAGGACTCCAGATGTCAATATACGAAGAATAGCTGACATTATTCCCCTTGCACCTTCCATCATTACATCTACAGTTCCAACAAGGCCCGCTCCACCAACTAATCCACCAATTAATGCTCCTAATATTAAGCTATATGCTGGTTGAAATTTTTTTATTATTAGAATTATAGCTACTGCTAACCCTAATAATGCTCCAAATGTAGTTATTTGTATATCCATCTACTTCACCACCATTATATAATTTTGTATCTTATTTATATAAACTTAAAATTAACTTAACACCCTGACTAAATTAAATATTTGAGTTGCGGTTTGAATCATATTTTTTTCTGCTGTACTTTTATCTACAGCTTCTTCTAATGACATAGCCTTATTTACAATTGCAAAGAATGCATCTATACCTTCTTCATTACATTTAACTGCATCATCTGTTATACATCCTGATATTGCTATGACCTTTGCACCATACTTTTTTGCTAACTTAGCAACTCCTATTGGAGCTTTTCCCATTGCTGTTTGATTATCAAGTCTTCCTTCTCCAGTTACAACAATATCAGCATCCTTAACTGCATCTTCTAACTTAGTTTCATCAAGTATTATCTTTATACCTGATTCAAGCTTTGCATTTAAAAATGCTAAAAATCCAAATCCTAGGCCTCCTGCTGCTCCAACCCCTGGTACATCTGCTAAGTCCTTGCCTAAATCTCTTTTTACAACCTGTGCAAAATTCATAAGCCCTTTATCCAGCTCTTCTACTATACTTGGTGTAGCTCCTTTCTGAGGTGAATATATATGAGCCGCTCCATTTAATCCATATAAAGGATTATTAACATCGCATGCTATTTTAAAAGTACATTCATCTAATTTTTCTAATTTTTCACTTACATCTATTTTTCTTATTTGATTTAATACTTGTCCTCCTAATCCAACTAATTCATTATTTTCATCATAAAATTTAAATCCTAAAGCTTGAAGCATACCTACTCCACCATCATTGGTTGCACTTCCACCTATACCTATCACAAAGTTTCTACAGCCTTCATTTATAGCTTCTTTTATCATCTCTCCTACTCCATATGTAGTTGTTATTAATGGATTTTTATCTTCCCCAGAAACTAAAGTAATTCCTGCTGCTTGAGCCATTTCCATTATTGCAGTATTACTTTGCTCTAATACTCCATAAGTTGCATTAATTTTTTGCTTAACTGGACCACAAACTTGTACAGTTCTCCTTTTACCATTCATTCCTTCAACTAATGCATCTACTGTACCTTCTCCACCATCGGCTAATGGTTTTATTTCAACATCTGCTTGTAATTTAGCATTTTCTATTCCTTTTTTTATAGCATTAGCTGCTTCCATAGAACTTAAGCTTCCTTTTAGTGAGTCTATTGCAATTACTATTTTCATAATTTCTATCGCCTCCTATTTATTAATGTAATATCAAACAGCATTAAAAATTAAAATATCACTTCTAAAAATTAAATAATTTTCTATATATTTTGTTATATATACTATCCTTATGCAATGCTCAATATTCACATTAAAAGTTTACTCAATTTATATAAGCATTGTAATAATATGAAATGCTTATATAAATTGAGTAAATTTAGATTATATTATTTGATTATACTTATATATAATCAATGCTTTCTAACAATATTTTATTCAATATAATTCTATATTAATCATATTAATAATCACTCTAAATTTTTACAGTTAATATTATCTTCACATATATTTTTCAAAATAAATTATAATATCTGTAAAAATAAAAAAGACTATCTATGAGATAGTCTAATATTATAATACTTTCTCAAGATAGTCTTTTTTTATTATTTCTTTAAATTGTAGAAAGAATCCATTCCACAATATCTAGCTTGTTCTCCAACCATTTCTTCTATTCTTAATAATTGGTTGTATTTAGCTACTCTATCAGTTCTTGATGGAGCACCAGTTTTTATTTGTCCAGCATTTACAGCTACAGCTAAGTCAGCTATAGTAGTATCTTCTGTTTCTCCTGATCTATGAGATATAACTGCAGTGTATCCAGCTCTCTTTGCCATTTCTATAGCATCTAAAGTTTCAGTTATTGTACCTATTTGGTTAACTTTTATTAGTATAGAGTTTGCAACACCTGCATCTATTCCTCTTTCTAATCTTTCAGTGTTAGTAACGAATAAATCGTCTCCAACTAATTGTATTTTCTTTCCTAATCTTTCAGTTAATACTTTCCATCCGTCCCAGTCTTCTTCATCAAGACCATCTTCTATTGTTACTATTGGGAAGTTATTTGCCCAATCTTCATATAAATCAACCATTTGTTCAGCTGTTAATTCTTTTCCTTCTCCAGCTAAAACATATTTCTTAGTTTCTTTGTTGTACATTTCTGTAGCAGCAACGTCAAGACCTAATCTTACGTCATCTCCTGGCTTGTATCCAGCTTTTTCTATAGCTTCAACTATTAATTCTAAAGCTTCTCTGTTTGATCCTAAGTTTGGAGCGAATCCACCTTCATCACCTACACCACAAGCAAGACCTTTTTCTCCTAGAACTTTCTTTAATGAATGGAATACTTCTGCTCCCATTCTTAATCCTTCTTTGAATGATTTAGCTCCTACTGGTAATATCATGAATTCTTGAACATCAACGTTGTTATCAGCATGTTCTCCACCGTTTAATATGTTCATCATTGGTACTGGTAATTGCTTAGCATTTACTCCACCTATGTATTGGAATAATGGTAATCCTAATTCTTCAGCAGCAGCTCTTGCTACAGCCATAGAAACTCCAAGTATAGCATTAGCTCCTAGGTTTCCTTTGTTATGTGTTCCATCTAAGTCTATCATTATAGCATCTATTTCAGGTTGATCAAAACAATCCATTCCTTCTAGTTCTGGAGCTATTATTTCATTTACATTGTTAACAGCTTTTTCTACACCTTTACCAATGTATCTTCCTTTATCTCCATCTCTTAATTCTACTGCTTCGAAAGCTCCTGTAGATGCTCCTGATGGTACTATTGCTCTTCCTATAGATCCTGATTCTAATATAACTTCAACTTCTACAGTTGGGTTTCCTCTTGAATCTAATACTTCTCTAGCGTATACGGCTTCTATTAATGACATTTAAATTACCTCCAAAATTTTTATATGATTATATAATAGATTAAAAAACCTACTATACTATTGTCTACATCTATTTAAAATTTATATAAATTATTTATTATATAGTTTCTACTTTTATTAAATTAGTAGTTCCGCTTGTTGCAACTGGTACACCTGCTGTTATTACTACTAAATCATTTTCAACTACGTATTCTTTTTCTTTAGCTGCACTTATAGCATTGTTTATAACTTCATCAGTATTTTTACCATTTGTAGTTATTGTTGGAAGTACTCCCCAAGTTAATGATAATTGTCTCATTACCCTTTCATTATCTGTTGCCGCAACTATTGGGCAAGCTGGTCTAAACTTTGATACCATTCTTGCAGTATGTCCTGAAGAAGTTGAACTTAATATAGCTTTTGCATTTAAATCTATAGCAGTTGAACAAGTTGAATAACTTATTGCATCTGTTACATTTGTAGCTTCTAAAGCTTTATTTCTTAATTTTTTATTGTAATCAATTGTTTCTTCTGTTCTTTTAGCTATTGTAGCCATTGTTTTTACAGCTTCAACTGGATATTTACCTGCAGCAGTTTCTCCAGATAACATTATTGCATCAGTTCCATCGTATATTGCATTTGCAACGTCAGTTACTTCTGCTCTTGTTGGTCTTGGATTTCTCATCATAGAGTCTAGCATTTGAGTTGCAGTTATAACTGGCTTTCCAGCTTTATTACACTTACTTATCATAAGCTTTTGAACAACAGGTATTTCTTCTGTTGGTATTTCAACACCAAGGTCACCTCTAGCAACCATTATGCCATCAGATACAGCTATTATTTCATCTAAGTTATCTACACCTTCTTGATTTTCTATCTTAGATATTATTTTTATATCAGTAGCATTATTTTCTTCTAGTATCTCTCTTATAGCTAAAACATCAGATACTTTTCTTACGAATGAAGCAGCTATGAAATCGATTCCCTGTTCTATACCAAATTCTATATCGCTTCTATCTTTTTCAGTTATTGCAGGTAAATTAACTTTAACCCCTGGTACGTTAACACCTTTATGATTTTTTACTATCCCTGAGTTTTCAACTACACAAACTATTTCATCACCATTAACTTCTTTAACTGTAAGTCCTACTAAACCATCATCTATTAATATAGTATTTCCTGGTTCTACGTCTTCAGCTAGTCCTTTGTAGCTTACTGTACACATTTCTTTATTCCCCATAACATCTTTCATTGTTATAGTAAAAGTTTGTCCTTCTTCTAAAAAAACTTCTGGCGTATCAAATTGTCCTGTTCTTATTTCTGGACCTTTAGTATCTAAAAGTATAGCAGTAGGTTGTCCTAATTCTTCTCTTACTTTTTTTACTAAATCCATTCTTACTTTATGTTCTTCATGAGATCCATGAGAAAAGTTCATTCTACATACATTTAATCCATTTTGAATAAGCGCTTTCAGAGTTTCTTCTTTTTCACTTGCTGGACCTAATGTACAAACAATTTTAGTTCTTTTTGTGCTATTGATCATAATTGACTCTCCTATATTCCTGAAATAAATACTACCCTTATAATATTTACTTCATTTTTATAATTTATATATATATTTATATTCCATATATTATTATACAATTTTTTACATATATTTTGAAGTTATATATAGTTAAATTTTAGATAATTTTAAATCTTCCATCTTTTTAATTATATTTCTAATTATTAGTATTTATAATATATAGTTTTCTTACTAAATCACGTAAATTTAATAAAATAATAGGGATTAAAAATAGCGAATTATTAAAATTCGCTATTCCTAATTTATATGTTATTAAGCTTTTACTAAATCTTCGTGTCTAACAACCTCAGCATTAGCTAATTTTTCATAGTATTTTACTAAACTTGAGTGATCTTTTTGTCCTAATCCATCTACCTTTAAGGCTTGCATCATTTCCATAACTGAAGAAGTTAATGGTAATGGAGCTCCAACTTCATGAGCTGTTTCTAATACATTTCCTAAGTCTTTTATATGTAAATCTATTCTAAATCCTGGTTCGAAGTTTCTATCCATAACCATCTTAGATTTAGCATCTAAAACTGTACTTCCAGCAAGCCCCCCTCTTATAGCTTGGTAAACTAATTCTGGATCAACACCAGCTTTAGTAGCTAATATATAAGCTTCCGACATAGCTGCTATGTTTAATGCAACTATAGTTTGGTTAGCTAATTTAGTTATATTACCAGCTCCTATTTCCCCTGTGTAAACAACAGATCCAGCCATTGCATCCATTACATTGTAACAAGCATCGAATACTTCTTTTTCTCCACCAACCATTACAGATATTGTTCCATCTATAGCTTTTGGTTCTCCACCACTTACTGGTGCATCTATCATTTTTATTCCTTTTTTAGCTAATTCTCCATGTATTTCTCTACTTACTAATGGAGCTATTGAACTCATATCTATAACTACTAAACCTTCTTTAGCTCCTTCTATTACACCATTTTCTCCTAAAACAACTTCTTTAACATGTGGAGAATTTGGAAGCATAGTTATAACAGCATCAACTTGCTCTGCAACTTCTTTTGGAGTAGATGCAGCTTTAGCCCCTAAAGATACTAATTCATCTACTACTTCTTGTTTCCTATCTAATACAACAAGTTCAAAACCAGCCTTTAGAAGGTTTTTACTCATTGGTCTACCCATTATTCCTAATCCTATAAATCCTATTCTTTTCATATTCATTTACTCCTTTTATCTATTTTTCGTACTAATTTCCTTCAATAATTAAGCTTCTAAAAGAGCTTCTCTTTTTATATAACCTAAATCTGCTAATATTTGTTCCATTTCATCTAGTACATCTTTAGATGCTGTAGTATTTGGTTTTATACTATTTCCAACTTCAAGACCTATTAAATTACAAGCATCTTTCGTTCCTGCTGGGAATGATACTTTATCAAAAGTATTTCTAAAAGGTGTTAATTTAAATTGAGCTTCGCAAGCACCTTCTATATCACCAGCCATATATTTGTCATATATTTCAACAACTAATTCTGGAACTATATTGGCAGTTGATGCTATTGCTCCTACTGCTCCATATGCTAGTGAACCTAATATCATAGTATCTTTCCCTGCCATAACTTTGAAATCTTTATCTCTTGTAGTTCTTATGAATTCAGCAGTTAGAGTCATATTTCCACTAGTATCTTTTATACCTACTATATTAGGTACATCTGCAAGTCTTTTTACTAAATTAACACTTAATCCATATCCAACCTTACCAGGATTGTTGTATAAAAGTACTGGTAATTCTGGAGCTGTTTCAGCTATTGCAACTATATGAGCATATAGTTCATCTTCAGTTGGAGATATGAACATTGGAGGTAGTATAGATAAACCATCTGCACCTTCCTCTATAGCCATTTTTACAGTTTCTACACATTCTTTTGTAGTTATTCCAGCTATACCCATATATACAGGTATTCTCTTAGCTGCAGTTTTTACCATACAAGCTAATGCTTTTCTTTGTTCCTTATAGTCTATAGCAAAGAATTCTCCGTTACTTCCGAAAGCAAGTATTCCATGTACTCCACCATCTATAACATAGTTTACCATTCTTGACATAGCTTCTTCATTTATACAATTATTTTCATCAACGGGAGTAACTATTGGAACAATTATCCCCTTTATTGAACTAGTATCCATTTTAATCCCCCTAATATTAAGCAAGTACTGCTTGTTCTTCTCTTATTAAACAAGGTTTTTTATTATCAAATTTCCAATCTTTTATTAAGTATTGCATTCCTATACTATCGTCTCTTGCTCCTAGACAATGTTCATTGTATAATGCATTTGCCTGCATTATTTTTTCCATGTCTAACTCTATACCTAAACCAGATTTTTTAGGAACAGCTATTTTACCACCTTTTATTTCATAAGGTTGTTTAGTTAATCTATCGATTCCTTCTTGCCATATCCAGTGAGTATCTATTGCAGTTATTTCACCTGGAACTGCTGCTGCAACATGAGTAAACATTGCAAGTGATATATCAAAGTGGTTATTTGAATGAGATCCCCAAGTTAATCCCCATTCATTACACATTTGACCAACTCTTACAGAACCTTGCATAGTCCAGAAATGTGGGTCAGCAAGTGGTATATCTACTGATTGAACTTGTATAGAGTGTTGCATTTGTCTCCAGTCAGTTGCTATCATATTTGTAGCAGTTTTTAAACCTGTAGCTCTTCTAAATTGAGCCATTATTTCTCTTCCTGAGTAACCATCCTCAGCTCCACATGGATCTTCTGCATAAGCTAGTACATCTTGTTTTCCTTTACAAACTCTTATAGCATCTTTTAATGACCAGCATCCATTTGGATCTATTGTTACTCTAGCATCTGGGAATCTATTTTTTATAGCTGTTATAGCTTCTATTTCTTGATCTGGTGTTAAAACTCCACCTTTTAATTTGAAATCTTTAAATCCATATTTTTCATGAGAAGCTTCTGCTAACTTAACTACTGCTTCTGGAGTTAAAGCTTCTTCAGTTCTAACTCTATACCATTCACAGTCACCACCTTTTCCATCTAAGTATGGTAAGTCAGTTTTGTTTCTATCTCCTATAAAGAATAAATATCCTAAAGCTTCAACTTCTTCTCTTTGTTGACCTTCACCTAATAATGCTGCTACTGGTACATATAAGTGTTGTCCTAATAAGTCAAGTAAAGCAGCTTCTAATGCTGTTACTGCATGAACTGTTATTCTTAAATCGAATGTTTGAAGCCCTCTACCAGCTGCATCTCTATCATTGAATTTATGACGAACTGTATTTAATATATTATTGTAATTACCTATGCTTTGTCCTACTACTAATTCTTTAGCATCTTCTAAAGTTTTACGTATTCCTTCTCCACCTGGAACTTCCCCAGCTCCTGTGTTTCCATTACTATCTTCTAATATAACTATATTTCTTGTGAAGAATGGTGAATGTGCTCCACTTAAGTTAAGTAACATGCTATCATGTCCTGCTACTGGTATTACTTGCATTTTAGTTATTACTGGTGTTTTACTCATCGTAAATTTTCCCCCTAAAAGTTATATTTATTTCATCAAATTAATGTTATTTATCTATTTTAAATTTAAATTAACTTACTTTTTTAAATCAAGTTACTGGTGCAGGATTAAACACTGCTAATGCATTATATATTTTATGTTGATCTGCATAAGTTTTTTGTTTATCACTTGCAACATCTAATATTAAATTGAATATTTCCCAACCCACTTCTTCTATTGTTTTTTGACCTGTTGCAATTCGTCCTGCGTCTACATCTATTAAATCAAACCATTTTTCTTTAAGTGTTGAGTTTGTTGATACCTTGATTACTGGAGATACATTTAAGTTATATGTAGTTCCTCTTCCAGTTGTAAATACTTGCATTGTTATTCCTGATGCTAATTGTTGAGTACCACATACAAAGTCACTTGCTGGAGTAGCTGCATATGTCATACCATGTTTTCTAACTCTTTCACCAGGAGATAGTACATCTACTATTCTAGTACTACCTGATTTCGCTACTGAACCTAAGGCTTTATCAACTACATTTGATAATCCACCTTTTTTGTTCCCTGGAGATGGATTAGCATCTCTATCGACATCAGCTTGTTCTAAGTAGTTATCGTACCATTTCATTTCATATACAAGTTTTGAAAGCACTTCTTCATTAACAGTTCTTGGTGCTAATAAATGAACTGCATCTCTTATTTCAGTAACTTCAGAGAATATTACCTTAGCTCCTGCTCTTACTAATAAGTCCGCTGCATATCCTACTGCCGGATTTGCCGTAACTCCAGAGAAAGCATCACTTCCTCCACATTGAAGCCCAACTACTAAATCAGATACTGGACATTCTACCCTAGTTCTCTCATTCAGTTTTTTTAGTTTAGCTTCAGCCTTAGCCATTATTTCTTCAACCATAGCATTAAATCCATGACAATCTTGTAGTATAACAAGTTTTTCCTTTTCTAACTCAGGAAATAACATATCTGGTACTAATTTCTCACAACCTAGCGATACTGTTAATATCTCCCCTCCAAAGTTAGCATTTTTAGCAAGATTTTTTATAGTTCTTATAGGAACTTCTGCACCTTTACCTTTTATAGCTACTCCACATCCATAAAGATGGTTTAAAGCTATTATGTCATCTACATTTTCATATTTTGGTAATACTTCTCTTTTTAATCTATCTACAGCAACATTTAGAACACCTTCCGAACATTGCACCGTAGTCGTTATCCCTAATATATTTTTGGTTCCTACACTACCATCAGAATTTTTATATCCCATGAAAGTATATCCTTCAAGCGGCTCTAAGTCATTTTCTATACATTCACTTTTAAGTTCATCTAAAGAATATGCTCTTGGTAAGATTACCCTATCTTCTCTTAACCAACTTCCTTTTTGTATATCTTCTGTTGCATATCCGATTACTTCACCGTACCTGATTATTGGCTCTTCTTTTTTTATATTTTCAAGAGTTACTTTATTAGCTTCTGGTATATCTTGAAGTAATTCTAATCCATCTGGAAAAACAGTCCCTTTACTTAATCCTCCTTGATTAACGATTATGGCAACGTTATCCTTAGGATTAACTTTTATGTATAGAGGTTGTTTTTCATTAGCTACTTTATTCTCCATATCATCCCTCTTTTTCATATATACTAATATGCTTAGCTGATTACTTATTTTTAGTTATCTTTCTATATTTTTATTATAAAACTTCCATATATTGTAATCATCGTTTCTTTGACCAAACTTTAACATTCTTTTTTGTTCACTTGCACAATCTTAATTATAAAGTATATATGATGTATATAATTCCAATAAATCTAAAAAGTTTTTAGGATTTTTACCTGTTAATGAATATATTTTTTCTAATCTATAATTAAGTGTATTCCTGTGAATATTAAGGTTTTTAGAGATTGTATTTATCTCTCCACTGTTTTCTATATAAGATAATATTGTATCTATTAAATCTAATTTATTACCTTCATTTTTCAAGATTTCCATATGCCTTTTTAATATCTCATTTCCTTTACAAGTTGTTAAAGTTGACAAAAAATATAGTTCTTCATACTTTAGAACCTTTTCATTTTTACTCAAAGTTTTACCTACTTTTATAGCTAAGTCCCCTTGTTTAACAGCTGTTGATATAAGATTTTCTTTTAAACTAACTCCTATATCTAGTTCTTCTTGAGATAAAATATCTATAATTATATTTTGCTTCGATGGTGTATTAACAAGTACAACTAGTGTATTCTCAAAATACTCTATTATAAATTCTTGTTTTTCTAAGAACATCCATAGTTTATCTTTTATTTTTAAATAGTAGTTAAAATCTTTATTTTTTATATTTATAACAAGTGCAATTCTTGGTATATCTAAGTCTATTCCTAGCTCACTAGATTCTCTTTTTATTTCTTCGCTATACTCCCCTTCTAGTTGAGTTAACTCATAAAAGAATTTATCTCTATGCATTTCAAACGCCTTTTTCTTAGAAAATGTAAAGTGTTCATTTACCAAAAGTTCAGCTGTTATTCTTACTAGCTCACCAAATTGCCTTATATCATCAGGATTACCTGTAACCCCTATTACTCCTATCATTTCATTTGAAAATATTATAGGTAAATTTATACCAGCCTTTTCTTTATCAGTGTTTTTGTGTATTTCTACACTTTTATTTTTTTCTAAAACCAATAAAGCCCCACTATGTATCTTGTTTAATCTACTTCTATCTCCACTTGCAATTATTACACCTTCTTGGTTCATAATATTTACATTATATGGTATAACCTTCATAACTCTATTAACTATATCCTGAGCTATTTTACTATCTATACTATGCATTCTATGTCCCCCTATTTATTATCCATAGTAAATAAACTTTTTTTGTGGATTTGTACAATTGTTTTATTTAATATCGATTTTACTATAATACATCCCAATAGTACATAGATTTTATTATTTTTTTAACAATCTTTTTTATAATAATAAATTTAGCATAGTACATCTAGGTTATAAGTAAACATTTTTAAATAGTTAATAATCGTACAATATTCTCTACTGTATTCTCTATATTTTCTTTTCCTGAGTTTAAAGCTTTTTCTAATGTCATTACACCTGGCATTATTGATAAAATAGAATTAAATCCCAATTCATATAATTCTTCTACACCACTTCCAACATTTCCAGCTACTGCAATTACTGGTATATCATATTTTTTAGCAACTTGTGCTACACCATATGGTGTTTTTCCAAATTTAGTTTGTCTATCTATACTTCCTTCTCCAGTTATTATATATGAAGCTCCTTGAACTTTTTCATCTAAGTTCGAGTACTTTATAACAATATCTATACCTGGTTTAAGGTGACCATTACAAAATGCTAATAAAGCAAATCCTAATCCACCAGCAGCTCCTGCACCTTTTTCATTTGACATATCTTTTCCTAATTGTTCTTTAACAATTTGTGCATAATGACTAAGATTTTTATCTAGAATTTTTATTAATTCTTCTGTTGCACCTTTTTGAGGTCCAAAAATTGCAGATGCACCTTCATCTCCTGTAAGAGGATTGCTTACATCACATGCTACTTCTATATCTATTTCACTTATTCTTTTATCAAAATTACTTAAATCTATTTTATGCAGTTTATCTAATGATCCACCACCAAAAAATAAATCATTTCCTTCTTTATCTAAAAGTCTGCCTCCTAAAGCTTGTATCATACCAGCACCACCATCATTAGTAGCACTTCCACCTATTCCTATTATTATCTTTTTAACACCTTTATCTAATGCAGCTTTTATAACTTCTCCTGTTCCAAATGTTGTTGTAATTAAAGGATTTCTTTTTTCTTTCTCTACATAATGAATGCCACTAGCTTCTGCCATTTCTATTACAGCAGTTTCATTATCTCCTAAAATTCCATATCTAGCATTTACCATTTCTCCTAAAGGACCAATTACTCTCACCTCATAAATCTTACCTTCGGTTCCATCTACTAAAGATTGAACTGTTCCTTCTCCACCATCTGCCATAGGAACCTTAATACATTCCGCATCAGGCAATACTTTCTTTATACCAATTTCCATAGCATCTGCTACTTCTTTTGCTGTCAAACTCTCCTTAAATGAGTCCGGTGCCAATACAAATTTCATACCATCCCCCCAAAATCTTTTTATTTTATATATATTATTTTAAATTATTTTAATATCGTTTTCATCGGCAGTTTACTAATATAATTAAGAATTTATTGTGCTTATGCACAAGACACTTTAAATAGTTAAAATTAGTATAAAAATACTGTAATTATATATGAATCTAAACATATCTACATTATTTTCGTTTATAACCTTATATGTTAGTCTATTAATTTGTGCATTTCAACATTTTAACATTATTTCTAAATATAAATTGCTAATAAAAAATAGCTATATCTCAATATAGAAATATAGCTATTTTTTATTCAATATAATAATTAATTAATTTTATCTAATAAATCAGTATATGATTTAAGTTTTTCCATTACTTCTTTTTTGTCTTGTCTGAACTCAATTCCCCTTGCCATTTGTAATATTTCATTATTTAGTAAATTTATTACTAACTCTTTTTCTTGGCTTGTCAAATTCTTGTTAAGTTCATTCACTTTACAAGACCTCCTTGTATTATAATTTTAAAATCTTTAGCTATGTATACTAAATACAATACTAATAATCTACTATATACTCATTATGTCCATGTTGATACTTTATTATATTAATTAATTATAAATTTAGTTCCTTATTTAAAGTTAAATACATACATAAAAAATAGCGATAAACATAAGTTTATCGCTATCTATATATTATTTTTAGAAGAATAACATATTTGCTATTATTACTATAGCTAAAGCTGTTAATGAACCAACCATAGATACACCGAATTTAGCATACATTTGATCTTTCATTTCTTTCAATCCATACATTCCATTGAATACCCAGAATCCACTATCATTGAAGTAACTAAATGCTACTCCACCAGCACAAGTTGCCATAGCTGCTATTATCGGATCAAGGCCAACTACTGATAATAATGGAGCTGTTAATGTTGCTGCTGTAGTTAATGCAACAGTTGCACTTCCTAAAGCTATTCTCATTAATGCTGCTATTATAAATGGTATTAATATTGCAGGAATCGGTAAATTTAGAACTAATTCCCCTAAAGCTGTTCCTATTCCAGAATCCCTAACTATAAATCCTAATGCTCCTCCAGCACCAGTAATTAACATTATCATACCAGTTGATTTTATTCCATCTTCCATGTAACTCATAACAGTTGATTTATCTTTATCTCTTGCAAGACCATAAACTGCTATAAGAACACCAACTGATAAAGCTACTATTGGAGAACCTATGAAAGTTATTATTTGAGACTCTATACCTGCAAAGCTACATATAGTATTCGCAAATATCATTACTAATGGAACTAATATTGGTAATATTGACATTAATAATGGTGGTAAATCTTTATTTTTCATTAATTCCTCTACATTTTCTATTTCTTTTATGTATTCTTTTTTAAATTCTTTTTTAGTATATCCATCTCCGCTATCATTTGGAATTTGATATACTTTTGTTCCCATCCATTTACAATAGAATATACACACTATGAATGGTATTATTGTTACAAGTACACCTGATAGTATCATCATACCAACATCTACTCCTAATAACCCTGCTACTGTTAAAGGTCCTGGTGTAGGAGGTACAAAAGTATGTGTAAGTTGAAGACCTATAGCTAATGATAAACCTAAACTTACAGCTGATTTACCACTAACTTTAGAAAGTGCTTTCGCAAGTGGCGTTAGTATTACAAGAGCTGAATCTGCAAATACTGGTATTGAAACTATATATCCTGTAATTCCAAGTGCCCATTCTTCTTTTTTCTTACCTACAAGTTTTATTACAGAGAAAGCTAGCTGCTCTGCTGCTCCCGATTTTTCAAGAACTGCTCCCATCATTACTCCTAAACCTATTATGATACCTGTACTACTTAATGTGTTCCCAAATCCCGTTGTTATTGAAGATAATACTGATGATACATCCATTCCCCCAATTAATCCAGTTATCATTGCTGCAAAAATTAGTGCTAAAAATGTATGTACCTTTGTTTTCATAGATAGGAATATTAATACTCCAATCCCTATTACTAGCCCTAAAATCATCTGTGTACTACTTACCTCTGTCATAAATTACTCCTCCCCCTATAATTGTTTTTTTTTTAACATTTAAAATTACAGTTAAATTATCTCTAATATTCTCCAAAATTCCTCAATTTTATTTTGGAAAACCTATGCTTTATACTTATATTATAAACGTTTTCCAAATTCACTTTCATCGTTCATTTGACTAAATTTTAACATGTTTTTTTATATTTTTGCATAGATTTGGTGTTCTTTATATGCATTTTTATAAAATATTACATACCTATTTATAATTAATATTCATTTCATCTTCATAATAAGATTCTTAAGTAGTTATTTTAAAACAAAAAACTAAGCCTATATAAAAATTATATAGGCTTAGTTATTATATCTTAATATTATTTTACTAATATTTTTGATTCATCTTTTAAATTGTAGAAAGATTTCATTCCACAATATCTAGCTTGTTCTCCAACCATTTCTTCTATTCTTAATAATTGGTTGTATTTAGCTACTCTATCAGTTCTTGATGGAGCACCAGTTTTTATTTGTCCAGCATTTACAGCTACAGCTAAGTCAGCTATAGTAGTATCTTCTGTTTCTCCTGATCTATGAGATATAACTGCAGTGTATCCAGCTCTCTTTGCCATTTCTATAGCATCTAAAGTTTCAGTTATTGTACCTATTTGGTTAACTTTTATTAGTATAGAGTTTGCAACACCTGCATCTATTCCTCTTTCTAATCTTTCAGTGTTAGTAACGAATAAATCGTCTCCAACTAATTGTATTTTCTTTCCTAATCTTTCAGTTAATACTTTCCATCCGTCCCAGTCTTCTTCATCAAGACCATCTTCTATTGTTACTATTGGGAAGTTATTTGCCCAATCTTCATATAAATCAACCATTTGTTCAGCTGTTAATTCTTTTCCTTCTCCAGCTAAAACATATTTCTTAGTTTCTTTGTTGTACATTTCTGTAGCAGCAACGTCAAGACCTAATCTTACGTCATCTCCTGGCTTGTATCCAGCTTTTTCTATAGCTTCAACTATTAATTCTAAAGCTTCTCTGTTTGATCCTAAGTTTGGAGCGAATCCACCTTCATCACCTACACCACAAGCAAGACCTTTTTCTCCTAGAACTTTCTTTAATGAATGGAATACTTCTGCTCCCATTCTTAATCCTTCTTTGAATGATTTAGCTCCTACTGGTAATATCATGAATTCTTGAACATCAACGTTGTTATCAGCATGTTCTCCACCGTTTAATATGTTCATCATTGGTACTGGTAATTGCTTAGCATTTACTCCACCTATGTATTGGAATAATGGTAATCCTAATTCTTCAGCAGCAGCTCTTGCTACAGCCATAGAAACTCCAAGTATAGCATTCGCTCCTA